>JARRLC010000023.1:0-26660 GCA_037387425.1 Alphaproteobacteria bacterium
AGCACGTTTTTGCCTGCCGCTGATCCGTTTGGTACGAAGTCGAGATCAAGCCCGCCAACACGCGCCGCTGCCGTGTGCAAGATGTTGAAACCGTTCCAGTTTTCGTCTGCTTTTAAGAGCCCGCATGCCTTGGCGATTTGCGCTGCGTATCCCAAAATGGCCGCGCCATCTTTGCGGGCGTAGGCGGCCTCGCCAACGACTAGCATCGGACGCTTGGCGGCCTTAAGTTCCTCAGCAAATGGGTGCTTGCCTTCGGCCAGCTCACGGAGCGTCTCAGCACTGTCACCCAGATCTGTATATTGGTAAGGGGCATCCAAAGCAGCGCCCAGCGAAGCCACTTTCAGCCGCTTTGACCGCCAGCCACGGAAAATCCGCGTATTGAGCACCGGCGCTTCCCGGCGCGGGTCCGTGCCAATGAGCAGCAGCGCGTCGGCTTCTTCCAGCCCTGCAATGGAGGAGTTGAACAGGTAGCTGGCGCGGCCCTTCTTCGGATCGAACGGAGCGCCTTCCTGACGGCAGTCAATATAGCCGGAGCCAAGTGTGCTAAACAGTTTTTTCAGCGCGTACATGTCTTCGACGCTGGCGAGGTCGCCTGCGATTGCGCTGATGCGCTCCTTGCCGGCTTCTTTCACGCGGTCAGCGATGGTGGTGAAAGCTTCGGCCCAGGTGGCTTCTTCAAGCTTGCCATCCCGGCGGATATAGGGGCGATCAAGACGTTTGCTGCGGATGCCGTCCCATACGAAGCGCGATTTATCGGAAATCCATTCTTCGTTCACGCCATCATGGTTACGGGGCACAATGCGTAAAATTTCCCGTCCGCGCGTGTCGATGCGAATATTCGCGCCCATGGCGTCCATCACGTCGATGGATTCGGTTTTGCGCAGCTCCCAGGGGCGCGCTTTGAACGCGTAGGGTTTGGAGGTCAGCGCGCCAACCGGGCACACATCAATGAGGTTGCCCGACAGTTCGGATGTCATGCCACGTTCTAGATAAGTGGTGATTTCAGCGTCTTCGCCGCGCCCGATGAGCCCCAGTTCCGGTACGCCTGCGATTTCCGTGATGAACCGCACACAGCGCGTGCACTGGATGCAGCGCGTCATGATGGTTTTAATCAGCGGCCCGATGTTTTTGTCTTCGACGGCGCGCTTGTCTTCCCGGTAGCGGCTGGTGTCCTTGCCGTAAGCGACGGCCTGGTCTTGCAGGTCGCATTCGCCGCCCTGGTCGCAGATTGGGCAATCCAGCGGGTGGTTGATCAGCAAAAGTTCCATCACGCCTTCGCGCGCTTTTTTCACGGCGGGCGAATCGGTGTTAACCGTTGGCGGAGTGCCGTCTTTGCCGGGGCGCAAATCGTTCACGCTGGTATGGCACGAGGCAACCAGTTTCGGCATGCCCACAACTTCGACCAGACACATGCGGCAGTTACCCGCGATGGAAAGGCGTTCATGGTAGCAGAAACGCGGAATTTCGGCGCCGGCCTGCTCGCATGCCTGTAAAAGAGTGAGGCCGTCTTCCACCTCGATCGTCTGGCCATTGATAATCAGTGTAGGCATTCGCTTCTCATCTTTTGCATGCCGGTCCGCTCTAGTGGCGCCGAATGTGACAATCTTATAAACGAGCCATCCGTTCGCTGGCAATTGGGCATAAGTTAGCTTTTTACTCTCCCCGCCGTCTCGTAACTCTGGTGAAAGTCAACCTGAATACGAACTTCGGCAACATTCTATTGGGACCGCTTAGAACCAAGAGCGGTCACCTGCAACGTAATCCTCGTAAAACTCTTCGTCCGATTTGATCAGATAAATGATCGCTTCGATAAACGCTATAATTCCTATGATAATGGAGGGGATTGCGACGAAAATAATCCCCACCAGAAAGACGCCGAGCATTATGAGGCCAGCGGTGTTTTTACCGAGATAAAACTTGTGCACCCCAAACCCGCCGAAGAAAAACGCTAAGAGCGCGGCGATCCATTTGTTTTTGTCGTCCATCCCGGTCACTACCGGGTAAACTCCAGTGGCGGCTCCACTTTCCACAATGAAATCAACGGCTTTACCAGGAACGAGAGAGCGCACGCCAGATCCCAAATCGCTGCGCTTTACGATATAGCGATTGCCATCATCGCCGCTGATGACGCCTTCGCCTGTCTCGTAGTCGTATCCCAGAACCCTGCCGCGCATATGCTGCCTTGTCCTTTTTGCTACTCCGCCACAAAACGCCGTTTGCCACTGGCGCGCCGCGGATCAAGCCGCTCTTCGATCACATGCCGGAAATGCCGGATAAGCCCTTGTACCGGCCAAGCGGCGGCGTCACCCAGCGCACAGATGGTGTGACCTTCGATTTGCTTGGACACTTCCCAAAGCTGATCGATTTCTTCCAGCTTGGCGTCGCCTTTTACCATGCGTTCGAGTATGCGCCACATCCAGCCGGTGCCTTCCCGGCAAGGGGTACATTGACCGCAACTTTCGTGTTTGTAGAAATGCGCCAGCCTTGCGATAGCCTTTATGATGTCGGTGGACTTGTCCATCACGATAACGCCAGCCGTGCCGAGACCGGATTGCACTTCGCGCAGGCTGTCGAAATCCATGCGGAGATCGTCACACTGATTTGCGGGCACGCACGGCACCGACGATCCGCCGGGAATGACCGCCAGCAAATTATCCCAGCCGCCGCGAACACCGCCCGCATGCTTTTCAATCAACTCGCGAAGGGGAATGCCCATTTCCTCTTCCACATTGCACGGCTCATTGACGTGGCCGGAGATGCAGAAAAGCTTGGTGCCAGTGTTGTTCGGCCGTCCGAGCGCTGAAAACCACGACGCGCCACGCCGCAGAATATCAGGCGTCACCGCGATAGATTCGACATTGTTGACCGTGGTTGGCGCGCCCCACAGGCCCGCCATGGCGGGGAATGGCGGTTTAAGGCGCGGCTGGCCTTTCTTGCCCTCGATGCTTTCCAGAAGCGCGGTTTCCTCGCCACAGATATAAGCGCCAGCGCCGTGATGCACATAGAGGTCAAAGTCCCATCCGTGGACGTTGCCCTTGCCGATAAGTTTTGCGGCGTAGGCTTCGTCGATAGCGGCTTGCAGGCGCTCACGTTCGCGGATGAATTCGCCGCGAATGTAGATGTAGCCGGTATGACAACGCATGGCGAAACCGGCGAGCAGGCAGCCTTCGACAAGCAGTTGCGGATCATGCCGAATGATTTCGCGGTCTTTACAGGTGCCGGGCTCTGATTCGTCGGCGTTTACGACCAGATAGCTGGGGCGTGGATCTTCCTTTGGCATGAACGACCATTTGAGCCCCGTGGGGAAGCCCGCGCCGCCGCGTCCGCGAAGGCCGGAGGCTTTCACCTCGTCAATGATCCAGTCGTGCCCCTTGTCGATGAAGGCTTTGGTGCCGTCCCATGCGCCGCGTTTCTTAGCAGCGGGAAGCTGCCAGTCATGCAGGCCGTACAGGTTTTTGAAAATGCGGTCCTTGTCGGCGAGCATCGTTACTCCTCAGTATTCAGCAGGGTGCGCGGGCCGCTCGCAGGAGCGGAAAACTGGCGGTTGCTTTGCGAGCCTGGTTTCAGCACGACGCCGTTTTTCAGCCGTTCCAGCATGGTTTGCAGGCCACCTGGCGTCAGATCTTCGTAATAGTCCTGGTTGATCTGCACCATAGGAGCATTCACGCACGCGCCCATGCATTCGACTTCCGTCCACGAAAACAGCCCATCTTCGGTGACAGTGTTAGCCGGGCCGATAAATTCTTTCAGCACAGCGACCAACTCTTCCGACCCGCGGAGCATGCATGGCGTGGTACCGCAAAGCTGGATGAAATATTTCCCCACCGGCGAGAGGTTGAACATCGTGTAGAACGTGGCGACCTCGTACACGCGGATATAGGCCATGCCGAGCAGGTCGCCCACAGCGCGAAGCGCCGCTTCCGGGAGCCAGCCGTCATTTTGCTCTTGCGCGCGCCAGAGAATGGGAATTGCGGCGGATTGCTCGCGCCCTTCTGGGTATTTCGCGATCTGCGCCTTACACCACGCGAGGTTGTCCGGCGTGAATTCAAACGCGGTTGACTGGTTGGGATCTAAACGACGGACGCTCATGTTGTTTCTTCCTGTTCACAAGCGGGAAGCAGCCCGCGTTCAGCGAACACTTCCTTTGCTGCACACATAGCATTGAGTGCAGCCGGAAAACCTGCATAAACAGCCATCTGCAAGATAGCTTCGACAATCTCTTGCGGCTTGCAACCGACATTCAGCGCCGCGCCGATATGAACTATAAGCTGCGGCTTAGCGTTTCCCATCGCTGTCAGTGCAACGACGGTGATAAGCTCGCGTTCTTTTAATCCTAGAGCAGGACGAGATATAACATCGCCATAAGCAAAGGAAACGATGAATTCTCCTAGCTCAGGGCAAATGTCCTTCATGCTGTACATAACGCGTTCGGCGGCTTTGCCGTCGATCTTTTGGAGCGTGTCCCAACCGCGTTGGAACCGCGCGTCATTGCCAGGAGATAGGTTCAACGGTCGATCTCCCCGAACACGATATCCAGAGACCCTAGAATCGCCGACACGTCCGCGAGTAGATGCCCTTTATTCATGAAATCCATGGCCTGCAAGTGTGCGTATCCAGGCGCACGGATTTTACAGCGGTAAGGTCGGCTGGAGCCATCGGCTACGAGATACACGCCGAATTCGCCCTTCGGAGCCTCGACTGCAGCGTAGACTTCGCCCGCAGGCACTTGAACGCCTTCGGAATAAAGCTTGAAGTGATGGATCAGCGCTTCCATAGAGCGCTTCATATCAGCACGGCGAGGCGGTGTGACTTTGTGGTCGGTGGCGAGCACCGGCCCGCGCCCTGCTTGCGAGTTCAGCCGCTCCAGACACTGCTTCATGATGCTGACAGCCTGACGCATTTCTTCCAGGCGCATCAAATAGCGGTCGTAGCAGTCGCCGTTCTTGCCGATGGGCACGTCGAATTTCATATCGGCGTAGCAGTCGTACGGCTGAGCTTTACGCAAATCCCATGCCGCGCCCGTTGAGCGCAGCATGACGCCGGAAAAGCCCCAAGCCAGCGCATCTTTCTGCGAAATCACGCCGATATCCACGTTGCGCTGCTTGAAAATGCGGTTATCTGTCAGCAGTGCTTCAGTGTCGGTCAGCACTTGCAAGAACGGATCAAGGAACGCCTCGATATCATCGACTAGCGCCTGCGGAAGATCTTGGTGTACACCTCCGGGGCGGAAAAAATTGGCGTGCATGCGAGCGCCTGACGCCCGCTCGGAGAAGACCATCATCTTCTCGCGCTCTTCATAGAGCCAGAGCTGTGGCGTAAGCGCGCCCACATCATTGGCCTGCGCGCCGATATTCAAAAGATGCGAAAGGAGCCGCCCCATTTCTGAGAGCAGTGTACGGATAAGCTGCCCACGAATCGGCACTTCCACGCCCAGCAGCTTTTCAATCGCCAGACAGAAGGCGTGCTCCTGGTTCATCGGCGCAACGTAATCGAGCCGGTCGAAATAGGGAATCGCCTGGAGGTAAGTCTTATGCTCAATCAGCTTTTCAGTGCCGCGATGCAACAGCCCAATATGCGGATCGACACGATCGACTACTTCGCCGTCCAAATCGAGGATCAACCGCAACACGCCGTGTGCCGCCGGATGCTGCGGGCCGAAGTTCAATGTAAAGCTGCGAGACGCTTTGTCATCGGCCTGCGGATTTACAGCCGACTCGACGACGTCTTCATCCGCCGCGGGCTGCGACGGCCTCGCCGGACTGTGAAGGTGCGGCAGTTTGTGTCTGGGCCGTAGCCTGTTCCTGCTGTTGCGATTGTGCCAGTTCCTGCGATTCGTTCGCAGTTTTAGACTTTTTCGCTATTTCATCCGCTTCACCGTCAGCCATTGCCCGTATGCACCCAGCCTTTCAAGAGATTAAGAAATATTCAGCTCTACTCATACCCTTTTCAGAGCGATAAGCCTATTGGACGAAAGCACTTTCCACTGATCCTTATCACAAGCGCGCCTTCATGTCGCAAAATGTTATTGTTCGCCCCCCTTGTTTTTCCTCTCAACGCGCGCATAAAAGCGGGGCCATTGCACGATATAACGCTCATGATATCCCTCGCCGATCATGTCGTAGCCGTCATGCGCGCGCACGTGGAACCACACTTTCTGGCCGCTTACTTCCGTAACTTCGACTTCCACGGTCACAGTTAGACCAGCGGGCGTTGCCGCGACGTGGGAAATATCGAAATGCACACCAACGCTGCCTTCGTCAGGGGCCATGTGTGGACGGAGGGCTTTCAGACAAGTCCATTCCATCAGCGATATCATGAAACCGGAGGCGAAGACTTCAGGGAACTCACGCAATTCTGCCGATTCGGGATAGGTGAACGGCACGGTTTTTTCTTTTTCAACCGTGTAGGAAAATGTTGTTTTGACACCGGGTTTAAGGGTGTCTTTCATCATTATCCCCCTTGATCGGCAGCCTTTTCGTCACCAGGCAAAATGTGTTCCGGCCCTTCCCACGGGCTGGTGAAATCGAACGTGCGGAATTCCTGCGGAAGTTTCACAGGCTCGTACATAACGCTTTTATGCTCTTCGCTATAACGGATTTCGACAAAACCGGTGAGCGGAAAATCTTTGCGTAGCGGATATCCCTCAAAGCCATAGTCCGTCAGGATTCGGCGCAAATCCGGATGGCCGGAAAACAGAATGCCATACATATCGAAGGCTTCGCGCTCGAACCAATTCGCAGCCGGGAAAACATCAACCACACTCGGCACAAGCGATGTTTCATCCGATGTGGTTTTCACTCGGATACGCTGATTGAGTTGCGGGCTGAGCAAGTGATAGACGATATCGAAGCGCTCGGCACGGTCTGGATAATCAGCGCCGCAAATATCTATCAGACAAGTGAACTGGCATTGCTTATCATCGCGCAAAAAGCTCATGACATTGGCGATATGCTCGCGCGGCACGCTCAGCGTCAGCTCGCTAAACGCCACCTGCCAATGCGACGCCATCGTGCCCAGGCTCTTGGCCACGTGCTCGCCAAGCGTGGTTAGCTTATCGTCAGAAACCCACTGCATTTCTGTTCCTTATCTCTCGATGGTGCCAACCCGGCGGATTTTCTTTTGCAAGAGCATGACGCCATAAAGCAGCGCTTCTGAACTTGGCGGGCAGCCAGGCACGTAAATATCGACCGGAACCACACGATCGCAACCGCGCACCACTGAATAGGAGTAGTGGTAATAGCCGCCGCCATTTGCGCAACTGCCCATGGAAATGACATAACGCGGCTCTGGCATTTGGTCGTAAACCTTACGCAAAGCTGGCGCCATCTTGTTGGTCAGCGTTCCCGCCACGATCATCACGTCAGATTGGCGTGGGCTGCCACGCGGCGCAAATCCGAAGCGCTCCATATCGTAGCGCGGCATGGCGGCCTGCATCATTTCCACGGCGCAGCATGCCAAGCCGAAGGTCATCCAGTGCAGCGAGCCAGTACGCGCCCACTGAATAAGCGCGCTCGACGTCGTGACAAGAAAGCCCTGATCAGCCAGTTCGTTCGAGATATCTGTGAAAAACGGATCGGACTGCGCGGCAGACTTTGGCGCGTCTTGCGAGTTGGTGATCAATCCCATTCCAAAGCCCCTTTCCGCCATTCATAGATGAAGCCAACCGTCAACACGCCAAGGAAAAGCATCATCGCCCAGAAGCCATACGCCCCTGCGTCGCCGAAGGCGGCTGCCCACGGAAACAGAAAGGCTACTTCCAAATCGAAGATGATGAACAGAATGGCGACCAGATAGAAGCGCACATCAAACCGCGTGCGCGAATCGCTGAAAGCTGGAAAGCCGCATTCGTAAGCGGAAGCCTTTTCCGGATCGGGTTTATATGGCGCTAGGAAGAACGGCACCACCAGAAACAGCACGGCGATAAAAAGTGACAGGCCGAAAAAAATCACCAGCGCCAGATATTCGGTTAGAAAGGATATCATAGCTCACCACGTTCGAGGCATCAGCCCGCAACCGGCAGGCGCACCTCCAGTTTTTCTACAAGAACATATATACGGCTTAACTGACTGTCGCCAGAGAGGCAAGCCTAGCCTAACCTAACTACCACTTAAAAATCATCACGACATTTAGTCGGTATTGTCTGGCTACGCCATGCGCCTAATCCCCGCATGCGTAAAAAGACCTATGTTATTGTAATATTATTGCAAAGATATGGAAAATTACTTGCAGTTTCACTTGAGGCGAACGAAGGCGAGGATGAACTATTCCCGCGTCAGGTATACGAGAGCAGCGAGCACCAGCGTAATAATCGAAATGCCGATATAGACATAAAGGACGGACCACCAGCTAAAGACGCCAACCAATGCAAGGATTAGCGTAATGATAAACGTCAATGCGGCAAACGCAGCGATCCAAACTTGAAAAAGTCTAGCGAAGAATTTGCCCACAATAAAACTCCGCCATCGCTGTTATTTACCGTGCAAGTTCTTTTAAACCAAGGCGGATCAACTCTTCGGTTTTGAGGTCTCCGTCCGCTCTGGCTGATATTACGGCTATGGCTGCACTTGCTTCCGAGGCGCTGTAGCCCAGATTGACAAGCGCCGAAACAGCGTCTGACACAGAAGAGCCGCCGCCAGGGCTTCCGCCCGCCTGAAAATCTGTTGCGGGAAGTGTGACGCCTCCGGCCGTTAGCAGCGCAGGAGCCTTGTCTTTCAATTCGGCAACGATTCGTTGCGCCACTTTTGGCCCTACGCCAGGTGCGCGCGTAATAAAGGCTTTATCCTGCAATGTGATAGCATTAGCCAGATCAACAGTGCCAAGCACGCCTAGAATCGAAAGCGCGACTTTCGTTCCCACACCTTGCACATTTTGCAGCAGACGGAACCAGCTTCGCTCAGCATCGCTCAAAAACCCGAACAGCCGGATTTGGTCTTCGCGCACATGCGTTTCGATAATGAGCGTCACCGGTTGCCCTATGGCAGGGATGTTCGAGAGCACGCGCGCTGGGCATGACACCTCGTAGCCAACGCCGCCGACATCGACAATGAGCCAATCCTGCCCGATACTGTCAACAATGCCGCGTAACTTGCCTATCATGACGCTCGCCCCAATTGTGCCGATTGTGCAAGCACTCGTTTTCGCAACGACGCTGCTCCACGATGATGCGCATGGGTAATGGCGATGGCAAGCGCGTCGGTGGCGTCCTGGCTGTCGGGCTGGGCTTTGGGAAGCAGCATGTCGATCATGGCGCGAATTTGCGCCTTCTCAGCGTGCCCCGAACCGGTGACGGTCTTTTTGATCATGTTCGGCGCGTATTCGGCCACACTCAAGCCAGTGCGCGCAGGCGCCAGAAGCGCGATGCCGCGCGCCTGTCCCAGCTTCAAGGTGGCGTGGGCGTCGCGGTTAACGAAAGTTTCTTCCACGGCGGCTTCTTGGGGGCGCCAGCGGTCGAGCACGCGCTCCAGCCCGTTGAACAGTTCGGCGAGCCGCTCAGCCAAGGTATTTTCCGCGTTGGATGCGACCGTGCCGCAGGCGATGTAAGACAGCCGTACGCCATCGGTTTCGATGACGCCCCATCCAGTGCGCCGCAAGCCCGGATCTATGCCAATGATGCGAATTATCATGTTATATTGTTGCCTTGCCGAATCACGCCCTTATAATAAGGGAGCATCGCGGTGCGCGCGCAGGATGACAATCCTTAAACTTGCGAGTGGTCTTTTAATCGGAACATTAACGAGAACATTTGCTTAAAACCTAACGTTTGCGTCAGGCCACTAGCCGTAATGCTGATGGTGTTGTAAGGATGTGGGGAGTTTAATGGGCGTCGTAATAGTATGAAGCGGATCAAGCGGACGAAACGCAAGACACCGCAAGCGGTTTTTCCCTGGCGGATTTTCATCATCACTGGTGTTGCGTTTGCAATTGGCGCTGTGGCGGCGGTCGCCATTCAAGAGCGTGCGCGCGAAGCGAAAGCCTATGGCGGCGGGGGAACAGGGGTCGGCGGTCCGTTTTCGTTGCTAAATCAGGACGGCAAGCGGGTTACAGAGAAAAATTTCCGCGGCAAATATATGCTGGTCGCTTTTGGATATACTTATTGTCCGGACATTTGCCCTGCTGAATTGCAAGTCATCTCCAATACTATGGATGAATTGGGGGGAACGGGCGACAATATTGTTCCTATTTTTATCTCGGTCGATCCGCAACGGGACACCGTGCAGCAAATGCACGACTATGTGAGGAATTTTCATTCCAGGATTGTTGGGCTAACCGGGACCGTTGATGAAATTAAAGCGGCGGCAAGATCTTATCGAGTGTACTACAAAAAAGAGACTTCGCCAGGAGGCGGGGGAGGCTCAAACTACGCTGTAACTCACTCGACATTCATCTATCTTATGAACCCCAAAGGCGAGTATGTTACACACTTCAATTATGGCGTTACTTCCAATGAAATGGTTGCCAAACTGAAGCAGATCGTTAAACCTTCGCCTTAGTAGCCTGGGCTAACAGAACCTAGCATTGTTGGGCGACGCAGACCACTAGCTTTCGGTATTTTCGTTAGCCGCCAATTGAGGTGCGTCGCCGTCTTCGTCCGCATCCACGCTGCCCGGAATGACATAACTGCCTTTGAGCCAGCGGTTAAGGTCAATATCGGCGCAGCGTTTGGAGCAAAACGGCCGGTATTCGGCCACGCGCGGTTTGCCGCATATCGGGCATTGCCCGGCGGAAGCCGCTTTGCTTGTGCTATTTTCGGAGCGGCGTGCCATTTACCCAGCCATTACTCGTTATCCGGCGTCAACATCGGCGCGGTTCAGCCAGTTGAAATACACGGGGAAGCCTTCGCCTGCGAGCAGATTGACAACCTCGATCAACGGCAGACCGACCACGTTGGAATAAGACCCTACGATATTCGCGATGAAAGCGCCCGCGATGCCTTGTACCGCATAGCCGCCCGCTTTGCCGCGCCATTCGCCGCAAGCCAGATAGGCGTCCACTTCCTCACGCGAGAGGCGCTTCATGCGCACGCGCGTCTCCACCGTGCGCACACGGATATCGTTGTCGGGAGTGATCAGACAAACCGATGTGTACACCTTGTGAGTGCGGCCTGACAGTGTTGCCAGCGATTGCGCCGCATCGTCAAGATGCTCTGGTTTGCCAAGGATCAACCGCCCGATGGCCACCACTGTATCGGCAGCAAGCACGAACACGTCCTGCATATCCGGCTCACGTCGCAGCCGGTCGCGCGCAGCGATGGCCT
This sequence comes from Alphaproteobacteria bacterium, assembly GCA_037387425.1. Taxonomy (GTDB): domain Bacteria; phylum Pseudomonadota; class Alphaproteobacteria; order Rhizobiales; family Rhodomicrobiaceae; genus JARRLC01. The sequence continues at coordinate 11,255 of JARRLC010000023.1, forward strand.
TGGCTTTAGCCAGACGCATCGCAAGCGAACGAGGACGTTCCCCACGCTTGGGCGTTTCGTCCACCGAAGCAGGGCGCAGCGCAAACGGCTCAATGCCGACTTGCTCTAGCAGCGCTACACGGCGTGGCGAAGCGCTGGCCAAAACCAATCGGTAACTGGCCACAACACGCTTGCCCCCCTTGAGAGACCGCTTTGCAGGCTTGGCGTCGCCGCCGCCCTTATTTAAAGCGGTAAGTAATCCGTCCTTTAGTGAGATCATAGGGTGTCATTTCGACAAGTACTTTATCTCCAGCAAGAACCCGAATACGATTCTTACGCATCCGCCCCGCAGTGTGAGCGATTATCTCATGCCCGTTTTCCAGTTTCACCCGAAAAGTCGCATTGGGCAGAAGTTCGGTCACAAAGCCGGGAAATTCCAGCAGTTCCTCTTTCGCCATCTAAATCCCTTAGCTGGCTCCGAGCCGTCGTCTTTTTTGCCTCAACTCTCTCAGGGGCTGTCCGGCCGGAGCAATGTGCGCGGAGATTGGCCGGGCTGGCCGCTAAAATCAAGCGGATCATTTGCCCGCACCATACATTTGAACGTAGAATTCGGTATTTTTTGCCATTATGACGCAGGGTGTGGCTTTAGAAAGCCGTCTTGTCCACATATACTGCGTGCCGGAGTTACAATAACCTCAACCTCAAATTACATTGCGAGATCGCTCACATGATGCGTATGCACCGCGAAAGGTCGCAGCTTCTTGTCATCGACATGCAGGAAAGATTGTTGCCGCACATCCACCAGTCTGAAACCGTGGTGACGAATTGCCTGCGTGCGATGCGCTTGGCGAAACGGCTTGATGTGCCGATAATGATTTCTGAACAAAATCCTAAAGGCATTGGCCCGACCGTAGAAGTCGTGCGCGATGAGGCAGGCAATACCGCGACGATCTTTGAGAAGATGCATTTCTCCTGCATGCAGGACGAGGCGATATATCAGCATCTGGTGCGGATGCGCGATGGCGAGCGTTTTCAAATCGTGCTTGTGGGAGTAGAAGCGCATGTGTGCGTTGCACAGACCGCACTTCATCTTGCGGCTGCCGGTTACAATACATTCGTGATGGCCGACGCTGTGTCTTCGCGTACAGCGCAGAGCCGTGAACTCGCGCTCAATCGCATGCGGCAGGCCGGCGTTATCATCACTGATATTGAGTCTGTGGCGTTCGAGTGGCTGGAAAAGGCTGGTACGCAAGAATTCCGCGATTTGCTACCGATGCTGAAGTAGCTTTGAACGCGCCCTATATCATGCGATAGCTGTGGTCATCCACGCGACATGCGGGGAGATGGCCAGCGCCGCGCCCGCAAGAGCCACGCCATAGGGGAGTTCCAACTGGCGGATGCTGGCTGCCCATCGGCCTGGAGGCGCCGTATATCGGGCGGGTAGCATACGTAACATCACATACACAATGGCCAGCGCGCCTCCGATGATGGCGACCGCTACGCCATATGCCAAAATTTGCTCCCAGCCGATCCAAAGAGCAGCCGCGGCAAATAATTTGGCGTCGCCGCCGCCGAACCATCCGCCTGCAAACAGCGCAAAACCGAATGCCAGCGTAACCAACGCGCATGAAAGATGAAGCGCCATCGCCTCCAGCGGCAGACCCGCTAATATGGCCACAGGAAAAAATGCGAAGGCGATGGCGAGAGACACCCGGTTCGGAATGCTGAGTGTCAAAAAATCGAAAGCGCCAGCGAATGTCATCAGGGCGGGGAAGAGGGCAAAGGGCAGAGACTCGAACATAATGCGCCCTGTTGGAAAATGGCGGGAAAAGCAGATGCGGGAATTAACAGCAAAAAGCCATACGCTTTAAGAAGAAATAGAGCGGATGCCGTTGAGAATGACGTTATAGATTTCGGTAAGCTCAATCCCGATGGACTGTATACTTGCCAGTACCGCAATTGCAATGCCAGCGGCGATAAGGCCGTATTCTAGCGAAGCGGTGCCTTTGCGGTTGTCTATAAAGCAGATGAAGATGTTACTCATGTCCTGCTCGGGCATGCCGTCAAAAATATTTTCGTTGTGTGCGGTTTGGGCTGTTGTCAACGAATGTTGCATAATATGCCTCCAACACCTGCGTTTTTGCCGGGCGATCTGCCGAAACGGCGCGGGGAAAGCTACGTTCCAGCAGATTGCCATGCTTAGCGCAACGCGCATCCCATAGGACGCGGACCGTTGCGCTCATTTTTGAAATCGAGAGCGGCTCCTGGGTTGCCGCTCATTTAATTTCATGTTGCTGCCCCTGTGCCATTAAAGGTTTGCAGATTATTGACAAGACCGTTGAACAGGGTCTGGATTTCAGTTCCCACACTATTGACGATCGTCACCAGTGCAACACCAATACCCGCAGCAATGAGGCCATATTCGATTGAAGTTGCGCCGCGCTCGTCTTTGATGAACTTCTGAACTAGATTAAACATTTGTTTCTCCTGGGTAACTATCAGCTTGAGACTTCGTAACTGTAAAAGGCGGACTTTTACCTGTTTGTTCCATCTCGTTTCGTGATGTGTTGAAATTAGGCGCCATTCATTAAAGAACACTTTCCAACTTCCCATAACGAGGCGGTCGTCAAGGATTTGATATCTTACGATTAACAAATCACGAAAACGCATTTCTTCGGCGCATCAGCCCGGCTATTTTCCATCTGTTGCCAACTGAATAAAAAGCATTGAGAGGTATGCCAATCTCGCTAAGATGCGTTCACTTGGCCGCAATATGCGTAATCAGGGGAACATGTGCCATGCGCCTTCAATTCATAACGAGACGCCTTGCCCTGTGTCTGCTGTTGGTTATGTCCAGTTTGGCGTTTCCAGCTTGCGCGAAAGAGCATAAGGCAGAGCAATCTGCTGCTGATCGGCCGCTGACGCCGCAAGAAAAGAAAGAGCTTGCCACATACCGCGCTAAGCTCGCGGCATACAAGAAGGCACGCAAGCCTTATGAGAAGAAGGCGTCTGCTTATTGGCGCCGCATCGTTTCCAAGCGCAAACACCGCCGGAAGAAACGCGCGCGTGGCCACACCATTAAGCTGACAGATTATGTACTCGATCAGCCGCCGGAGTATTCCGGTCCGCCGAAACCGGTTCAGCCGCCGTTTATGCGCAAGAAGAAAAAGAAGAAGCACCGGCGGGGCATCCCGGTTGTGGCAGATTTTTTGCGCTATTCGAAGAAGTACTTCAAGTTTAAGCCTGACATGCCCAAATCTGAGATCGAATTTAAGCGCGCCTATGCCTGGGCGGCGCTTTCGGTGGGGATCAGCCGCGAACAAGCCGTGCGCATTTATGGTTTCGAGTCGAGCGGCAATGGGCATTACAACGTGCAGGCCGGACGTGAAAAGCCAGGGTCAAAGCGCCCGGCAATCAGCACAGCCTTGGGATACAATCAGCTTTTGGCAACAAACACGCTGAGCCTGCTTGCCAATCACGGCAAGGTGTTTCTGCGTGCGGTTGATCAGATGGCGAAGCAAGCCAAAGGCCGTGACCGTCAGCGCATGAAAGAAAAATATGCGAAATTGAAACAGATGATCGCATTTTCCCGACGTGGCCGGAATAACTGGTACGCGCACGCGCGGCTTGCCCGCACGTCAAAAGGACGGGGTGTGCATGCGCTCAATCTTGATGTTGATATCGGCCCAATGTTGCAGGTGCAAAAGCTCTTAAACTCCATACACTTCGCCAGGAGAGGTGGAAATTCCAGAGAGCTTGCCGCCGCCGAGTTGGAAGTCATGAACCTGATGGGCGATGGCAGCGGGCTGGATGTCGTGCTGATGCCTCATAGAATGCGCGATAAAGTGCCGACAGCCAATTTCTTCCAGCGGCGGGGCTATGAGCGCAACCCGATTGTGATCCGCAATAATGTGGTCTCCAGTCTGCTTACGGCTATGAACAGGGTCATGGATAAACAAATGACGCTGCCCGGCGCTAAGGATATGGCTGCTGCATTTAACGCCGCTATCGCCGCCCGCGCAGAGAAAAACGGCGGGCGGTGATTGGGCAGCAGCCTGGGATTACGGCCAGGCGAACAAATTGTCGAATTTGTCCTTGCTGGTCTGGCTTTGGAACTGCGAGCGGATCTTCTTCTTCCTCGCGCGGATTTTCGTGGCTTTGGAGAAGTTCACCTTTACCGGCGTCAGATGATCGCGGCCTTTGCGGATTTTGTCCCATTTACCCGCGAGCGCCAGCCTGATCCGCCGTTCGTGTCCGTACACATCGGGGAAGGTGTGCAGTTTGCCCTTTTCGTCCACCAGCGCGGTGAAATAGGTCGTGTGGATCGGAATTTTGCGGTCGATCTTGATCTCGTTGTTTGACGGACCGCTCCTCACCATGTCCCGCACATGCGCGGCATCCCAGCCTTTATCTTCGCTGAGCAGAATTTCGGCGAGTTTGATCGGCTTGGCGATCCGCATGCAACCGTGACTGAACGTGCGCCGTTTTCTCCTGAACATATAGCGGTCGCGCTTCATGGTGTCGTGCATGAAAACGGTGTGTTGGCTGGGGAAAGTAAACTTCACCTTGCCCATCACGCTGACCGGGCCGTTCGGCTGAACGATGTCGTACTTCAGAATATCAGTCTTCTCCCAGTCGATTTTGCGCCAGTTGACCCGCTTGCCTTCCTTGGTGCGCATTTCCAGCATCCATTTCCGCATCAGGCCGCCGCCGCGAAGCAGGCTCGGCCAGATTTCGCGCGCCTTGATGCTGTCCGGCACGATCCAGGTCGGCTTGAATGTGATTTTCTTGAGCGAGCGGGTGAAAATGGAGGTCTGCTTGCCGATTTCGCCAGCAACGATGCGCTCCTTGCGGATGACTTTGCCGTCTTTCACCACGCGCTGCATAAATTCGGGGATGTTGTTCCAGACATAGAGGTCGCCCATATCGTCGCGCATCCAGCGCCACTGTTCCATATTGACGAGCAGGCGTTGCACAGCGCGCGATTTCGGCGACTTCCCGCGTTTTAAAAGCGCCAGATATTTTTGCCGGAGCTTTTGGAACTGCGGATGCTGAGGATGCAGGCCGCGCAGGAAAGCGTCCATTTTCTCGGCGCTCGCCATGTCTTCCAGGATTACGGCAGGCTTGAGAAGTTGCGCGCGGCGATCCAGATGCGTGGTGATCTGTTTATATGCTGAGACGATCCGTCCGCCGCGTGCGTAGCGTCCGTATTTCAACACCGCAAGCGAGACCTTGATTTCATCCGCCGCTATGGTTTCTGGCGTGGGCGGCGTTGATGCGGTCGTTTCGGCGGCCGCGCCCGTGCTGACTGTGGCCTCAGGAAGCGCCAGATTGGCAGGCAGCGGAAAATCGCGAGGGTTCAGCCCCCATTCGTCCGCGCGGGCGATCTCGGCGGCGAGTGCGGAAGTTTTCGGCACGAACGCGCCTGAAGGCGTTACCCAAACACCCACAAAGCCGCGCGCCTCATAGAAATCCCAAAGCGCTTCATATTCGTTGCGTTCTTGGTCGTTGGCAGGCTCTGGCAAGGCGGCGAGCGCTTGCTTCAGGGCCTTTGCTTCAGGCGTAGCTGGCTCGGGCTTAGGCGCAGAAGCTTCGGCGGAAGCGGCAGGTTGGTCCGCCTTGGCAGGCATCTCAGACGTGTCGGCGGTCTTTGCAGGTTCGTTCGCTTCAGTGGATGTTTCAGCGGTAGCGGTTGGCTGGTCTGCCTGAATAGGTGTTTCAGGAGCCTCGGCTTCGGCGGTCGCGGGCTGTTCGGCCTCGGCGGTCGCCTCGGATTCGGCAGAAGTTTTGGCTTCTGCTTCTGCTTCTGCTTCTACTTCGGCTTCAGGTTCTGGTTTGGCCTCTGCCTTAGCTGACGCCTGATTTTCAGCGTTTGTGGATGGTTTTCCGGCCATAGCGGCGGATGCCGTTCCCGCCGTTTCTGCGACGGGCGCTACGGCGTTTGTAGCGGGAACTTCCGTTTGCTCTGCGGCAGCCGATGGCGTTTCCGCCTGAGAGGCAGCGGGCGCTGTCGCCGGGGCATTGTCCGCATCCGTAGGTCCAGCAAGTAGAAATGCGGCGAGCACAATACCAAATGAGAGAATAAGCCTGCGTATCATCTTTCATGCTCCTGATCGTGAGGATGCACCGTAGTTCAATACATGAGTCTGTCGCCAGCCTGACGGCGCATACCTACACTCATGCAGCGCTGAATGCTTGGATTGTGATGGGCTTTAACGTAGTAATTAGGAAAAATTTGGCCATCCGCTCCCGTCATTAATAAGTGGGGCGTTTTTGGAGAAGAAACACCCGTATGACAGCACGTTTATACATATCGGCCGCGCATAAATCGTCCGGTAAAACTACGGTTAGCATCGGTCTGGCGGCGGCGTTTGCGGCGCGCGGAACATCTGTACAGTGCTTCAAGAAAGGCCCCGACTATATCGATCCGATGTGGCTGGCGCACGCCAGCGGCAGACCATGCTTCAACCTCGATTTCAACACGCAAAAGCACGACGAAATCTTAAGGATGGTGGCATCGCGCGCGCGCGGAGCCGATGTCGCCCTCATCGAAGGCAACAAGGGGCTCCACGACGGCGTAGACATTGAAGGCAGCGATTGTAGCGCCGCTCTGGCCAAGCTTACGCGCGCGCCTGTGGTGCTGGTTATCGATGTGCTGGGCATAACGCGGGGCATCGCGCCGTTGCTCTTGGGCTATCAGGCGTTTGATACGGATGTTCATATCGCGGGCGTTATTCTCAACAAAGTCAGCGTTGCCCGGCAGGAAAGCAAATTGCGTCAGGCGATCGAGCGCTATACGGATATTCCGGTGCTGGGAGCCTTGCCGCGTAATAATGAGCTGGCCGTCACTGAACGCCATCTTGGGTTGATGACGCCATCGGAAGCGCCCGCCACAGAGGCTGCCATCGCCGCCATGCGCCGCACCGTGGAAGCGGGCGTCGATCTGGACCGCGTGCTTGCGGCGGGAAAAACCGCTGTGGCGCTTGAGCCGCCCCTATCTGAAGCGGCGGCGGCTAATATATCAACGTCCTCCGACGCGTCTCCCCGCGTCCGCGTCGCCATTGCTCGCGATGCTGCATTCGGCTTCTACTACGCCGATGACCTGGAAGCTTTCGAGCGTGCGGGCGCGGAACTGTGCTTCTTCGATGCGCTCTCCGACGCCTGCCTGCCCAAAGCCGACGGCCTGTTCATTGGTGGCGGTTTTCCGGAAACTCACGCCGCGCGGCTTTCCGCAAACGCTAGCTTGCGCGCCGATATCGCCGCCAAATTGCGCGCCGGAATGCCCGCCTACGCCGAATGCGGCGGCTTGATGTATCTGTGCCGGTCGATCCGTTGGGGGGATGAAACGCACGAGATGGTGGGCGTTATTCCCGCCGATGCCGTAATGCATCAGCGTCCGCAGGGGCGTGGACTTGTATTTTTAGAAGAAATGGCTAACTTCCCTTGGACATCGCCAGGTGGGGCTAAACAGCGCACCCAGGCCCATGAGTTTCACTACGCTGCGTTGGAAAATTTGGACCAGGGGATGCGCTTCGCTTGGCGTATAGAGCGTGGGGCTGGCATCAAGAATGGCCTAGATGGTTTGGTTAATAATAATTTTTTGGCTGGCTTTAGCCATTTGAGATCAACTGAGGCGTATCCATGGGTGGAGCATTTTGTAGAATTTATCAGAATAAATCTTATTACGGATGGTTGTTCTGATGGTGATTCAACTGAATATGATAAATGACATTTAGATGATATATTATGGATAAGTGATATATTAGCTGCTGTGTCGCTTCGCTGGTGACGGTGAGGCGTTCAGTTAAAAAATTGTGGATTTGTAATAAGGTAACATGGCTGTGGGCTTCCTCGACGTTACACCCCCTATTAAGAAAACCCTACCGCTTGAGTTGAGCGAAATGGTTGAAATCGCTCAGGAGGCGAGCGATTTCTTGAAGGCTATGTCGCACGAAACGCGGCTTATGCTTTTATGTTTTCTTGCGGATAGTGAACATTCGGTCTCTGAACTGGAAGAATATCTTTCACTGAAGCAGTCGAATGTTTCCCAACATCTTGGGCGATTGCGGCATGACGGTCTAGTAAAAACACGCCGCGACGGTCAGACTGTGTATTACAGCCTCGCAAGCGACGATGTGCGCCAGATGCTCGCCGTGCTGCATGAAATTTTCTGCAAGCGCCGCCTAGAGCGCGTATTGGCTGCCCAAACTAAAGATTAGTCTGCATAACCCGATTGCGCAGGAGGCTTGGCGGCATCCGTATTTTTGCGCGCGCCTTGATCTGGGAACGTTGCCGATATTGGGCAGACGCCGCCCAAATTTTGCGCACGCCTTCAAATTTGTTTTTGCAACCTTCTGAGCCAAAATATATAAGGCGCCCTTTGCGTGATGTAATGTAGGGTGTCTGCCGTGGTTTGACAGTCATTCCACTAACAGGGTTGTGTTCAGTTCCGGCTGATATACCTTGTAAATCAACGTGATTGGCCTTATTGCAACAGTATTCGGCCGATGAGAGACTCCGGAGACGAAGTATTAATTCGTATACCGGGTATGGGTATATAGAGATGATGGAAGAGAACACAAAACAAGATTGTTTGAAACGGCTCAGCCGTATTGAGGGACAGGTGCGGGGCATTGCGGCTATGGTGGACAATGGGCGCTACTGCATTGATATCATCAATCAGATCGCAGCCATTCAGTCGGCATTGCGCAAGGTGGAAGAAGTCATTCTGCAAAATCACGTCAACAGTTGCATTGAGAACGCTATTGCTAGCGGTAACGCCGAAGATCAGCGCACCAAAGTCGCCGAATTGATAAGCGTGTTGAGACGGCCTATGCGCTAACGGTTGTCCTACCTGAAAACATCCGATCTCAAGAGCCCCTGAGGCATTTCGCTTTCACGCAGGATTGTTCTTATGCCCGCTAAATCGAAATTCTCTGCCGCCCCGAAAGTTGGGTTTGTCAGCTTGGGGTGCGCCAAAGCGCTGGTTGACAGCGAACGTATCATCACCAGGCTGCGCGCAGAAGGCTATGAGATCGCTCCCAGCTATGACGGCGCCGATGTGGTTGTGGTGAACACCTGCGGCTTCCTCGATAGCGCTAAAGCCGAAAGCCTGGACGCTATCGGTGAGGCCATAGCCGAGAATGGCCGCGTGGTCGTCACCGGGTGTTTCGGGGTGGAAGACAAACGCATTCGTGAGGCGTTTCCTGATGTTCTGGCGGTTACTGGCCCGCATCAATATGACGCGGTGATGGACGCCATTCATCAAACTGCCCCTGCGCCGCACGCTCCGTTTCTTGACCTTTTACCCGGACACGGCGCACGGCTCACGCCTCAGCACTACGCTTACTTGAAGATTTCCGAAGGATGCCATAACGCCTGCTCGTTCTGCATCATCCCTGCCCTTCGCGGCCCTCTCGTTAGCCGTCCAGCCGCCGATGTAATGGCGGAAGCCGAAGGGCTGGCGGAAACAGGCGTGCGCGAGCTTATCGTCATCAGCCAGGACACCAGCGCCTACGGCCTGGACACCCAATACGCCGCGAGCGATTGGAACGGCGCACCGCTTTCCGCCCGGTTCTTCGATCTGGCTGACGCACTGGGCAGTCTCGGCGTGTGGGTGCGGCTGATGTATGTCTATCCTTACCCACATGTCGATGACGTTTTGCCGCTGATGGCCGAGGGGCGAGTTCTCCCCTATCTCGACATCCCGTTTCAGCATGCCTCGCCTTCCGTGTTGAAAGCCATGCGCCGACCCGGCAATCAGGAAAAGACGCTGGAGCGCATCACCCGCTGGCGCGAAATCTGCCCGGATATCGCTATCCGCTCCACGTTCATCGTCGGGTTTCCCGGCGAGACGGAGGAAGATTTCTCCATGCTGCTCGATTGGTTGCGCGAGGCGCGTCTCGCCCGCGTGGGATGTTTTCAGTACGAGAATGTGGCGGGCGCTGGCTCGCGCGATTTCCCCGGCCAGGTGCCTGACGAGGTAAAGGCTGAGCGCTACGCCCGCTTCATGGAGGCGCAGCAGGCCATCAGTGAAAGCGTGATGCAAGAGCGCATCGGCGCGGAGATAGACGTTATCATCGACGAGGTGGACGAGGAAGGCGCGATCGGTCGGTCCGCCTGGGATGCGCCGGATATTGATGGCATGGTGTTTCTCAACGGCGAGACCGAGTTAGCACCAGGTGACATCGTGCGCGCATCCGTAGAACACGCCGAGGAATACGACGTGTGGGTGTCACATGTGGATAATGAGGAATAAAGGGGAACGAGTAAGGGAATAGTTAACCGTTTAAACGCGTCGTAACGCGCTCTATGCCATGTAACGATTATCCCTTACCCTCGCCTTTCTTTTTCAGACGCACCAGAACATCAACGCGCGAAATCACGGTGCCTTCCGGCGGTTCGGGCAGCGTCACCACAGGTGGGGAAGCATTGTCAACGTCCAAAAGGGCGTCGTCCGCCTCAATGTAAAAGTGGGTGTGGTTGGAGGTATTCGTGTCGAAATAGGTGCGCGCGCCTTCAATCGCCACCTCACGCAGCATCCCAGCTTCGGTGAACTGGTGCAACGTGTTGTATACTGTGGCTAACGACACCGGAATGGCGTCGTTAACAGCTTCCTTATGCAGCGTTTCAGCCGTTACATGCCTGTCAGTGGGGCCGAAAAGCAGTCTTGCCAAGGCAATACGCTGACGTGTCGGACGCAAACCGGCGTCTTTCAAACGTTCGACTATCATATTATCGGTCAATTGGCCGCTCATGAGTTCTCTTATATTCCTTGCATACACTTGCCAAGAATATATGGTGTGGCGATCATTTTCGCAATGAAATGCTCATTACCCATATGTTTCACATTTTCGAGAGCATGTGGGCTTTGGCAAGCGGAAACAGTTGTGCTAGTGAACCGTGTCAAATGAGTAATATGATTCACTCAGCTTACAAGGTGGTGTCGAGGAAAAATGGCTGATCGCCAAGAGTCATACGAATACGAAGATTTGCTCGCTTGTGGGCGCGGCGAACTTTTTGGTCCAGGAAATCCGCAATTGCCGCTTCCTCCAATGCTGATGTTTGACCGCATATCGCGGATTACGGATAGCGGTGGGGAGCATGGTCACGGGCAAATTGTGGCTGAATTAGACGTTAAGCCCGATTTGTGGTTCTTCCCTTGCCACTTCAAAGGCGACCCAGTCATGCCTGGCTGCTTGGGGCTGGATGCGCTGTGGCAGATGCTAGGATTTTTCCTTGGCTGGATCGGGGGCCAGGGTAAAGGCCGTGCTATTAGCGTTGGAGAAGTGAAATTCTCAGGTATGGTAGTACCCACTATTAAAAAAGTGGAATATATTGTTGATTTGAAACGGGTCATCAAACGCAGGCTTACAATGGGAATAGGCGACGGCATCCTCAAAGCCGATGGCGATACATTCTATGTCGCCAAGGATTTGCGGGTCATTCTCGATTCCTCGACTGCGGCAGGCGCCTGAGCGGGCCTTTAACCGTGGCCGGAGCCGCGTTATTTCAGGTCAGCTTTCATTCTGGGAGACAAAAAGGGGTTTCCATGAGACGCGTCGTCGTTACGGGTATGGGCATTGTGTCCGCTATTGGCAACAACGTAGATGAGGTGCTTACCTCTCTGCGTGAAAGCCGTTCCGGCATCGTGAAAGCCGAGGATTACGCTCGGCTGGGATTTCGCTGCCAAGTGCACGGCGCGCCGACGCTCGAATGGGAAAACGCGCTAGACCGCAAGGTGCGCCGTTTCATGGGCGCAGGTGCAGCGTGGAATTATGTCTCAATGCAGCAGGCCATCGCCGACGCGGGGTTGACTGAGGCTGAAATTTCGCACGAACGAACCGGGCTGATTATGGGCTCTGGCGGTCCTTCCACGCGCGCCATCGTGCAAGCCGCTGATACCACCCGCCAGCGTGGGCCCAAAAAGGTTGGGCCGTTCGAAGTGCCAAAGTCGATGAGTTCGACCAATTCGGCCACGCTTGCCACGCCGTTCAAAATCAAAGGCGTGAACTACTCCATCTCGTCGGCATGCTCTACTTCGGCGCATTGTATCGGCAACGCGGCTGAATTGATTCAATGGGGCAAGCAGGACATCATGTTTGCTGGCGGCGGCGAAGAGTTGGACTGGACTTTGTCAGTGCTGTTCGATTCTATGGGCGCCATGACATCCGGCTTTAACGACACTCCGGCTACGGCCAGCCGACCTTACGACGCCAAACGCGATGGCTTTGTGATCGCAGGCGGCGCGGGCGTTCTGGTGCTGGAAGAGCTGGAACACGCTAAAGCGCGCGGCGCAACGATCTATGCCGAGTTGGTGGGCTACGGCGCGACATCCGATGGCTACGACATGGTGCAGCCTTCTGGCGAAGGCGCTGTGCGCTGTATGCGCCAGGCTATGGAAGGGTTGGACGTGCCGATCGATTACGTTAATCCGCACGCCACCTCTACCGAAATTGGCGATATTCGCGAAATCGAAGCGATGCGCGAAGTGTTCGGCGATAAAATACCATCGATTTCCGCAACCAAAGCGCTGACCGGTCATTCCCTTGGGGCGACCGGCGTGCAAGAAGCGATTTATTCGCTATTAATGCTGCAACACAAATTTATCTGCGCCTCAGCAAACATAGAAGAGCTTGACCCGGCCTTTGCTGATGTGCCAATCGTCCGGGAGCGTCTCGATAACCAGGAAATAAACTGTGTCATGTCGAGCAGCTTCGGCTTTGGAGGAACCAACGCTACGTTGGTCTTCAAACGTTTCGGTACCTGAGTGCATGAACAACGCATAGATATGGCGGCAAGAGCCGCGTGTATTTAACAAACGCCGAGAACAATTATGACGGGCATTGATATCACCAAGCCAGGGCCTTTAATGGCAGGCAAACGCGGGCTGATAATGGGTGTGGCGAACGACCGCTCCATCGCCTATGGCATTGCGCGTGTATTGGCGGCGCATGGCGCTGAACTGGCATTCACCTATCAAGGCGACGCATTTGGACGACGAGCTGTCCCACTGTGCGAAGCGCTTGGCGGCACAATCATAGAATCTTGCGATGTGCAGGATCTCGCCTCGGTCGATGCGGTTTTTGACGTCATCGCCAAGAAATGGGGCTCGCTCGATTTCGTGGTGCATGCGCTAGCCTTTTCCGACCGTAACGAGCTGAAAGGCCGCTACGCTGACACCAGCCGCGATAACTTCGTCAACACCATGGTGATCTCGTGCTTTTCCTTCACCGAGGTGGTGAAGCGCGCCTCAGCATTGATGACGAACGGTGGCTCGGCGATTACGCTCACCTATGGCGGGTCCTCGCGAGTTGTACCGCGCTACAACGTGATGGGCGTCGCCAAAGCCGCGCTGGAAGCCTCTGTGCGCTATCTGGCGATGGATCTAGGGCCGTATAACGTGCGCGTCAATGCGTTGTCGCCTGGGCCGATGCGCACGCTGGCGGGCGCTGGCATTTCCGATGCGCGTGTGTTGTTCAACTACCAGAAAATGCATGCGCCGCTCGGCCGCACGCCGACGCTTGATGAAGTGGGAGGGGCCGCGCTTTATCTGCTGTCCGATTTGTCCACGGCGGTAACCGGCGAAGTGCATTACGTGGATTCCGGCTATAACACCGTGGCGATGCCGCGTCCGGAAACCATCACCGAATCCGGACAGGGAACTGCTTCAGCCGGAAATGGCGACACTGTGAACAACGACGTAAGCAAGTCTCAAGCTGCTGAATAATACTAGGAATAGGCTTGTAGCTAAGAATATCTGGCGGCTATGCGGTGAGCATTGGCCGCCATTATTTTTTCGTCACAAATGTAAACGTGCTTATTTCTTTGTCGCAACCGTAGTGAACTTGGCTAGCGCTTTTGTCATCGTTTGCAGGATGGCGTCTTTGCCGTCGAGGTTATATTCTGTCTTGAAACTGATAGGGGGGGCATAGGTCACGAATACTTTGCCTTTTGCATCCTCCCACGCCAAGACTTTCATCGGCAGGTCCAACCCAACGCGTTGATCGGTTTGCATCAGCGGCGTGCCGAGCTTTGGGTTGCCGAATATCAAAAGCTCGGTTGGACGTAACTCCAGCCCCACCTTTTTTGCACCGGCTGCATGGTCGATGCGTGCGAAAATCGTGATGCCTTTTGCTTTTAGAGCCGCGGCGAGCTTATCGATGGTTTCCTTTACACCGAGAGTGCTTTCCTTGACGGTGAGCGTTGACTCCGCTGCATTGGCTGGCACGAAGTTGAATGCGCAGACCATTACGAGAGCATATAGAATAGACCGCATCAGTGTTTCCTCTATTGTTGCAGCACCAGAACCCCCAAGGGAAGAGAGGGGTTTCGTACTAATTCGTTTGCAACAACGGCGGCATTACATATGGCGGCGATCACACTATCGTTATTGTCTTTGGCGCGTTAACATTCTACGGCGTGACGATGTCTGTGAGCAAAGTTCCACACATTTCAAGAGAATCGTTGCAGAAAATGGCGGCTCGCTGTAAACATTTGTTACCAAGCGATCAAGCCTTACAGTATGGCTGCCTTTGCTTCCCGGTGGCGAGATCTTTGCTCGTAGGCCGTGCCCATGGCATATTGGGGGATCGTCTAACGGTAGGACAGCGGACTCTGACTCCGTCAATCTAGGTTCGAATCCTAGTCCCCCAGCCAGCAAAACGCTACTCAGCAACGATTTTTTGACTTCGCCCTCGCGACGTATACGACGCTTTCGACGCACGCGACACCACAAAAGTCCCCACAGCGAGTTGCAGATAGTTCTCGAAAGGTTCTACCAATCGACCTGCCAGCCACCACTAGCTTCTTTGCCTAGTCGCACTCAAGGGGTGTTTGATGGCTTCGCGTAGATTATTGTCCACATGCACGAGTGTATCCATGCCGTTGTCCATGCCCAAGGTAGGTGGCTAAGGACTCTGCAAACTTTTTGTCCGAATGATTGTAGCTCATGAAGATATGCTTTAAGTACAATCACCTGCATTTTTTGCGGGGGGGTACATCCGCATACTTCTCTGCGCTTTCCCATAGAGCTGCAATTTCCGCTACTGTTTACTCAATGGAAATTTTGAGTAAAGAGGTTCTCCTGGGCGCTGTGTGACTTCAAAAAATGTCAATGCATCGCGATAGTGCGCACGCATAGTCCGCTCACTGCTTGGTAGCAGAAGGTCGCGTGTTCGAATCACGCACCGCGACCATATATGTCAGGGGTTAGCAAAACGCCGGAACTATGGGGCACAGTTTCGGGCACAGAAATATAGGGGCACCGCTGAGTTTTCCTCGTACAAATCGGACCAAACACAACAAAAGCAGCGCCCTTAAGGAAGCTTCTTACTTCTGTTAAATCTGCCGATACAGCCCCAGCCGCTCTTTAAAATCGTGGGTTATCGGATCATCGGGAAGTTGCGCTTCGAATTTCTTTAGCAGC
>JARRLC010000024.1:0-21009 GCA_037387425.1 Alphaproteobacteria bacterium
CGCTCTGCCGAAGCCTGTCATGCTTTTTATAGCCATCGCCTTATAACTCTCTCGCGGGAGAAGTCCGCCTGTCGGTGTTGAATATGCAGCCGCCATCAGGCGCCATGCCAGTGGCCAGCGAAATAGACGCCTCTTTAAAGTACGAAAAGAGTCTATTCGCAAGCTGGTGTTGCAGAAGGACGGAGATAAAGGAGATAACGGAGTTAGCTTCTAAAATCCACAGTGGGGTTGGCGATGGCTTTTTGCAGTAACACGCGTCTGGCGTTGGAGAGCGCTCTATCGGCGGCCGCCCAGATTTTCTGGTCGTTGTCGGCCTGCAGATAGTCGGAGATCAGCTTTGCAGCCACCGTTCCGATGATAAGCAAGAATAACGCCGCTATGCTGCCGCTAATAAAAAACATTTTGGTTTGAATGAAATCCAGACCGCGCTGATAGACGAGCCATGCCAGCAGCATAGTCAACACGGGAAAGGTGGTGAAGAAGCTTATGCCTGTCGCTTTCCACCTGCTGACTTTCGGGCGGATGCGCGCGATATTTTCGGGAAGCCGGGCAATTGCCCCGGTGGTATGATTCTCCAGGTAAATGCAATGACCGTAAGGCGCGCCCTTCAACGCCGCCCAAACGGCGGTAACGGCATGCCCATTACGGAAACTCATCCCGCTATCGACGAGAACAATTTCGATCTCGCGGCCCTGGCGTTGACGAAGCGCGAAGCGCTGATGGGTTTGCCCTGGACTTTTGGCCGTCCCAATCGGTTTTCTTAGGTTATTTTTCTGGTCTGTAGCTTGGTCTGCTTCTGACCAACTTTGCAGTTTTGTCACCAACCCGGTAGCCGCCCAGGCAAAAAACTCGCTCATTCTCTGCCGCCAGTTGTTGTGTATGCCGTATTACGCGTCGAGATTTCGATTGAAACTGGTATCCATTAAAATACGCACACCCTTAATGTAAACGTATTTTCTCCATTCTAGGGCAGTTCCGTCGTTGCGCAATGTGACAAAGCTGATTCTCTTAAATGGACTGCAATGTCATCTAACGCAAAAAACATTAGTGTTGCAGACCTGCCAATCATGTTTCGTCTTTTAAGTTTTGCAGTTTGAAAGCCCCCTATTTCCAATGCGCTGACAATCGGTAAAATCATGTCGCGTTTGATAAATTTGCCTTTCAAACGTAAGTATTCTGAAGAACATTAGCAAATTGGCGAATTTGAGGCTTGACGATTGAAAATGGCACGTCTATTTTCCGCAGCACTGGCCTGACAGGTGGTAGGCGCATGACGCATCATTATTGGGTGTGTCGCTGGGCCTAAACACTGTCAAGATTCTTAGAGATCAGAATTGGGCGTATGACCCTCCGGCTTAGCTGGGTGGTCCTCTCGTGATTTTGCTGGTTGATGCGCTTGAGGTAACTCCTTAGGCGTAGAGCGGTACCAGCCTTTTTTATGCTTGGTGGAACGACGTATGCCAACGATACAACAGCTCATCCGCAAGCCGCGGACGCCGCAAGTCAAGCGGAATAAAGTTCCTGCGATGGAAGCTTGTCCGCAGAAACGTGGCGTTTGCACTCGCGTTTATACGACCACACCTAAGAAGCCGAACTCGGCGCTGCGCAAAGTTGCGCGCGTACGTTTGCAGAATGGGTTTGAGGTTACGAGCTATATTCCTGGCGAAGGCCATAACTTGCAGGAGCACTCGGTTGTGCTCATTCGCGGTGGCCGTGTGAAGGACTTACCGGGTGTGCGCTACCACATCATTCGCGGTGTGCTTGATACGCAGGGCGTGGCTAAGCGCAGGCAGCGCCGCTCGAAGTATGGCGCTAAGCGTCCGAAGTAAACTAAAGGTTTCAATATCGCCGCAGCTTGAAAAGCTTGCGGTTAGAATAAGTCGTTAGGTGATAAAGCGATGTCCCGCCGTCATAGAGCAGAAAAGCGCGAAATCATCCCCGATGCAAAATATGGGGATATTGTGCTGACAAAGTTCATGAACAGCCTGATGTATGAGGGCAAAAAGTCGGTAGCTGAGCGGATCGTGTATGGCGCGCTTGGCCGCATTGAAGATAAAGCTAAGCGCGATGCGATTCAGCTTTTCCACGAAGCGTTGGACAATGTGAAGCCGGCTATTGAAGTTCGCTCTCGTCGTGTTGGTGGCGCCACATATCAGGTGCCAGTTGAAGTGCGGACCGAACGCCGTCAGGCGCTGGCGATCCGCTGGATCATCACGGCTGCGCGTAAGCGTAACGAGAACACTATGGAAGAGCGACTTTCAGCCGAGCTGCTTGATGCTGTTAATAATCGGGGAACGGCGGTAAAGAAACGCGAGGATACACATCGGATGGCTGAAGCCAACCGAGTTTTCTCGCACTATCGCTGGTAGCAGGTATTGTTGAGGATTTAGTGCCATGGCACGGCAGACGAAAATCGAGGACTACCGCAATATCGGTATCATGGCGCATATCGACGCGGGTAAGACCACGACCACAGAACGCATTCTGTTCTACACTGGTAGAAGCCATAAGATTGGTGAGGTGCATGATGGCGCCGCAACCATGGATTGGATGACGCAGGAACAGGAACGCGGCATTACAATTACGTCGGCTGCGACAACCGCTTTTTGGAACGATAAGCGCGTCAACATCATTGACACGCCTGGTCACGTTGACTTCACCATTGAGGTGGAACGGTCCTTGCGTGTGCTCGACGGTGCAGTGGCTTTGCTGGATGCCAACCAGGGCGTTGAGCCGCAAACAGAAACTGTATGGCGCCAAGGCGATAAGTACGGCGTACCGCGCATGTTCTTCGTGAACAAGATGGACAAAATTGGCGCGGATTTTTATGCCTCTGTAGAATCTATCCATAAACGTCTTGCCGCGAAAACGCTGGTTTTGCAGCTACCTATCGGCGCTGAAAGCGAATTCAAAGGTGTCGTAGATCTTCTGAGCATGAAAGCAATCATCTGGGACGAAGAAACGCTAGGTGCTGCTTATCACGAAGAAGACATTCCGGCTGATCTGCTTGATAAGGCAAAAGAATATCGCGAAAGCCTTATTGAGACTGCGGTCGAAATGGATGAAGGCGCACTCGAAGCATATCTTGAAGGCAATGAGCCTGATGTTGATACGCTCGTGCAGCTCATCCGCAAAGGAACTTGCTCTAGCGCTTTCTATCCAGTGCTTTGTGGTTCCGCATTTAAGAATAAAGGCGTGCAGCCACTTCTTGACGCTGTGATTGCCTACCTTCCTTCGCCTCTTGAGGTCCCTGCCATTCGCGGGATTGATGTTAAGACTGAGGAAGAGACAGTCCGCAATCCTTCTGATGATGAACCTCTTGCCGTCCTGGCGTTTAAGGTTATGGATGACCCATTTGTTGGTACGCTCACATTCTGCCGTATCTACTCGGGAAAAATCGAAAGCGGTATGAGCATTGTGAATTCCACGCGCGACAAGAAAGAGCGCGTAGGTCGCATGTTGATGATGCACGCAAATAACCGCGAAGACGTCAAGGAAGCATTTGCCGGTGATATCGTAGCATTAGCTGGCCTGAAAGATGTGCGTACCGGTGATACGCTTTGCGGTACGAATAAGCCTGTCATCCTGGAGCGTATGGAATTCCCCGATCCGGTTATCGAAATCGCTATTGAGCCGAAATCGAAGGCCGACCAGGAAAAATTGGGCATTGCTCTGCAAAAGCTTGCTGCTGAAGATCCGTCATTCCGCGTTTCCACGGATGCAGAATCGGGGCAGACTATTCTTAGAGGGATGGGCGAACTTCACCTTGACATTAAAGTCGATGTATTGAAGCGCACATATAAAGTAGACGCTAATATCGGCGCGCCGCAAGTTGCCTATCGCGAAACAATCACGCGCAAAACTGAAGTTGACTACACGCATAAAAAGCAGAGTGGCGGTTCAGGCCAATTTGCGCGTGTGAAACTTGAGATTGAGCCTGGCGATCCAGGAACCGGTTTTGTTTTCGAAAGCAAGATCGTCGGCGGCTCTGTGCCGAAGGAATATATTCCGGGCGTTGAAAAAGGCCTCAAGAGTGTACTGGATAACGGTGTACTCGCAGGTTTCCCGGTTATTGACTTGAAGGTAACACTGATAGACGGCGCTTATCACGAAGTTGACTCAAGCGCGCTGGCCTTTGAAATCGCGGCGCGCGCAGCACTCCGTGAAGGTATGCAAAAGGCCGCACCGAAACTGCTTGAACCGATCATGAAGGTCGAAGTTATTTCGCCTGAAGAGTATCTCGGCGGTATTATTGGCGATTTGACAAGTCGTCGTGGCCAGGTGCTCGGTCAGGAAATGCGTGGCAATGCGACAGTTATGAATGCGCTGGTGCCACTAGCTAATATGTTCGGTTATGTGAATACCCTGCGTTCAATGAGTCAGGGGCGCGCGCAATTTACTATGCAGTTCGAGCATTACGCGCAAGTGCCACAAAATGTGGCTGAAGAAGTACAGGCGAAGTTTGCTTAATTCGCTGAGTGGTCTTGGAAAAAACGCCAAGAAGTAGAAGAGACGGAGAGCCAGATGGCCAAGCAAAAATTTGAACGCACGAAGCCTCACGTGAACATTGGGACCATTGGACACGTTGATCACGGTAAAACTACACTGACCGCGGCTATCACTAAGACATTGGCTGAGGTTGGTGGTGCTGAATTCCAAGCCTATGACCAGATCGACAAGGCTCCGGAAGAGCGCGCTCGCGGTATTACGATTTCCACGGCACACGTTGAGTATGAGACGGACAATCGTCACTATGCTCACGTCGACTGCCCTGGCCACGCCGACTACGTGAAGAACATGATCACGGGCGCTGCGCAGATGGACGGAGCAATCCTGGTGGTTTCAGCCGCTGACGGCCCGATGCCTCAGACACGCGAGCATATTCTGCTTGCCCGTCAGGTGGGTGTGCCGGCTCTGGTCGTTTACCTGAACAAAGTTGATATGGTTGATGACCCAGAACTTCTGGAACTTGTTGAGCTTGAAGTTCGTGAGCTGCTTTCTTCTTACGAATTCCCAGGCGACGATATTCCGATCGTCAAGGGTTCTGCTCTTGTTGCGCTTGAAGGTGGCGATGAGACCATGGGCAAGAATTCCATTCTGGAGCTCATGAAAGAAGTTGACGCTTACATTCCCCAGCCTGAGCGTCCGAAGGATCTTCCTTTCCTTATGCCGATTGAAGACGTGTTCTCAATCTCTGGCCGTGGCACCGTGGTAACAGGACGCGTCGAGCGTGGTGTTGTCAAGGTTGGTGAAGAAGTTGAGATCGTTGGTATCAAGGATACTTCGAAGACCACTGTTACAGGCGTGGAAATGTTCCGCAAGCTGCTCGATCAGGGTGAGGCTGGCGACAACGTAGGCTGCTTGCTGCGTGGTGTTGATCGCGAGAAGGTGGAGCGCGGCCAAGTGCTGTGTAAACCGGGTTCCGTGACGCCGCATACACAGTTCAAGGCAGAAGCTTACATTCTGACAAAAGATGAAGGTGGTCGTCATACACCATTCTTCACGAACTACCGTCCGCAGTTTTACTTCCGCACGACAGACGTGACCGGAGTTGTGACACTGCCGGAAGGAACGGAAATGGTGATGCCAGGTGATAACGTTTCGATGCAAGTCGAACTGATTGTGCCTATCGCTATGGAAGAAAAGCTGCGCTTCGCTATTCGCGAAGGCGGTCGTACCGTGGGCGCAGGCGTCGTTGCCAGCATCATTAAATAGTGTGAATTGAGAGGGCGTCCCTTGAGGCGCCCCCTTCCAGAGGCAATGGATATGCAAGGCCAAACTATCCGGATCCGGCTCAAGGCGTTTGATCATCGTGTATTGGACGCTTCGACCAAGGAAATCGTAAATACCGCGAAACGGACGGGTGCGGAAGTCCGCGGGCCTATTCCGCTGCCGACCAGGATTGAAAAGTTCACCGTCAACCGCTCGCCGCACATCGATAAGAAGAGTCGCGAGCAGTTTGAAATGCGCACCCATAAACGGCTTATCGATATTGTCGATCCTACGCCGCAAACGGTCGATGCACTAATGAAGCTCGATTTGGCGGCAGGTGTTGATGTTGAGATTAAGCTCTAAAGAATTGGACTTCCGAGGCAGCTCGATGCGGTCAGGTGTCATAGCACAGAAGATGGGGATGACCCGGATCTTCACAGAGGGCGGAGAACACGTTCCCGTCACCGTGTTGAAGATCGATTCATGCAAGGTCATTGCTCATCGTACTCAAGAGAAGAACGGCTATACCGCGCTTCAGCTCGGTGCCGGTCTGGCAAAGGTAAAGAATGTTTCGCGTGCTGAACGTGGTCATTTTGCCGTTGCTAAAGTGGAGCCGTCCAGCACGGTGGCAGAATTCCGGGTTAGTCCTGAGAATTTGATCGAAGTTGGCGCAGAAATTACTGCCGATCACTTCGTCGCCGGTCAGTTGGTCGACGTTACGGGAACAAGCATAGGCCGCGGTTTTGCTGGCGCGATGAAGCGTCATAACTTCGGTGGCCTTCGCGCTTCGCACGGCGTGTCTATCACGCACCGTAGCCATGGTTCTACAGGTCAACGCCAGGATCCCGGCAAGGTGTTCAAAGGCAAGAAAATGGCTGGCCATATGGGCGATGTACGTACGACCACTCAAAATTTGGTGGTGGTTCGTACGGATGTCAATCGCGGGCTTGTCATGGTGCGTGGAGCGGTGCCTGGTGCAAAAGGCGGATGGGTCTTGTTGCGCGATGCCGTAAAAGGTGGCGTGCCGGACAGTGTGCCAAAGCCTGGCGCATTCCGTGGACCTGCCAATGGCGGCGCCGAAAGCGGTAATGGGGAAGGCTAGCCATGAAAGCGGATGTAACAACACTTGACGCGAAAAAGGCTGGCACGGTTGATCTGCCTGAAGAAGTCTTTGGCTTGGAACCGCGTGCTGACATTTTGCATCGTATGGTGCGCTATCAGCTGCTAAAGCGGCAGGCAGGGACGCATCAGGCGAAAGATCGCTCCTTGGTCGCTGGTCGACATCAGAAGATGTACAAGCAAAAAGGCACTGGTCGCGCCCGTCATGGCACTAGATTAGCGCCTCAGTTTCGTGGTGGTGGTAAAGCGTTTGGACCTGTTCCACGCAGTCATGCCATTGAACTGCCGAAGCGTGTACGCGCTCTGGCTCTTAAGCATGCGCTGTCTTCGAAGGTGAAGGCGAACGAGCTTATCATTCTTGAGAAGGCTGAGCTGTCTGAAGCCAAAACGAAAACGTTGAAGACGCATTTCGCTTCGCTGGGGCTGGAATCTGCACTGATTATCGGTGGCGCTGAGTTGGACACGAATTTTTCGTTGGCAGCACGGAACATCCCGAATGTAGATGTGCTTCCGGCGGCAGGTCTTAACGTTTACGACATCCTTCGGCGCCGGAAATTGGTGCTGACCAAAGCCGCCCTTGAGGCGATCGGGGAGCGCTTCAAATGAAGGAAGCCGAACTTTACGACGTCATCGTAGCTCCGGTAATCACCGAAAAGGCAACGATGGCTTCAGAACATAATCAGGTCGTGTTTAAGGTCCGCAAGACCGCGACCAAGCCACAGATACAGGAAGCTGTTGAGAGGCTCTTCAATGTGAAGGTTAAAGCCGTCAATACGCTGAACCGCGCAGGCAAAGTTAAGCGCTTTCGCGGGTTCCTGGGTAAACAGAATGACATGAAAAAAGCGATCGTGACGCTCGAAGAAGGGCACTCCATCGACATCACGACCGGATTGTAAGCACAAGGCGCGATAAGCTATGGCTTTGAAAACTTATAGACCAACATCGCCCGGCAGACGCGAGCTTGTGTTGGTTGATCGTTCCAGCCTCTGGAAGGGCAAGCCCCTTAAGAAACTGACAGAAGGTTTGTCAGAAAAGGCTGGTCGTAATAATCATGGCCGTATAACGGCTCGGCGTCGCGGTGGCGGGCATAAGCGCAGCTACCGGATAATTGACTTTAAACGCCGTAAGGTTGATATGCCAGCTATCGTTGAGCGGCTGGAATACGATCCTAATCGGACGGCATTTATTGCGCTTATTAAGTATGAGGATGGTGAACAGGCATACATCCTGGCACCGCAACGTCTTGGTGTAGGCGATAAAGTAATTGCAGGAAGCCAGGTTGACGTTAAGCCAGGCAATGCGATGCCTTTAAGCAGCATGCCCATTGGCACTATCGTCCATAATATTGAACTTCGCCAAGGTCGTGGCGGTCAGATTGCGCGTTCGGCAGGATGTTATGCTCAGCTTGCTGGTCGTGACGCTGGTTACGCAATTCTGAAGCTGAACTCTGGCGAAACCCGTATGGTCCGCGCTGAATGTATGGCGACTGTGGGCGCGGTGTCCAATCCGGATAACGCGAACATCAGTATCGGCAAAGCTGGTCGTAATCGCTGGCTTGGCAAGCGTCCTTCAGTTCGCGGTGTGGCCATGAACCCGATCGATCACCCTCATGGTGGCGGTGAAGGCCGTACCTCAGGTGGTCGTTGTCCGGTTACGCCATGGGGTAAGGGCACCAAGGGTAATAAGACACGTAAGAACAGAGCGACGGATAAATACATTATCCGTAGCCGCCATAAGGCTAAATAGGAGAGAGGCGTGGCACGGTCAGTCTCAAAAGGTCCGTTTGTAGACGGGTATTTGTTGAAGAAGGCGGATAAAGCGCGCGAAACGAAGTCGAACGCGGTAATTCGGACGTGGAGCCGACGCTCGACGATCCTTCCGCAATTCGTTGGCCTCACCTTCGGCGTCTATAATGGACAGAAGCACGTTCCAGTGCTGGTTTCCGAAGACATGATCGGGCACAAGCTCGGTGAGTTCTCGCCGACACGCACATATTACGGCCACGGCGCCGACAAAAAGGCGAAGAGGAAGTAAACATGGGCAAGCCCAAGACAAAGCGCCAATTGGCCGATAATGAAGCGAAAGCGGTAACTCGCAATTTGCGTGTCAGCCCGCAGAAGCTGAATTTGGTTGCGGCGATGATCCGCGGGAAGAAAGTTGATACGGCAATCGCTGATTTGACGTTCTCGCGCAAACGTATCGCGCAGGATGTCAAGAAGACGCTGCAAACGGCTATCGCAAACGCTGAGAACAACCATGATCTCGATGTAGATGCGTTGGTTGTTAAAGAAGCGTATGTCGGCAAGAATTTGGTCATGAAGCGCTTCCGTGCGCGTGCCCGTGGCCGTGGCGCCCGCATCTTGAAGCCATTCTCTCAGCTCACGGTAGTGGTGAGAGAAGTTGAGGAGTCCGCCTAATGGGACAAAAGATTAACCCGATTGGCCTGCGTCTTGGCATCAACCGCACCTGGGAATCACGCTGGTTTGCGGATAGTAAAGAATATGGCCACCTGCTGCAGGAAGATCTGCGCATCAGAAAGTATGTTGCCAAGACACGCCGTCAGGCTGGTATTTCCAAGGTCATTATTGAGCGTCCTCACAGGAAGTGCCGTATCACGATTCACACGGCGCGCCCTGGCATTCTGATCGGCAAGAAGGGCACAGATATTGAGAAGCTGCGCGGCGAACTAGCTGCAATGACTTCCTCAGAAGTGCATCTGAATATCGTCGAAGTGCGCAAGCCAGAAATTGACGCCACGCTGGTTGCAGAAGGTATTGCGCAGCAGCTTGAACGTCGTGTCGCTTTCCGTCGCGCCATGAAGCGCGCTGTGCAATCCGCGCTGCGTCTTGGTGGGCTGGGCATCCGTATTAACTGTGCTGGTCGTCTGGGCGGCGCTGAAATCGCCCGCATGGAATGGTATCGTGAAGGTCGTGTGCCGCTGCATACTCTGCGCGCTAATATCGACTATGGCACAGCGCTGGCTTCTACGGCTTATGGCATCATTGGCATTAAGGTTTGGATTTTCAAAGGCGAAATCCTCGAACACGATCCGATGGCGCAGGAACGCCTAGCGCTTGAAGTTCAAGAAAGCGGCGGTTCTGGAGGCTCGCGTGGACGGCGCGACTCGAATTCAGGAGCCAACGCTTAAAGGTTTAAAGCGCTTTCAGGCGTAGTAGAGCAACGCTAGTCTGGTTGTAATCAGATAACACTGCTCTCGTTCGCCGGATATGAAGGCGTGTAAAGCAAGGAGTTAGAGCATTTATCGTTAGCTTGTGTGAACGGATAATGCTCTAGGCTAAGGGGCACAGCGATGCTGCAACCGAAAAAAATGAAATTCCGCAAGGTCCATAAGGGCCGAAATCGCGGAAACGCCAAAGGCGGTTTTGCGCTGAATTTTGGCTCATATGGGCTTAAAGCTCTTGAGCCGGAGCGTGTGACTGCCCGTCAGATCGAAGCGGCTCGCCGTGCTATTACGCGTCAGATGAAACGTGCTGGCCGTGTCTGGATTCGGATATTCCCAGACGTACCAGTGTCGAAAAAGCCGATCGAAGTTCGTATGGGTAAAGGTAAGGGCTCGCCTGAATTCTGGGCTTGCCGCGTAAAGCCTGGCCGCATCATGTTCGAAATTGACGGTGTGCCTGATGTTATCGCACGTGAGGCGCTGAGACTCGGGGCAGCGAAGCTTCCGATCAAGACGCGCATTATCGTTCGTCCAGGCGAAATCGCCGCACCGGCTAAAGCATAGAAAAGGGGCATAGCGCGATGAAAAAGATTAGTGAAGTTCGCGACATGACACCCGATCAGCTTAACGATGAGCTGGTGCGACTGAAGCGTGAGCAATTTAATCTGCGGTTTCAGAAGGCTACGGGGCAGCTTGAGAATACGGCGCGTGTGCGCGCAGTTCGTCGCGCTGTCGCACGTGTAAAGACAGTGACCCAGCAAAAGGCATCTGCCGGTGGGGCCACTGAATAATCTGAGACGGTAACAAGGAACAAAGGGTCGCGCTGGCGCCCCGGTAACGTAGCGAATAGGACATCAAGGGCTATGCCGAAGCGCATTCTCCAAGGCGTCGTGGTCTCTGACAAGAACGAGAAGACCGTTGTGGTGCAGATCGAACGACGTTTCACGCATCCGGTGATGAAGAAAACCGTGCGTTTGACTAAGAAATATCACGCCCATGACGAAAGCAACGCCTGTAAAAAGGGGGATATGGTGCGCATTGAGGAATGCTCGCCTGTCTCAAAGAAGAAGAGATGGGTGGTAATGGCGCAAGACAGCCAAACCGGATGAGGAAGTGGCGCGCAACTTAAGCGTATAAATTTCCGCATGCGGCGGCTCGCTGGGCCAGCGGGCTAAAATCTTTAAGGATTGTGTAAAATGATACAGATGCAAACTAACTTGGAAGTCGCCGATAATTCCGGCGCTCGCCGTGTGCAGTGCATCAAAGTGCTAGGTGGTTCGATGCGCCGCTTTGCTCACGTGGGGGACATCATCGTTGTCAGCGTGAAAGAAGCGATACCGCGCGGCAAGGTGAAAAAAGGCCAGGTGATGAAAGCCGTCGTCGTGCGCACGCGCAAGGCGGTTCGCCGGGCAGATGGTAGCGTTATACGCTTTGATCGCAACGCCGCTGTACTGCTCAACAACCAGAAAGAACCGGTTGGCACTCGCATCTTTGGCCCTGTTCCGCGCGAATTGCGCGCCAAGCAGTTTACCAAGATTATTTCGCTCGCCCCAGAGGTATTGTGATGGTGAAGTTGAAGATCAAAAAAGGCGACAAAGTCGTCGTCATCGCTGGGCGCGATAAAGGCAAACAGGGCGAAGTGCTTAAAGTGCTTCCTGCTGAAAATCGCGCGGTGGTCAATGGCGTTAATGTTGTGCGCCGCCATCAGAAGCAAAGTGCGAAACAAGAAGGCGGCATCATTTCGAAAGAAGCCCCGATCAACGTTTCGAACCTTGCGATTGAAGATCCGAAAGACGGCCAGCCCAGCCGCGTCGGTTTCAAGATTTTGGACGATGGACGCAAGGTGCGCGTTGCCAAGCGTTCGGGAGAAGTGATCGATGACTGAAGCAGCCTATGTTCCACGGCTGAAACGCCAGTACGACGAAAAAATTCGCGACGCGCTGGCGAAGGAATTCAGCTACAAGAACCCGATGCAAATCCCGCGTCTCGACAAGATTGTGCTCAACATGGGCATTGGCGAGGCGACGGCAGACCGCAAGAAGGTAGACTCTGCGTCACGTGACTTAGCGCTCATAGCTGGACAACAGCCGGTATTGACACGCGCGCGCAAGTCTATTGCCACATTTAAGCTGCGTGACGGCATGCCAATTGGCGCCAAGGTCACACTGCGGCGCGGTCGAATGTACGAGTTCATGGACCGACTGATCACCATCGCTTTGCCGCGTATGAAAGACTTTCGTGGTCTAAACGCTAAGAGTTTCGATGGTCGAGGCAATTATGCCATGGGTATCAAGGAACATATCGTTTTTCCCGAAGTCGATTACGACAAAGTGGATTCGATTTGGGGCATGGATATCATCGTTTGCACGACAGCCAATTCAGACGATGAGGCTCGCGCTCTTTTGACACAGTTTAACTTTCCGTTCCGCAAATAAGACAGCAGATCAGTCAGCGGACGAGGAGAAAAGAAGCATGGCGAAAACCAGCATGGTGGAGCGAGACCGTAAGCGCCGAGCGCTCGCCAAGAAATACGCATCGCGGAGAGAGACGCTGAAGGCGAAGGCGAGTGATGAGAGCCTGCCGATGGAAGAACGCTTCCAGGCCCGGCTCAAGCTTGCAAAGCTTCCGCGGAATTCAGCAAAGTGCCGGCAGAGAAACCGCTGTGAGGTTTCAGGCCGTCCGCGCGGATATTATAGGAAACTGAAGCTCTCTCGTGTGGCACTCCGGGAATTGTCCTCAAATGGACTTGTTCCTGGCATGGTCAAGTCTAGCTGGTAAAGGGGTAAGGAAATGACTGTTTCAGATCCCCTGGGGGATATGCTGACCCGCATTCGCAACGCTCAGATGCGGAGCCGCTCCAAAGTGGTGACACCCGCATCGAAATTGCGCGAACGCGTTCTTGAGGTGTTGCGCGAAGAAGGGTATATCCGCGGTTACACGCGAGTAGATTATGACGGTGGCAAAGCCGAGCTTGAGATCGAATTGAAGTATTTCGATGGTCATCCGGTGATCCGCGAACTTAAGCGCGTTTCCTCGCCGGGACGTCGGGTTTATTCGTCTGTTAACGAGATACCTACCATTGCTAACGGCTTGGGCGTTGCAATCCTTTCGACGCCGAAAGGGGTTATGTCTGATAACCGCGCTCGCCAGGAAAATGTTGGCGGTGAGGTGCTTTGCAGCGTGTTCTAAAGCCGGGTGCAGCCCGTCCGTTAAATTGCCGGGGTCATCAATAACGGCCGTGGCCACTTGAAAAATACGCTGCGATGTTCACTAGATCGCGGCAGGTTAATTGAAGTGAAAGGCTTGGACCATGTCCAGGATTGGAAAAAAACCGGTGCCCGTGCCAAGCGGCGTAACTGCGACCATCAACGGTCAGCACGTGTCCGTGAAAGGCCCGAAAGGCGAATTGTCGCTCACAATGATTGACGATGTGAGCGTCAAAATGGGCGAAAGTGGCATTGAGGTTACCCCTCGTGACGACAGCAAGCGCGCTCGTTCCATGTGGGGAATGTCACGCACGCTGGTGGAAAATTTGATCGAAGGGGTTTCCAAAGGCTTTTCCAAAACGTTGGAAATCACCGGTGTCGGTTACCGCGCCGCGATGAAGGGCAAGGATTTGCAGCTTCAACTCGGCTATAGCCATGATCTGGTGTACCAGGTTCCAGAAGGCATCCAGGTTGCTTGCACAAAGCCCACGGAAATCGTCGTGAGCGGCATTGATAAGGCGAAGGTCGGGCAGGTAGCTGCTGAAATTCGTAACTATCGCAAGCCGGAGCCTTATAAAGGCAAGGGCGTGAAATACGCTGGCGAATATATCTTCCGTAAGGAAGGTAAGAAGAAGAAATAGTGGAGACAGGCTATGCCCGCTACCAATACAAATTTTGCCCGGCGGAAAGTGCGTGTCCGCAAGGTCGTGCGGCGAGCCTCAAATGGCCGTGCGCGTCTTTCGGTCTTCCGCTCTTCGAAGCAGATTTATGCGCAAGTCATTGATGATGCGAAGGGGCATACGGTTGCTTCCGCGTCAACACTTGACAAGGAATTAGCTGGAAAGCTGAAGACTGGCGCTGATACGGCTGCTGCTGCCGAAGTAGGCAAGCTGGTTGCCGCTCGCGCGGTCGCAGCTGGCGTTACAACGGTCGTGTTCGATCGTGGCGGCTACATGTTTCATGGTCGCGTCAAGGCGCTGGCTGACGCCGCTCGCGAAGGCGGTCTGAGCTTTTAGTGGATCAAATTTGGCGTTTTTATAAATGCCAAGCGAACTTGATCTGTCAGTAATGAAACTTGGGGTTTGAAGCATTAATTTCGAATCACCAGTATTGACACATATCTAAGTAGACGAAAGGGATCAGCAGTGGCACGATCACCGCGAGAACGAGACCGCGAAGAACGCGACAGCGAATTCGTCGATAAGCTCGTTCACATCAACCGCGTCGCAAAGGTCGTCAAAGGTGGCCGGCGCTTTGGCTTTGCCGCGCTGGTCGTTGTGGGCGATCAAAAAGGGCGAGTAGGTTTTGGACATGGCAAGGCGCGCGAAGTGCCGGAAGCCATCCGTAAAGCGAACGAGTCCGCAAGACGCAGCTTGTTGAAAGTGCCGCTTCGTGAAGGCCGTACGCTTCATCACGATGTGACAGGCCATCACGGTGCAGGGCACGTTGTTCTCCGTGCGGCGCCTCCGGGGACGGGGATTATCGCTGGCGGTCCGATGCGCGCAGTTTTCGAAACACTGGGCATTCAGGATGTGGTGGCTAAATCAACTGGCACATCCAATCCTTACAACATGATCCGCGCTACTTTTGACGCTCTGCGTCATGAAGACAGTCCACGTAGCGTCGCCGCACGCCGTGGCAAAAAGGTGAGCGAGATCGTCGCACGCCGCCGGGATCATGCTGAAGGCGCTACAGCAGCACCAGCGGCACAAGAAGCCTGACTGGCTGGAGGAGCTTGAGATATGACCGCGAAATCGGGAAAAGCAACGAAAGCCGCCAATAAAGGCAAGACGCTGGTGGTCGAGCAAACGGGCAGTCCGATTCGCTGCCCAGCGCATCAACGCGAAACGTTGGTTGGTTTGGGATTGAACAAGATCGGCCGGAAACGCGAAATGCCGGATAATCCGGCCATCCGTGGGATGATCCGCAAGGTGAGCCATCTGGTGCGCATCGTTGAAGAACCGGCCGCGAAATAGCGGCCTTTGAACTTATTGAAGCTTTAGGGGCGGGCAGATGCAGCTCAACGAACTTAAAGATACAGACGGCGCGACGAAATCGCGCAAGCGCGTTGGCCGTGGCATCGGCTCCGGCTTGGGTAAAACGGCTGGGCGTGGTTATAAAGGGCAGAAATCGCGCTCTGGTGTGGCTATCAATGGCTTCGAAGGCGGCCAGATGCCAATCCACATGCGTATGCCGAAGCGTGGTTTCAATAAGCCGAATCGCCTGAAATTCTCCGTGGTGAACCTCGACAGTGTGCAAATTGCTATCGACGCTGGGAAGCTTGATGCGAAGGCTGTGATCAATGTTGAGGCGTTGATTGGCGCTGGGCTGGTCCGCCGCAAGCTGGATGGCGTGCGCCTCTTAGGTCGTGGTGAGCTGAAGGCGAAAGCCTCGTTCGAGGTTGCAGGCGCCACGGATAGCGCTATCAAGGCGGTGGAAGCCGCTGGCGGGGCTGTAACAGTTTTGCGGCCTGCAAAAGAAGAGCCGGAAGCGGCTGAACAGGATTCGAAGAAGACGAAGAAAACTGCTGCGAAGAAAAAGTAACGCTTGAGCTTTTGTTATCAGCAAAAGCTGTGTGGCAATAGCTTCGTTCTTTCAATGGCAAGGTTTCTTCAGCCCGCTTTGTCTTTATCTGGCAAGGCGGGCGTAGGTCATTGGCTTATGTAACGATTTCTGGCGCTTGATTGCTGGAGATCGCGGTGGTGCAAACGGCGCATCCCAGGCTTTGGAGTTCTCCTCATGGCGTCTGCCGCAGAACAACTTGCTGCCAACCTTAATTTCTCGGCCTTTGGGAAAGCTGAAGAGCTGAAGAAACGCCTTTGGTTTACGCTGGGCGCGCTGCTCATATACCGACTGGGTACCTATATTCCGTTGCCTGGGCTAGATGTCGCGATGCTGAAGGAAATTGCAGCGCAACAATCCAAAGGCATTCTTGGGATGTTCGACGCCCTTGCGGGCGGCGCTTTTGGGCGTAAAGCGATTTTCGCTCTTAACATCATGCCTTACATCTCCGCGTCGATTATCGTGCAATTGCTGACGACGGTTTCTCCCCAACTCGCTGCCCTCAAAAAGGAAGGTGAAGCTGGACGCAAGGCGATTAACCAATATACGCGTTATGGCACTGTGTTGCTGGCGACGGTGCTAGGCTTTGCCATTGCTATCAGCCTTATGAATTCTGATACGCACGTTGTGCAGAACCCGGGCGTGTTCTTCCTGATCACGGCGACGGCGACGTTGGTTGGCGGCACTGTATTCTTGATGTGGCTGGGCGAACAGATTACCGCGCGCGGTGTCGGTAATGGTATTTCGCTTATCATCTTTGCCGGGATTGTTGCAGGCATTCCCAAAGGATTGATCCAGCTTTTGGAGCAAGGCCGTCAAGGAACGATATCTATTGCGCTGATCGTGGTCTTTATAATTGCTGCTATACTGGTGGTTGGCGTCGTCGTTTTCATGGAACGCGCGCAACGCAGACTGCTGGTGCAGTATCCCAAACGTCAGGTTGGCAACAAAGTCATGCAGGGCGATAGCTCGCATCTGCCTTTGAAGCTCAACAGCGCTGGCGTTATTCCGCCGATCTTTGCCTCTTCGCTGCTGCTGGTGCCAATCACCATCGCCCAATTCATGGGCACCGGAGGGCCTGAGTGGCTGACTTATGTTGTGTCAGCATTGGGTCAAGGCGCGCCTCTGCACATCCTGTTTTATGTCTCACTCATTGTATTCTTTGCGTTTTTCTACACTGCCGTTGTGTTCAATCCGCAGGAAACTGCGGATAACCTGAAGAAATATGGTGGTTTTATTCCTGGTATACGACCTGGCCCACGCACTGCCGAATATATCGACTATGTGTTGACACGCATCACTGTTGTCGGTGCGGGCTATCTAGCTGTAATCTGTGTGCTGCCTGAAATTGTATCGACTCAAACACCAATAAAGTTTTACTTTGGAGGTACGTCGCTACTTATCGTTGTAAGTGTGACGATGGATACTGTTGCGCAAATACAAAGTCATTTGCTTGCTCACCAGTATGAAGGGTTGATCAAAAAGGCAAAGTTACGCGGTGCTAGGAGGTAGTTGAATACCATGAATATCATACTACTTGGGCCTCCAGGGGCAGGGAAGGGTACGCAAGCAAAACTAATAGAAGAACAATATGGATATAAGCAGCTGTCATCTGGAGACTTGCTGCGTGGCGCGGTAGCTGAAGGCTCCGCGCTTGGTTTACAGGCGAAGTCGTGTATGGATAGCGGCGCGTTGGTACCAGACGATCTGGTGGTAGAACTTGTGTTTCAAGCACTTGATTCCTGCCGTAACAGCCAAAGCGCCGGCGTTATTCTGGATGGCTTTCCGCGCACAGTTGATCAGGCGAAAACGCTGGACGAAAAACTAGCCGCCAGCGGCACCGCAATTGACCGTGTAATCGAAGTTCGTGTCGCAGACGATAGGCTTGTGGAGCGCATCACTGGACGTTTCACTTGTGCCAAATGCGGAGAGGGCTTCCACGATACGTTCAAACGTCCAGCCGTGGATGGCGTTTGCGACAAATGCGGCGCTACAGAGTTTACGCGCCGGGCCGATGATCAGGCCGAAACTGTGAAAGCGCGTTTGGTTGCGTATCACACACAAACATCTCCGTTGATCGACTATTACAGCGTCAGCGGCAAAGTAGTAGGCGTTGATGGTGAAGCTGGGATTGCTGAAGTGTCACGCCAAATCGAGAAAGCTCTCAATGTGGGAGCTGCTAGTTAAAAGAAATGTGTCTGGAGGTTGACGGCGCCGGTAAAAATCCGCTAAATACGGTCTTCTTCACCGAGATCGCAGTGTTAAGTCCGGATGAATGATCGTTCGGAAGTGGCGAACTTGCGGATTCACGGCGCAAATAAGTTTGGTGCCCCTGAGTAATCCATAGAAAGCCAAGAGCTTTTAATTCGATGTTTCGGATATTACAGGGTTTATGGGGCTTGAGATTGGCCGGCGGGTGTGTGCATCCACCGGCCTTAGAGTGGTAACAGAATTGCCAATGAGCGGTGGAAAGCATGAAGCGCGCCGCCTGTTAAGGAGATCGAAACGTGGCACGTATTGCGGGTGTCAATATCCCCTCGAATAAGCGCGTGGAAATTGCGCTGCGCTATATCCACGGTATCGGACCGAGATTCGCCCAGGAAATCTGTGAGAAGACCAATATTCCAGGTGAGCGGCGCGTCAATCAGCTTTCGGATGCGGAAGTTCTGCAAATCCGCGAAGTGATCGACCGCGAATACATGGTGGAAGGCGACTTGCGTCGCGATGTGGCGATGAACATCAAGCGGCTTATGGACTTAGGCTGCTATCGCGGTTTGCGTCACCGTCGCGGATTGCCGGTGCACGGGCAGCGCACGCATACCAATGCGCGCACGCGCAAAGGTCCGGCCAAGCCAATCGCCGGTAAGAAAAAATAAGGTTTGAAAATGAGCCGCACAGGGCGACTCGTGAGTTAAGGAATACGTGGCATGGCCAAGGAAAAGACGCGCGTTCGCCGTCGCGAAAAGAAGAATATTACGTCCGGCGTTGCGCATGTTAACGCTACCTTTAACAATACTATGATTACGATCACTGACGCTCAGGGGAACACAATCGCGTGGTCTTCAGCAGGGTCGATCTCTGGATCGATGGGGTTTAAAGGTTCGCGTAAGTCTACCCCCTTTGCCGCGCAGATGGCCGCCGAGGATGCTGGCAAAAAAGCGATCGAACACGGGATGAAAACCATTGAGGTCCAAGTCAGCGGTCCAGGCTCAGGGCGTGAGTCGGCGTTGCGTGCA
This sequence comes from Alphaproteobacteria bacterium, assembly GCA_037387425.1. Taxonomy (GTDB): domain Bacteria; phylum Pseudomonadota; class Alphaproteobacteria; order Rhizobiales; family Rhodomicrobiaceae; genus JARRLC01. The sequence continues at coordinate 19,017 of JARRLC010000024.1, forward strand.
TTGCAAGCTTGCGGTTTTCAGGTCGTTTCCATCACAGATGTGACCCCAATTCCGCATAATGGTTGCCGTCCGCGTAAGCGCCGCCGCGTTTAATGTCGTGCGGGTATGATCTGTTTTACCAGATGTCGCCCGCCAAGATGATTTTAGATTTTTAACGCCGGTCTATTCCGGTGTAGCGCATCGAAACGAGGCTCTCCGTGCTGCAGAAGAATTGGCAAGACCTGATCAAACCCGCAAAGCTAAATATCACCTCTGGCCGTGATCCAAAACGCTTCGGCAAGGTCGTAGCGGAACCCTTGGAACGCGGGTTCGGTCTTACGCTCGGTAACGCGCTTCGCCGCGTGCTTTTGTCTTCGCTGCAAGGCGCGGCTGTCACTAGCGTGCACATTGATGGCGTGCTGCACGAATTTTCCTCCATCCCAGGCGTTCGCGAGGATGTGACGGATATCGTGCTCAACATCAAGGAAATCGCCCTGCGTATCCATTCCGAGGGCCCGAAGCGCATGGTGCTTAAGAAAGAAGGCCCAGGCGTGGTGCTCGCCCGTGATATCGAGGCTGGACCAGATGTCGAGATCCTCAACCCGAATCACGTCATTTGCACCATTGACGAGGGCGCGTCGGTCCGCATGGAATTCTCAGCGGCGCTTGGCAAGGGCTATGTAGAATCGCAGCGCAATCGTCCGGATGATGCGCCTATCGGTCTAATTCCGGTTGACAGCATTTTCAGCCCAGTCCGCAAGGTTTCCTACCGCGTCGATCATACGCGCGAAGGTCAAATTCTTGACTATGATAAGCTGACGATGGAAATCGAAACCAACGGTTCGGTTGTTCCTGAAGATGCAGTGGCTCTCGCTGCACGCATTCTGCAAGATCAGCTCTCGATTTTTGTCAATTTCGAAGAACCCAGCAAAGAAGTTCGCGAAGAGCGTACGCCAGAACTTGAATTCAACGCGGCTCTTCTTAAGAAAGTGGATGAGCTTGAGCTATCGGTTCGTTCTGCAAACTGCCTGAAGAACGACAACATCGTTTATATTGGCGACCTTATCCAGAAGAGCGAAGCTGAGATGTTGCGGACGCCGAACTTCGGTCGTAAGTCTTTGAACGAAATTAAGGAAGTGCTCGCTGGTATGGGGCTGCATCTCGGTATGGAAGTGCCGAACTGGCCGCCGGATAATATCGAAGAGCTGGCTAAGCGTTTTGAGGATCAGTATTAAGCTGTCGCGCAAAGTTTATACAGCGCAGCGCGCGAGCATCTGTCAATGAAGTTGAGCGATGCTCGTCTGACAGTGACCAAGCAAGAACGTACCAGGTTCGCCGCGGTATTTATCTAATCGCGGCCAGGTAAGCAGCGCTTTCAGAAAGCGCGATAAACAAAAGATAGTGCGTTAGATGTTCTTTAGTGAACAGATAGTGCTCTAAGCTAGGAAAGTAAGGGGATTGTAGCATGCGCCATCGCAAAGCAGGCCGGAAGTTTAACCGGACGGCGGAACATCGCAAGGCGTTGTTCGCGAATATGGCGGCGGCGCTGTTCAAACATGAGCAGATCGTCACCACGCTGCCGAAAGCTAAAGATTTGCGCCGTGTCGCCGAACGCATGATCAGCATGGCGAGACGAGGCGATCTGCACTCGCGCCGTATTATTGCTGCGCGTCTTCGTGACGACAAAATGGTGTCCAAATTGTTTGACACACTCGGGCCACGTTATAAGAGCAGACCCGGTGGCTATACGCGAGTGTTGAAAGCCGGGTTCCGTTATGGCGATTCTGCACCTTTGGCGGTTATCGAGCTGGTAGACCGCGACGTAAGCGCTAAGGGTAAGGATTCAGGTCCGGTGCAGACGGCCGATGGTGAAGAGGCTCGTGCCAGCGCATAAATTCTGAGCACACATAGCCAGTAAAACGCGGTGAGGGGAATGGGTGAAATTTTTGGCCGGTTTCCCCGGCCTTTTCGCGAAACGAATTTGTTGCTTACATTCGTGACACTTATGAGTGTC
>JARRLC010000024.1:21020-33328 GCA_037387425.1 Alphaproteobacteria bacterium
TCCGCATAAACGCGCTCAGCTTACATATTCGTACGCCCGGATCGTAAAGGACGTTAGACCCGCGGTTGTTAACATTTACGTCCAGGGCCGCGTCAACAAGCGTCTGTCGCCGCTCTTTCAAGACCCATCATTCCAGCGATTTTTCGGGGTGGCGCCATCCGGTGGTCTTGGCTCCGGCGTGATTGTAACGTCGGACGGCCTTGTCATTACGAATAACCACGTCATCAAAATGCAAGGGCCGAGCGACATTAAAATCGCTCTTGCCGACCACCGCGAATATCCCGCCAAGGTCATTCTGACAGATGAGAAGACTGATCTTGCGGTGCTGCGCATTATCAGCGACGAGAAGGAATTTCCCTATCTTCAGCTTGCTGATTCTGACGACGCCGAGGTGGGCGATATCGTTTTGGCTATCGGCAATCCGTTTGGCGTAGGGCAGACGGTCACCAGTGGCATTATCTCGGCGACGGCTCGCACGCGCGCTGGCGTATCTGACTACCAGTTCTTCCTCCAAACCGATGCGGCTGTTAATAAGGGTAATTCTGGCGGTGCGCTCGTAAGTATGGACGGCAAATTACTGGGGATTAACACATTCATCATAAGCCCTAGTGGCGGTTCAACTGGTATCAGCTTTGCCATTCCATCGAACATGGTGTCACTGATCATCGATTCCGCGATCCGGGGGAAAAAGATCAAACGCCCCTGGTTCGGCGCCGATCTACAAAATATCAACAATCGCATTGCGCAAGCGGTTGGGCTTGATCGTCCTATAGGGGCATTGGTGGCTTATGTCACTCCGGATAGCCCTGCTGATCAGGCTGGGCTGAAAACAAGCGACGTGATCGTTGCTGTGGACGGTCATGAAACCAACGATCCGCAGAGTGTGTACTATCGTCTCGCCACTAAGAGGGTTGGTAACACGGCGCAGTTGGAAGTGATGCGCAATGGAAGTAAGCGCAACTTTACGATTGAGCTGATCGAAGCGCCTGAAACCGTGCCGCGCGAGGTGATGCTGTTGAGGGGGCGTCATCCTCTTCAAGGGGCCACTGTCGCTAATTTGTCGCCTGCAGTCGCGGAAGAACTGAGCATTCGTGTTACCACCGGCGTAGTGGTGGTGGAAACCAGAGCCCATTCACTGGCGCGCCGCGCTGATATGCGGCCTGGCGATGTTATCCTGAGGCTAAACAGGAAAACCATCACCAATGTGAGGCAGTTGGCGAAGATGCTCGAAAGAAGCTATCACACTTGGGACCTGACAATTTTTCGCCGTGGCAGGAAAATCCGTACGACGATCAGGTTTTAAGTCTTGGCGTGCCTGTCAATCACAGGCACGCAAGATTAACTCACAAGAGAAATTACGGATCTGATGGGGGCGACGGCATTCCCAAATGCCAAGGGACGATGAGCATCACTCACCGTCCCTTGGAGATGTATTCCTTGTGCGCCCGAACATTGCGAGCAAAAGCCACTCAGAGCGTATGAACGCTATTGGTTCTTATAATGAGGAACCGTTTTCCCTCAAATCTAAGACGCGGCTTCTTCGCTAGAGACAACGGAGATGTAAATTCTGTTGCCGCTGCGAGCGCGGAATTGCACTTTGCCTTCTTCGATGGCGAAGATGGTGTGGTCTTTGCCCATGCCAACACCAGTTCCAGGGTGCCATTTCGTGCCGCGTTGACGCACGATGATGTTGCCAGGAATAACGCGCTCGCCGCCGAATTTTTTGACGCCAAGCCGTTGGGCTGCTGAATCACGGCCGTTACGCGAGGAGCCGCCTGCTTTTTTGTGTGCCATAGTCGATAGTCTCCTTCACGCTTCGCTTATTCAGCGGATTTCGTAGATTTTTTAGGCGCTTTAGCCTTAGGTGCTTTTTCGCCATTGTCGGTTTTAGAAGCGCCTTCGCTATTAGCCGCTGCTTTTTCAGCCTTGGGCTTAGCTGTTTTGGCCTCAGCTTTTGTTTCCGGGGCTGCTTCAGCTTTCGGCTTGGCTTTTGCGCCTTTTGCCTTTGCACCGTCTGTAAGAATTTCCGTGATGCGCACAGTCGTCAAATATTGACGGTGTCCGTTGCGGCGGCGCGAATTGTGCCGGCGGCGCTTTTTGAAGATGATGACCTTCTCGCCGCGGTGTTGCTCGACCAGTTCGGCGGCCACGGATGCGCCTTCCACAAGTGGCGTTCCGATTTGGGCTTCGCCTTCGCCGCCTACCAGCAGCACTTCGTTGAATTGGATGGTTTCTCCGGCTTCGCCAGGGAGTTTTTCGACATCAAGGACATCGTTTGCAGCAACTTTGTATTGCTTGCCGCCTGTTTTGATAACAGCGTACATAATATTTGCCTTTTTGCATCTCGCGCGCCCGTCGGCGCCGCGGCAATTTCCCGCGAACTTTAAGCTATGTCGTGCAGACGGATGGCCTGACAGACGGTGGCCTAGGACAGCGCATCATTTTAAGGCCGGGTAAACACCCAGCCAGCGGTGCAATATAAGGATGTGCAGGAGTTCTTGTCAATCTTCGCAAGCGGCAAACGCGGTCGAATTTCGGCGGAAAGTGGTGTTTTTAAATATATGCATCTATTAGGGCCACTAGCTAATGCAGGCTTTCAGATAAACTGAAGCAGATTTCCGCCAACGCCCAACGTTTACAGTGAATACGTGTAAACACTTACGTAAAATACCTTAAGCATAAAAACTGTAGTTTTTCCGAAATGAATGCGTGATACATACATGAATATTAACAACTTTCGGCCACTTTTCATAGAAACGAAAATGTTTCGCATAGAGTGCTGTAATGTTGATGAGCCTTCCCCCCGTTGATCTCGATGTTTGCGCCCGCACCCTTGCTCTGATGGATGATGGGCAGCCAGACCATATCCGCGTGTCGCTGGCGTGGATGATCCGCAACCGGTTGATCCTTCAGGCCGCCAATACGAATGCTGACGCGCCGCTTTCCGTTCCGCGCACCTGCCGCGATATTTTGTGGGAGGCCGTGGGATACATCAAATCGAGCGCGGTGCAAATGCTGCTGCCTCCACCAGACTGGGGGTGCTACTACGCAGTGACACAGCTCGTATGGGCTGGCGATGTGATGGATCAGACCAGAGGCGCGACCTGCTGTCACCGTCACGATCGTACGCCCGATTGGGCCAGGGATCGCGCGCCTACCGCGCTTATTGGGCCGTATCTGTTTTTCCGATGAGCCGGATGTTTGCGGTGATGCACAGCTTTGTTCATCTTGTCAGCCCTGTCTTGCATTCCGGATATTGTCAACCGGCGGAAAAACAGGCATTTGTTTTGCTTCTCGTTCTATAACAGCAATTGGGAGGCGCGTTGAAGATGCGCATCGGTGTTCGTTTCATCGTTCTGATGATTGCGGTTTTGTTCGTCTTTGGCGGCGTGGGGGCAAGCCACGCCAAGGATCAGGCGGGCAAATTTGACTATTATGCGCTGGCGCTGAGCTGGTCGCCCTCCTATTGCGCAAGCGCAAAGCACGCAAAAGACAGCTTGCAATGTAATAACGCGCGTCCGTTTGCCTTCGTGGTGCATGGGCTCTGGCCGCAATATGAGCGCGGTTGGCCTCAGAACTGCCGGTTGCGCAAGCGTCCGTGGGTGCCGGAAACGCTCATCGATAAGATGCTGGATATCATGCCGAGCCGCAAACTGGTTATTCACGAATACAAAAAGCACGGCACATGTTCCGGTCTGTCACCAGACGCCTATTTTGCGCTGGTCCGTAGAATTTATAAGCAAATCACCATTCCGGAGCGTTTCCAGCGGCTAAGCAAACCGCTTGCGATCTCGCCGGATGAGGTGGAGGCTGAGTTTCTCAAAGCCAATCCAGCGCTGAAACCCGAGATGGTCAGCATCGTTTGTCGGGGCTCGCGGCTTTCCGAGTTGCGTATATGCTTCAGCCGCGATGAGACGTTGCAAGCCTGCGGCGTCAACGAAACCCAGCGCAAACTGTGCAATAGCCGTAAGATTGTGATGCCGCCGGTCCGTGGTGGCCAGTAGCGGTTAGACAAATGTATGTAAAGCAAGCATAATTTCACAAACTGTTCATGCAAATATAGCCCTTATATCAGATTGTGCGTGGGCTGCTCGTTATCGATAGCAGCGGTATGAGGGAAATCATCATGGATGGATTGTTCGGCGCTTGGTTGCCTACTATTATCTTTCTCGTTGTGGTGTGGATTGTGCTGAGTACAGTCCTGTTCACAGTGAAGCAGCAATCTTCAGCGGTTGTGCAGCGGTTTGGCAGATTTGTGCGCATCGCGCCGTCTGGGCTGAATTTTAAAATACCGTTCATTGAAACGATAGCGGGCCGCGTAAATCTGCGCGTGCAGCAACTCGATGTGAAGGTGGAAACGAAGACAGAAGATAATGTCTTCGTGCATCTTAACGTTTCTGTTCAGTATTTCGTAAAGGTCGAAAAGGTTTACGAGGCGTTTTATAAGCTGGACAACCCTCATGCGCAGATTACTTCTTTTGTGTTTGATGTCGTTCGTGCATGGGTGCCGCGTATGAAACTCGATGATGTCTTTGAGAAGAAAGACGAAATCGCCGACGCTATTAAAAGCGAGCTGGCGCACACCATGGATCAGTTTGGCTATGACTTCGTGAAAGCGCTGGTTACGGATATCGATCCGGACCCCAAAGTGAAACTGGCTATGAACGAGATCAACGCCGCACAACGGTTGCGCGTCGCCGCCAGTGAAAAAGGCGAGGCAGACCGTATCCTCAAGGTGAAAGCCGCTGAGGCCGAGGCTCAGAGCAAGGCTTTGCAAGGTAAAGGCATCGCCGATCAGCGTAAGGCCATTGTTGACGGTCTGCGTGAATCCGTGGCCGTTTTCCAGGACAGCGTGCCCGGCGCTACCCCTCAAGACGTGATGAACTTGGTGCTGATGACGCAATATTTTGATACGTTGAAGGAAGTCGGCGCTTCCGCAAAGTCGAACACGCTGGTTGTGCCACATTCGCCCGGCGTGCTAACCGATCTTACCGGGCAGATCCGCAACGCGCTGTTAACAGTTCAGCAGACCCCGGACGCAAACGCGCCGCAAGCTCCCAGCGACGAATAATGTGCGTTGCTGTATGATTGATCGGGATGGCTTCGCCGCACGGTTCGAAGCCATCTTTTCACACTGACGTGGACAGAAGGTGACTTAAGTATTCCCTGCTGGCGCTGGTTGGCATAATTTCCTATGAGAAGGGCACGGGCTGATAGAGTGAAGGAATAGCCACTGTGGGCAATGGAATTTTCAGGCCAAAACGCCAGCCAACCGAAGCAACAAAAGACACGAAAAAGGCTGACGATAACGGTTCCGTAGGGAACTGGATATTCAGGCCCAATCACAGCCAACGTCTTATTGACTGGTGGGCGATAGATTCATATTTCGATTCAAGTATTTATAACGTCTGGGCCCGTTTTCTTGATCGGTGGCTGGCCTATTCGAACTTTATCAACCAGTTTCGAGTTACAGGCTTTCGCCGTATCGTGGCTGAGCTGTTCTCCGAAGCAGCAACGCTCGGCGCAGGCGGATTGGTCGTGCTGCTGGCGTTCGCGATTCCGGCCCTGGAGCTTACGAAAGATCCTAACTGGCGGCAGGCCAGCGAATACAGCGTCACTTTCCTTGACATCAATGGCAGTGAAATTGGTAAACGCGGTAATCTGTTTTCTGACGCCGTGCCGTTGGAGGAAATCCCCGATTATATGGTCAAAGCAACGCTCGCCACGGAGGACCGGCGGTTTTTCGATCATTTCGGTATCGATCTGATAGGCACCGCGCGTGCGCTTTACGCAAACTTGCAAGCGAATGGGGTGGTGGAAGGTGGCAGTTCCATCACGCAGCAATTAGCGAAGAATTTGTTTCTTTCGTCCGAGCAGTCGCTAACCAGAAAGATCAACGAGGCGTTTCTGGCGCTCTGGCTAGAATTGCATTTGACGAAAAAAGAAATTCTGAAGATGTATCTCGATCGCGCTCCCATGGGCGGCAAAACTTATGGCGTGGAAGCAGCATCGCAGTTCTTTTTTGGTAAGTCAGTCCGCGATGTAAACCTTGCTGAGGCTGCGCTTTTAGCTGGTTTGTACAAGGCGCCATCCAACTATTCGCCCTATGCCCATCCGATTCGTTCGCGAGAACGCACGAATGAAGTGCTCACCAATATGGTGGAAGCCGGGTTCATGACCGAAGGGCAAGTGCACAGCGCGCGTCTTAATCCGGCCAAGGTTATCGAACGATCAGATTTTTACGTTCCGAACTATTATCTCGACTGGGCGTTCACCGAAGTCCGGCGGATTATGCAAGGGAAGAATCAGTATAATCTTGTGGCCCGCACCACCATTGATCTTAATTTGCAAAAGGCCGCCGAAAAGGCCATGGCGGAAACGTTGGAGCAGAATAGCCGGTCTCGTCGCGTTGATGAAGGTGCGCTGGTTTCTATGGAAACAGACGGCGCTGTGCGCGCTATGGTCGGTGGACGGGATTATAATATCAGTAAGTTTAATCGCGCTACGATGGCCTATCGTCAGCCAGGGTCGTCATTCAAGACATATGTTTATCTCACCGCCCTGGAAGGCGGCGCCAGGCCCAATATGATGGTGTCCGATAGCACGCAAGCGTGCGCCGGTTGGAGGCCGAGGAACTATTCAGGCGGTTATCACGGTAGAATGACGCTCACGCGCGCTCTGGCGAAGTCGCTCAATACCGTTGCCGTGCAATTGTCGCTGAGAGATAAATACGGCGGCCGCGAGAAAGTGCTGCGTAACTTGGCTAAGCTTGGATTTCCCGTTGTATATAAAGGCGGTAAAACTCGCGAGACGAATATTCGGCGGCAAAGACACCGTATCAAAAGGTCGTGCTCGCTAGCGCTAGGCGATCAGGGTGTGACTGTGCTCGATCATACATCTGGATACGCCACGCTTGCTAACGGCGGTAAGCGGGTTAAAGGCTACGCTATTACCGAAATTCAAAATAGCCGGGGTAAACTTGTTTATTCGCGCGATAAAGACGAAAAACCCGCCCCTCAGATTTTTGACCGCAAAGCCGTGGAGAAACTCAACAAAATGCTATCTGTCGTGGTCGCGGAAGGCACCGGCAGAAGAGCACAGCTTGATTTTACAACTGCGGTCGGAAAAACTGGCACCAGCACCAAATATAAAGACGCCTGGTTCATGGGATTTACCGGCAAATACGTAACTGGGATCTGGTTTGGCAACGACAATTTTACGCCAACAGGCAGGGTAACAGGTGGTTCTTTGCCCGCGCAAACCTGGAAGGCGTATAATGTCGTCGCGCATACCAATTTCAATATTCCCGCTATCCCCGGCGTGCCGTTGCATCCGCGCCAAGTGGAAGAGCAGAAACGTATCGCGCAGCTCAAAAAGGAAGATCCGACTATGGGGACGGTCGCCGAGCGCCCCCGAAGCGGCCAATATTTGCCGATGAAAACGCAGAAAGTGTTGCAGCGCCTGATTAAGATGTTTAAGGAAGCAAGACCACTGGAAGGGGCGTCCGTTAAAGGCGCTGGGCTGGATAATACAGCAACAGCGTCGCCATGATCGTGAGCAATTCAACAGACGGCGATTTCAAGCGACATCGCAAATGCGGCGCTTTTCAATACATGCATCCGTATAGGATGGAAAGACATACCGGCGGGAAATCAAGCGCATGAAAAATCTCATCGCCTTTTTCATCTTTGCCATTATGTCGCTCATCATTGGGCTGGGCTCAGCGCGCAGTATGATCGACGGCGGCTTTTCGCTAATTACCAGGGGCGGCGGCCCATGGAGAGCCTGGGTGAACGCTGGCAGCGAATTTGCCGACCCATATACGAAGGCACATTTTGCGCGTTCTGGCGAACTGCCGATTACCTCCGCCAGCGGTCTCACCTTTACCGCTACGACCGATAACGACGGCAGCAGGCTAACATCTGACTGCGAGTATGAGATCATTGCCCGCCCTCTCACTGCATTGTGGTGGAGCATCGCAGTTTTCGACGAAGAGGGAAAACTCATCCCCAATCCCGCCGGACGTTATGCCTTTAGCAACCAAAACCTTACAATTCTATTGGACGGCACGCAGCGGATTACTCTGGCGCCCACGGCCCGTCCTGGTCACTGGCTGCCATCCGGCGATGATCATTACTTGACGCTACAGCTTCGGATTATCCGGCCACTTACAATTGAGCAGCAGCAAAATATCGATAGCATCGGTGCGCAAAATCTGCCGTACATTCAGAGGGTGAAATGCTGACACGTTTTTCCCCACGCGAATGGCGAATACACTTCACTCCGCGCGAATGGCTGAAGGAACTGCGCAGCATGTGGCCGTGGCTTGTGGCGGCTGTGTTTTGCGGCGGCGTTATTCATGTCGTGGCGGTGTTGGCGCTTCCTTACCTCGCCAAGCGCGACGCCTGGGCGCGGCTGTCCGAAATATCCGACACCAATCAGATGTATCTGTTGCCCGTGGCGCAGCCAAATCCTCCGTTGCCGTATATGGCTCCCGATGTGGCATATGCATTCTGCCGTTTCGATCTCACCAAGAATAACGTGCAGATCCAGGCCGCCCTTGGCGATTCTGCCTGGAATGTCGCAATTTCCGGCCGGTATGGCGACAACTTCTATTTCGTCAGCGGGGCCGAAGCCAAGCGCCGCGAATGGCGTTTGCTGATCGTTCCTCGCGCGCGTTTGGCCGAAGAAGCCAGTACCGAACAATCAGAAGAAGGCGAAAAGCAAAGAATTGTCATCTCGCCGGGCATGACGGGCGTCATCATGGTGCAAGCGCCGCTTCGTGGTCCTAGCTTTGCCGACGACACGTTGGACGCGCTGCGCAAAACTGCATGCGTGCCAGTGGCCATTCCTGACCCGGCTCAGGCGGCTTTGGCAAGGCAGCGCAAGGCTGTTCCGCCATCTCCGCAAAGGCGTTCACGGAGCCGCGTGCGTCACAGAAGACACCGCAGGGATCGTTGATATCGCCTGCTAATGCGTGCTAATAACTCCGTGAACAGGATACGGATATTATGTTCGCGGATAAGTGGCTTCTCAAGTTTCTATTCGTTATGGTTGTGGCGGCGGCGGTGTTAGCTGGGCTGTGGCTGCACTTGCGTTACCGCGAAAAGACCATCCCCGCTTTCGGGGGCGCCGATTTGTCGGTGCAACTCGCGGATAATGCTCACTTTCTGCAAAACGATCCGCGTTGGGCGGCTGAGCGCATGGGCAATCCGAATGGCGATACGCTCAAGCGGGCGGGATGCACAATCGCCAGCGTCGCCATGGCGTTGACCAATCTCGGCCATTCTTTCGATCCCGGCCAGTTGAACACAGCGCTGACCGCGAATAATGGCTACACAAGCCGGAGCTGGCTCATCTGGGGAGCGATATCCCGCGTTACGAAAGGTGGGGCCCGTGCGGTTGTCTATCGCGAGCCATCGCAAAAGAGGCTGGATGCGTGTCTTAAACGCGGCGACTATCCAATCGTAAAATTCCGTATTGCAGATGTGATCCCGCATTGGGTGGTGGTGGTCGGCAAGCGTCAAGGGACGTATTACATTCGCGATCCCTTAATAAAAGAACCCGCGCCGATACCGCTTACACGGCGGACGCAGGTTCTTTATTCCGTTCGGTGTATCCGGAAGGTTAAAGCGAAACCTTCTGCCCCTGCCCAAACTCCAGAAGCGCCAAGTCGCACAAACTAGTGCATCGATCCAAACGAAGGCTGCAGCCGAGTTTGGAAAAATTGATGCATAAACAAAGAGCTAGTGCACTCATGCATGAATCTTCTGAATGCGTCAGTGCACTAGGGTTTCGCTTTCTAAGATTTACGGAGCCTTTGCGTCAGCTTAGAGCCTCCCCATGCATGTGTATGTCAAGACCTTCCAGCTCGGTCTTACGATTGACCCGTAAGCCAGTGATAAGATTAACGATCAGCAGAATAACGAGCGTCATACACGCCGACCAGATAATCGTCATCATCACTCCTTGAAACTGTATGAATACCTGCATAGGGTTGCCGTCGATAAGGCCGCTTGCATTGCCGATGGATTTCGTCGCGAATACGCCAGTAAGGATGGAACCGGTTATGCCACCAACCGCATGAACGCCAAAGACATCCATCGGATCGTCGTATTTCAACATCCGCTTAATGACCGTAGAGGCCAGGAAACATAACAGCCCAGCCATCAAGCCGATTACCAGCGCGCCAAGAGGATCGACATATCCTGAACCTGGCGTAATGGCCACCAGCCCCGCGATCGAGCCGGAAAGAACGCCGATGACGCTGATACGGCGGTACACGGCGGCTTCAGTGAACATCCAGGTAAGCGCGGCGGCGGCGGCGGCAATTTGCGTAACGAGCATCGCCATGCCTGCCGAGGCGTTGGCTGCAATTGCCGATCCGGCGTTGAAGCCAAACCATCCGATCCAAAGAAACGCCGTGCCTGTAAGCGCCAGGATTGGGTTATATGCTTCCATTCGCTCACGGCCGAAATTATATCGTTTGCCAAGCGCGATTGCGCAGACGAGGCCCGCGGTTCCAGCATTGATGTGGACCACCGTACCGCCGGCGAAATCGAGTACCTCGCGTTTGGCGAGAAAGCCACCGCCCCATACCCAATGAACTATCGGGACGTATACGCAAAAGGTCCACAGCAAAATAAACAAAACAAAAGACGTGAATTTTATGCGCTCGGCGAATGCGCCGGTGATCAAGGCTACCGTGATGCACGCAAATGCGAGCTGAAACATGATGTAAACGGATTCCGGGATCGTGCCGACAGGGGAGTTCTTGAACACGCCCTTCAACGCAAGTTTGTCTAAGCCACCGATGAAATCGTTAATCGTACCGCCATGCGTAAACGCCAGTGAATAGCCAATAACCGCCCAAGCTACCGTTACAACGCAGACAGTAATAAAAACTTGCATCGCAATAGAAATGGCGTTTTTCTTGCGGACAAACCCTGCGTATAGTAATGCAACACCGGGTATGGTCATCAGGAATACCAGAGCGCTAGACGTTAACATCCACGCGGTGTTGCCTGTATCAAAATGGCTTTGCGCAAATGCAGGAGATGCGAAAACTTGCGACAGAGCCACTGCCAGCAAGGGCACAAATTTTTTTATCAAGGCGATCACCTCTCATACGCTGAAACAATAACGGATGGTGTCTGCGGGCAGACCGTAAAGCAATTTTCTTACCTATAGGTCCACATTTTAGGTAAATCGGTTAACGGATATTGCACGGTGTGGCGCGATAGCACAAAAACAATCGATGAGATAGGGTATCTCGAAAGTTTGGGAAGGAAGTTAAAAGGGGGGGAAGCGCGTTTGTATTTATTCCGCGCGCATGCGATTTATCTCGCGTGAGAGCGTATTCGCAGCCTCCACCAGCGCAGGGCCGCCACATGCTGTGAGCTGGCCCGGTAGCACGATGCGCCGTTCAGGCGGATAAGCGGAATTCAACGCCGAATGCGACAGCAAGGCGGCTCCCTGGTCGGTGGCGCGGGAGGAATTCTCAAGCACAATCAATACATCCGGGCGGGCTTTTAGCACAGTTTCAAGAGGGGCCGCGCCAATGCTTTTAATGCCAAGCTTTTCCGCCGCGTTGACGAGGCCGAAACGTTGCATCAACTCGCCGGTGAGGGTTTGCGCACCTGATGTAAAACCGCGCCGTTGCAATTGCAGAGCGCTGAGACGCCGGGTGTCAGGCGGGAGGGCGTGCGGCCGAAGAGCTGCGCTTATTTGCTGGAGCAACGCCTTTCCCCTTGCCTCGCGGCCCAAGATACGCGCTGCGCGTTTTATTGCGGAGATTGTCGCCGCGATGCTTTCGGCGGGGGCCAGCTCTATCAGCGGGATATTGTGGCGCGCTATGCGTTCGCGTGTGGCGGCGCTTGTCCATGGCCCTGCGAGCACTAGGTCCGGGCGCAGTTTCAAGACCTCCTCAGCGACGCCGCGGATCAACGGGATGCCGCTCGCCCGCACCTCGGCTGCGTAGATGGAATAAAATGGGTCGGCCGCGTAAATCGACAGCGCTGCAATCTGATCGCGACGTGCCAGCTTGAACAAAAGCTGATCGGTGCAAGCGTTGATGGAAACGACGCGCTGAGGCGGAACCGCAAGGGGATTGCCATGTGCCGAGGACAGCGTAAAGGTAGAAACGAGCACGAATACAATCAGCCCCGCCAGCAGGGGCCAGCGGGGCTGCGTAAAATAATTCTTGCCTGTCAGGCTCATGTTCGCTTGGCTCATGCGCCAGCGAAAGCGCTTTCGGCGGCTTGTTTCACTGCTTTTTGCACTTTTTCGAAAGCACGCACCTCAATTTG
>JARRLC010000025.1:0-20871 GCA_037387425.1 Alphaproteobacteria bacterium
TGAAAAGGTGGCATTAAAATGCATGTCGGCAATTCAGTAATCATGATGCTGCCGCCCTGGCGGGAGAAGTTGCTGTAATAAATTAACGATTGACACATCCTTCCCATAACACTGAGACAATCAGACGCGTAACAGGCTCCACTTCAGATGGTAACTTGTAGTGCCAAGTTGCAATGTATAAAACTTATTATCAATCATAAGCTTGTGAACCAAGGGTGAGCACGCTTTTTGCTCTAGTGCATGTGATGTCAAACAAGTTTCGTATTGCAAATACCATATCAAATTGGGGGGACCCCAATGGAGGGCTATAAAGTTACATGTGTGGTGTTATGCTGCTGGATTTCATTAACCGCAATAGTCATGGCTAATATTTGGGATCTTCATTCATATATTGGAATGAATGCAAATGCCACTACACTTTCTCCGGTGCGTCATCGCCTGTCGCCAAATCCAATGTTTCACCTCGTCCAAAACGGACCAGAGGGTTTCCAAGTGAAGGATGCGAGTGGGCCGGCTGGTAAAGCTATTCCGCTTCAAATCCAACTGCCGCTTAATGCGGCTTCTAAATCAGGTGATGGCACAAAGTATACGTTTCTTATGTTTCGAGGTCTTCCTAGCGGATTTAAGCTATCTTCTGGGATTTCAACTAAGAACTCTTATATTGTGTCAATAGAACAGCATGATAACCTTTTGATTATTCCAGCAGAAAATTTCAGTGGCACGTTTGCTCTTCGTGTTTTGCTCTATAATGGCAATAACTCTCAACCGATCGAACGCGTCGCTAATATATCAATTGGCGTATCTAATAAGAATGCTGCAAACAATCCTAGTTCAACAGGTTCAATGGATGATTCTGTTCACACAAGAACATCAATTGAAATAAATAACAATGCAGCTAAACCAAAAATATCTCCTGATGATGAGGCTTCATCTTTAGAGCAGGCAAATCAATTTATTAAAAGTGGTAATATTGCTTTTGCACGATTGATATATGAGGATTTGGCGTTGCAGGGGAGTGCACGCGGCGCTTTCGCTTTGGGGCAAACCTATGATCCGGCATTTCTTATCAAGAAGAATGTAGTTAGCCTGCAACCAGATATTAAAACGGCGAAAAAATGGTACCGAAAAGCAGCCGAGATGGGGGATCAGTCAGCAGCTAAAAGACTGAACATAATTGAAGGGGAAGGTTACTGACAAGTTGGGTGGAACCTGTGTCTTCCTCCGATAAAGCTTACTGAGGGATAGAGTATGCATACCTCTAGTGTTATAAAGCACGCCAAAGGCGTTATTATATGTTTTCTACTTGCTCTGATAACAACTGCATTTTCTGGCAGCGTTGACAGTACTGTAGCGCAGGAGCAAGATCCGGCAACAGTCCTTGCTCAGCTTGCTCAATCACAAAACGGGAATGCGGCTCACCTTCCCATCCGCGACCGTATGAATCGTTGGACGATTGGGCTGGCGTCAGGGCGAATAGAAGGAGCCCCTTTGCGGTTCGCTGGCGAACTTGCCCGCGTCCTTGACGACGGCGATAAAATGCGGGTGCTTCCAGTCGTTACACGGGGTGTTTATGGCAATGTGAATGATCTTCTTTACCTCAAGGGTATTGATACAGCGATCATTTATAGTGATGTTGTCGAGGAATTTAATAAACGTCCGGCAATTCGTAAAAATATCAATTACGTTGCTAGCTTGTTTACAGCAGAAATACACGTGATCGCCCGGCCGGATATAAAAACTTTGGCTGATTTAAAAGGTAAGGTCGTTAACTTCAATACCTTTGGAACCCCTGCCGCCTATACCGGCCCTATGATTTTTAAGCGTTTGCACATTGGGGCCATCAATAGCTTTATTCCTAATCCTGTCGCTGTTGGAAAAATGAGGAAGGGGATCGACAGCAATATTGCAGCTGTGGTGTTCGTGTCCTCGAAACCACTGACGCCTTTCCTGCGCTCTTGGCCTAAAGGGTTTCATTTCCTGCGTGTGCCCTATGATAAAGTGCTTAAAGACTATTACTTGCCTAGCATGTTGACACATGAAGACTATCCTGAACTGATCCCTGAGGGGAAAAGAGTTCTAACCGTTTCCGTACCAGCTGTACTGGCTGCATTCAACTGGGAGCATAATGCAGACCGTTACCGCCGCATGGGACGTTTCGTGCGTTATTTCTTCAAACGTTTGCATATTTTGCAGACTAAGCCGGGATATCATCCGAAATGGAAGAATGTGAACCTTGGCGCGAATGTTCCAGGATGGAATAGGTGTCCTACAGCAACGGAAATTCTTAAACAGAAGAAAGAAATAAAACCTAGTGTAACAGAGGAAGAGCTTCTGCAAGAGTTTCTAAGGTGGAGGAAAAGCAGGGGTAAATAGCCGCGCAAGATATTCATAAAGGTGAAGGTGCAGATCCTTCGTCATCAAAAGCGGGATGCTGATTCAGTTTAAAAGCATCCCGCTGGAGAAGCGGATGAGAGCTTGCGGCTTGTTGAGTTAGCATTTCCTCTAAGCCCCTAAAATGAATTGTTTCGTGCGTTGACCGATGCCACTTCCCATAGCTTTTTCGCTTCAGAGTAACCAAGTTCATTTTCAAGGCCATGCAGACGAATCGCATCAAGGATATCCCCACAGAATACTCGACCTGGCTTACTGTTTAAATCAATAGATTTATACCAGTCGTCTCCAATAGACATATCATGGAAGATATTAGGAATATTCTTTGAAGTAGCATAGAACATAGCTTTTGTTCTGACGCATTTCGAGCAAACGCCACAATTCTGTGGGCGGAATTCATAATCTACGCATATAGATAGGCTACTTAAATCTATCCCTGTTTGGAGCAATTTTTTTGCTTTTTCACAGCGCGAGACATCGTCATCCCGTGTTACCAGGCGACCGTTCGCGTTACGTATAAGGCTGTTCGTGACTGAGTTGGAGCCGTAAGGATGTGCAGAAAATTGTTGATCACGGCGGTAGTCAGACGCAATTAAATATGTCCCGTAGTCTGGAAACAGAGACCCGCAAGAAAATAAAGCGAAGATATGTGTGATATGACCGTCATGCGGGTTGCAGTTGATGCTGTTATAAACTGAATATAAATTTGTGCGAACAACTAGGCTTTTGTTGAACATTCTGCTTCGGAAAGATGAAGTTCTGTCCATGAGAGCTTGAAATTTATTTATGTCAGGAAATCTATAATCCATCCCATGAATTGTAAGGCAATCCAGATTGTTAACCCCTTGCTCCTGTAATCTTATTGCCGAATAGGTTGAGTCAATACCTCCACTAAAAAAGCATAGAATACGGTCATTGTCTGAAACTTTAGCGTCAACAATATCGACATTAAAATTTGGTTCCGTAAATAGTTCAGGCAACCACCTTGCCCAAATTCTTGAGACAGCAATCACGCTGTCATAACAGGCTCTTGAAACTGAAAATTTACACTTAGCATAAGAACCCAATCTCATAATAATTGGCAGAATTGCCCACAAAGCAAAATCATAGTACCCTCGATCTTCAAAGTTTATTTGTTCAGACAGAAATTGTATTTTCGGTAGGCCACCAATTTTGATCTCAAGTGCATTTTGAGAAGCATGAACTTTTACCTTCATTATTTTTTTCCTGCCATTGACCAACGAACTTTCAGAATTTATCTGCAAGTCAAAATGTTTATGAATATCGCGTGTTGCAATAAGAAATATCTGCAAAGCCGATGAGAACTTCGCCGCAATGATATATGCCGTGGTCGTTACTGCTGTCTTTAACGCTTGTTGCTATTCAATCGGTGAAGAACTCTTATGAACGCTTAGCCAGAAAGCGTCAGCATTTCCGGCAGGCTGTACTAGCCGAGCGGATGTCCATCGCCTCGCGGCAACGAACGCAAAAACTGGCGCGCATAGTAATGGAACGTCGCCTGCGAACGCTTCTCTTGCAGGATCCAATCGTGCGCTTGGCGGCCCAAAGCAGGCTCGATATCCTTGATCTCGCCAGCGCTCTCAGCGAGAAGCTGAAGCTCGGCGGCCCTTTCAAACATCACCGCGACCGCGCAAGCCTCCTCAACCGTACTGCCGGTTACCAAGAGACCGTGGTGAGCGAGCAATAACGCGCGCTTGTCGCCAATTGCTTTTGAAATCGCCTCGCCTTCTTCGTTGCCGACTGGAACGCCGGTCCAAATAGGCAGATAAGCGACGTCGTCATAAAGCACGCAAACATCCATATAAGCGATCTTCAAAGGCCGCTCCAGCATAGCCAGCGCCACGGAGTGTTTCGCATGTGTATGGATGATGCAGTTGACGTCTGGCCGCGCACGGTACAGCCAAGTATGGAAGCGGTTGGCCGGGTTCACCATGCCATCGCCTTCCAGAACGTTTAGGTCTTCGTCGATCTTCAAGAGATTGGAGGCTGTGATTTCGTCAAAGCCAAGGCCCAATTGCTGTGTGTAAAGGGTTCCTGGTGTTTCACCGCGCCCGGATATCTGCCCCGCCAGTCCAGAATCATGGCCCTTGCTGTGTAGAATGCGACATGTCAGCGCCAATTTCTGACGCACAGACCACGCTGGCATAGACAAGTGCTCTAGCATTCTTTTTTTGGCAATATCGATTAGTTCCGGTTTTGACAGCGTTTGCGTTTGGCTCATAGTTTCCTCCGCGGAAATAGCGAGGTGATGTACGCAAAAGGCAACGTGTAAGGTTATTCCCACACGGCCCTTAAGGCTTTAGAAATCAGGATTGCGCATTTCACATATATCCTGGCTTGTATCTTGGTGTTTTAGCCAGCGGCGGAAATGTTTTTCGCAGCTTCCTCAATGGATGTGAAGAATTCCATCCGGGCGTCCACAAGAGTTCTGCCAGCAGCCACCATGTTGGCGATTTGCTCAGGCTTATCCTTCGCGATGGAAGCCATGATCTCGCCCATCGTCGTGGCATGCTCATCATCAACCGTAATGTGGAGCGTGAAAAACTCAAGCTGGTCTTCGTTCACGCCGCACTGAGTGAAGCCTTTGACAATGTCTGTATATACAAAAGGCACTATGGCCTCAGCGCCGAGGCAAAGCGCGCCGGTTCCAAGCGCCGGGTTCTCATTGCGGCAATGGCGGAACATCTCGTTGATCAGCTTAACTGTTCCGCTTAAGGGAACGGCCCCCTTCAGGCTAAGGCCAAAGTTTTCGAGCATCTCGTCGTAGATGACAGCATGCGGTTTTGTCCCGCTAAACCCTGACTCATCAAAAAGGTTCTGCGCAAGGGGACGTATTTCTGCATTGCTTGGCAGATTAGACATTGTCGCACAAAGATATTTTGTGAAATTTGTGGCGTATAACCCTTGCTGAACAAGAAATATTTTAAGTTCATCAAGTGCAACCGAACCATCTTGGCAACGCTGGAGGAAGCTATGCGTTTTAACCTTTTCCACGAGCGCTTTTAATTCAACCTCCAGTTGTTCGATATAAAGTTCCATACACCACCTCCGGCTACATCAAACATCAAGATATTAAAATTAGATGCGGAACGTTGAATACTCAAACGGTATTCTGTATTGCCCTGCCGAAATCAACCGCCAAAGCGTTTGCTAGTGCACTGACGCATTCAGAAAATTCATGCATGAGTGCACTAGCTCTTTGTTTATGCATCAATTTTTCCAAACTCGGCTGCAGCCTTCGTTTGGATTGATGCACTAGTGGTTCAAATCTAACGCTTCTAACCACGAGATTTTATGCCTATAAATCAAATTGACCTGACATTTGAATGCGTTGGCTCATCGTTAGGTTCCGTAGCAGTTGGTATCAAATGTCAGGTTTGATCCACTCGTGCACTGACACATTCCAAATCTTCATATGTCAGCGCACCAGCTCTTTGGTTTATGCATCAATTTTACCAAACTCCGGTGTAACCTCAGTTTGGATCGATGCACTAACATGTGGCCTGGCGCTGATGCATCACCTTGCGGATTTCGCTTGTCTTGTGCAACACAGCCTTGGCAGCAGGCCATGTTTGCGCTACCCATCCCTCATGAAAAAAGCATCCAGCAAGGCGCCGCGTGGCCGCAAAGCGCAGCCAGATTTCCTCAAGCAAGGCATTGAGTCGTTTGTTGCCGGGCGATATTTTCTGGCAGTCGAAGCCTTCGCCAAGGCGCATGAAGCCAAGCCGCGCGATCCTGCGGTGTTGTTCAATCTGGGCAACGCCCGTGAACGCACCGGCGATATTGACGGCGCGGCCGTAGCTTTCACGCGTGCGCTGCAACTGCGCCCCGATTGGTTGGAACCGGCAGAGCGGTTGTCTCTGCTTCTGGCGCGTTATGTACTGCCAACGCCTGGAGATCTGAACCCACACGGGCTTTTGGCGGCTTTTGCTTTTCCCACTATTGATCATCATCCGCTGGCGTCGGCAGCCATTGGCTATGTGAAGGCGCATAGCGGGCTGGGTGATGCCATAAAACACGCTGGCGATGGCGCGGATGCGGCCAATGAGACGGCGCGAAACCTGCTGTTGCGGCACACGGATAAAGCGCTCGCGCATCCGTTGTTGCTGGCTGCGCTGACGCAAGCCGTCAACCACGAGCCCGCGTTTGAGCATCTGTTAACCGCGATGCGCCGCGTGCTGCTCCTGGAGGCGCTGCCTGCGCGATTTGAGGATAAGACGCTATATTCGTTCGCGGTTGCGCTTTCTCAGCAGTGCTTCAATAACGAATATGTTTGGGCTGTGGCGCCTGCTGAAACATCCGCTTTGGCAGAGCTTGCCATTGACTGGGACGCGCTTGAGGCCGGAAATCCAGCTGCGTCACGAGCGCTTTTGCTGCACATGCTTTACTCGCCGCCGCATGTTGTGGTTGCTGAACACCTCACTGCTGAGGCGGCCCGCGCGATCCGTCCACGCATGCTGGCGGATGTTGTTTATGCGCGCCTCGCCGAGGAAGCCGAGCTAAGCGCGCTCGCAGCAGATATACCGGTGATTTGCTCGGCGCAAGACGAAACCTCCGTCCGCGTGGCGCGCCAATATGAGACAAGCCCTTATCCGCGCTGGAATAGTGTGTTCATTCCGCCGAAAGCCTCTGCGGAGCGTACGCTGTCGCACTTTTTACCGCCTGAAAAGCTGACGTTTCTTCATGCGCCGTTCAAAGTGCTGGTGGCGGGCGCTGGCACCGGACAGCACGCTATCGCGGTGGCCGAGCGCTATGGCGACAACGCCGATGTGCTGGCGGTCGATCTCAGTCGCCGCAGCCTCGCATATGGGCGCGCCAAAGCGTCGAAACTGGGCGTTAACAATTTGCGGTTCGCGGGGGCTGATATTCGCGCCATCCCGCCAGAGGAAGCTGGGCCGTTCGACATTATCGAATCGGTAGGCGTGCTGCATCACCTCGCTGATCCGTTCGCCGGATGGCAGGCGTTGTTACGGCTGTTGCGTCCAGGCGGGCTGATGGCAGTTGGGTTTTATAGCGCCATAGCGCGTAAACCTGTCGCGAAGTTGCGGGGCATGCCCGATTATCCTGGCGCTGGGTGCTCCGATGACGCAGCGCGCAATTTTCGCGCAGAGCTGATGGCGTCGCCAGAGAAGGCGGGCGGGCTGTTGCGCTCGCACGATTTCTACGCGCTCAGCAATTTTCGCGATTTGCTGCTGCACGAGCACGAACATCCCGTGACGCTGCCCGAGATTGAGGTTTTCTTACGCGATAACGGCCTGGTTTTCCGTGGGTTCAGCATTCCGCAACCGCTGGAGGGCGCGTTCGCCAAGATGTTCCCAGATGATAGCGCGCCGGGCACGCTCGCCAATTGGGCCGCGTTTGAGGAAAAACACCCTCAAGTGTTCGAGACGATGTATCAGTTTTGGTGTGAGAAAGTTTAACTCCAGCACTGGGTCACCAATTATTGTATTTGCATGCTGTGACCTTGCTGATTACATCTACCCTCTCACGTTGAGCAGGAAAACGTAATCATGACGGACAATTCGCCTTTTACTGGCGACTATACTTTTGAATACGGCGTTGCCGCCGATGTCGCCTCCGGTTTACGGCGCATCGTTGCGAACAATCCTTCCGCTTACACGTTCAAAGGCACGAACACTTACATTGTTGGGCGTGGCGCGGTGGCGGTCATTGATCCGGGCCCGGACAGCGAGGCTCACGCGGCGGCTATCATGGCGGCGTTGGCAAGAAATGGCGAACGCGCCTCGCACATCATCTTAACGCATGAGCATAAAGACCATTGCAGCGGGCTTGCGCGGCTGGCCGCACTCACGGGCGCGGAAGTGCTTGGGGCAGGCGCGATGGCTGGCGCGACGCTGAAAGATGGCTCGCGCATCATGGGCGGCGATTGGGAGCTGGAAGCCGTTCACACGCCGGGGCATGAGCCTAGCCATATGTGTTATGCGCTGAATAGCGGCGCAGCGCTTATTTCCGGCGATCACGTCATGGGGTGGAACACGACTGTAGTTGCGCCGCCGGAAGGCAACATGGCTGATTATCTGCGCTCGCTGGAATTGCTGATCGCGCGTAAGGAAGAGCTATATTTCCCCGGTCATGGCGGGCATGTCATCCAAGGGCGGCGGCTGGCCAGGGCGTTGATCATGCATCGCCGCTGGCGGGAGGCGCAGATCCTTGATTGTCTGCGCCAGGGACACGCCTCTATTGGATCAATCGTTCCCAAAATCTACGAAGACTTGGCCGAGAACCTCGTGACCGCCGCCGCCTATGCTGTTCTTGGTCATCTCGATATGATGGTTGAGACTGGGCTTGTGATCCGTGACGGGCATCCTGGTTTGCACGCTCGATACGTTCTCTCCGCCGACGCTCTCTAGCAGCGGCGCGCTTTGCGGCTCTTTCCTTGCGGCGGCGTTCTTCTGCGGCGGCTTTCTTTCTGGCCAGCGCCTTTTTCACGCGCAGTTTTCGCGCGGCGACAGCGCGGGCGAGCCGCTCTTTCCTTTCGATCTCGCCGATGCGGGTTTTCACCTCCGCATAGAAATCGCGAATATGCTCGGCGTTGCGGCCCAAATCGTGTTCGCCATAGCGGGATGATGAACGCACGTCCACGCGGGTATCGAAGCGCCCCTTGGCGGTAATGCGGATGACCAGATCGTCTGAAAGGCCGAAGATCAGCGAACGGGCGGTTGCCTCGATTTTCCCGGCTAACACTTGTGTAGGCGGTTTGGGCTTGCCCACGACATCCCAATGCAGGCGTTCGACGGCTTTTTGTACGATGGCGTAAGACTCGCCAAGCGGACGCTTGATAATAAGCGGTTTAATATCAGGATAAGCAGCCGTTTGCATCTTCGCCTGCTTGCGTTGAAAACGCACCGGATTGGCTCCGATTGCGCGGCGGCGCACATCAAGCGCTTGAAACGCTGGCGGCTGGGCGGTGTCAGTGCTTACTTCGTAAATGCGAGGCAGAAACAGCAGATTCGGCAACGATACGAGAGGCATAGCCAGCATCACCAGCCCCACCAGCACCCCCATAGTTGCATTGCCTGCGCCGGTTTGGCCCTCCCGCCAGATCGACACGAGCGCCGCCACACCCAGCCCCACGGCCAAAACGGCGGCGGTAATGGCCACGCCCAGGAGCTTCATGGCTGTCGGCGTGGAAATTTGCTTGATGGGGCCGAAGAACTGGCGAAACTCAGGCGTTGAGAAATGCACAAACCACCAGTCAACCTCAAGAGACGGAATCACGATTTCGAATCGCGGCATTCCGGTGCGATGGAAGATCAGCGTCAGCACAAACAGCACCAGGAACAAGAACGCTATTCGTGCGCTCCAATCCGCTTTTTGAGACCTACGCTGTAAATGTTGCCAATCTCGCACTGGCTTATTCCTCAACCTGCCGTATCAGTTTAGCGCACATACGTTAATACACGAAGAAAAGCAATTATACTCCGTTTGTGGGCAATCAGTGTCGCATAAGGTAAATCGCGCAACACTTAATCGCAATGTCTGGGTGACGCCCAACAACAAAAGGCTGGCCATGAACGCTCCAACCAAAATCCTTGCCGCGCTGCATACTGGCGGCGACGTGCATTCACGCGATATAGACTCTCTCGTTCATCCTTACACGAATCTTGCTGCCTTACGAGATGGCGCACCGCTCGTCATCGAAAGCGGCAAGGGCATTTTCGTGCATGACAGTTCAGGCAAACCATATCTGGATGGTATGGCAGGGATGTGGTGCGTATCGCTCGGTTATGGCCATCCGGAGCTGATCGAAGCCGCTCGCGAGCAAATGGCGAAGCTTTCATTCGGGCATTTGTTCAGCGGGACCAGTCACGGTGCGGCGATTGCGCTTGCGGAAAAGTTAAAGGAAATTTCACCTGTTGCCGCGTCGAAGATCCTTTTTATGTCTTCCGGATCAGAGGCCAATGACACGCAGATCAAGCTCGCGTGGTATTATAATAACGCGCGTGGCAAGCCGAACAAAAAGAAGATCATCTCACGCAAACGCGCTTATCACGGCGTAACTCTGGCATCGGCGAGTCTCACTGGCATGTCAGATAACCACCAGGATTTTGATCTGCCGTTCGACTGGGTGCGCCATCTCACCAGCCCGCATTACTATCGTGATGCGCTTCCTGGCGAATCAGAAGACGACTTCACCACGCGGCTTGCCTACGAGTTGGATATGCTCATAGAGCGCGAAGGGGCAGACACTATCGCCGCGTTCTTCGTCGAGCCGGTGATGGCGGCGGGCGGCGTTATCGTGCCGCCGAAAAGCTATTTCCCGAAGATGCAGGCGGTGTTGGAAAAACACGACATTCTTTTCATCGCCGATGAAGTGGTATGCGGCTTCGGACGCACCGGCAGCATGTTCGGCTCACAAACATTCGGCATCAAGCCGAGCAGCATCACCATGGGGAAGGCAATCACATCCGGATATGCGCCGTTGGCGGCTATTACCGTGCCGGAGCAGGTTTATCAGGCGATGCTGTATGAGAGCCGTAAGATTGGCAAATTTGCGCATGGTTTTACCTATTCCGGACACCCCTTGGCGGCGGCTATCGCCTTGAAGGCGCTGGAAATCTATCAGCGCGACAAGATTGTGGCGCATACTCGCGCAACGTCGCCGGTGTTCCAGATGCGGTTAAAGGGGCTCGCCGGACATCCGCTGGTGGGCAATGTGCGTGGAGCCGGGCTTATGGGCGGGCTGGAACTGGTGGCGGACAAGCGCACCAAACAGCCGTTTTTGCCAGCCGGACAGGTCGGCGCCAAAGCCTCGCAATTCTGCCGCGAGGAAGGTCTGATCGCACGTCCTGTTGGCGATACGCTGGCTCTGTGTCCGCCGCTTATCATCACCGGCAGCGAGATCAACATGCTGTTCGACCGGGTGTCTCGCGCACTGGATAAGACTGAAAGCTGGGTTAACAGGGAAGGCGTGCGCCAAGCAGCTTAGCTCAGCGTCGTTTTGTTCCCAAAGGGAAATGCTCCCCCCGCCGTCTAACGCTTGATGGCGGGACGGGAAGCTTTTATGGTCGCCATGCGTTCGTGTCTCCCGCACGGGGTACATCTTATCTGAGTAAACGAATGAGCGATGGCGACAAGGAATTAGCGCTGAAAGCCGCAGGCGGGTGCCGTGCATCGTTCGCGGCGCTCATTGAGTGCTATTATGATCGCATTTACCGGCTCGCTTGGCGCTTTTGCGGCGCGCAAGACCTCGCCGAAGATATCGCGCAAGACGTATGCGTGAAGCTCGCCACCGCCATTCTTAAGTTTAGAGGCGAGGCGGCGTTTTCCACCTGGATTTGGCGGATCACTTACACAACGGCGACGGATAAGCTCCGCGCGGGCCAAAGGATGCGCGCTGTTGAGCCGTCAAAGATGGTAGAGCTAACCGATGCTGCGTCAGAAACTGGCCAGACATCGCCAGAGGATGCCGCTATGGAGGCCGATCTCTGGACGACAGTGCGCGCTCTTCCGCCCCAGCAGCGCGACGCGGTGCTTCTGGTCTACGGCGAGGATATGAGCCATGCGGAAGCGGCGGCAGTCATGGGATGCCAGGAGAAAACCGTGTCATGGCATCTGCACGAGGCGAAAAAGCGTCTCCGGGTAACGTTACAGGCAGCAGGCTAAGCTATGAGCGATAAGGAGTTGGAAAAGCTGAAAAGTCTGCCGGTGCCGCCAGCGAGCGCCGGGGCGAAGGCGGCTGCGCTCAGCGCCGCGATGGCTGCGTTCGACGCTGCCTCCGAGAATGCGCCGGAAAGTGCACCTGTGGCGCCTGCCGAGAGCGCTCCCGATACCGAGGCAGAAAAAAATCCGCGCGTACCCCAAGAAAACGCCGACGTCGTCCGTCTTACACACGCATCACAATCAAAGAGGAGACTTCCGATGCGTGTTCGTCATGGAATTTATGCAATCGCTGCGTCTATCGCTGTAGTGGCCGTGGGATTGGGAACAGGTGTGTATTACACGAGCGATTTGGGGGTAGAAGATCGCGCAGCGTCTGAGCCGGTGGCAGGAACACTCAGCCAACAGCCTGCTCCGGTTAATTCGGCGGAGAAACCTGCTTCTTCAGCGCAGCCTTCAAAAACCACGCCTTCTGTGGCGTCTCCTTCCAACCATCGCACGCCAGTAGGAAAAGCGCCTGCCAAATTTGGTCAAAAGGAAATACATGATCATTTGGGGGGAAACGCAAAAATGGGGAGCCCCGCTGAATCTGAAGCTGACGACGCAGCGGCTATGGCTCCAGCCGCTCAACCTCCGGCTCCCTCAGGACGCTTAGCCCTCAAACAAAAGGCAGGGAACAAACGCGCCTATATGCGCAAGCGGGTTGATGGCTATGGGGCCTTCCATCAAAATGGACGCTTAAACGATGGCAGCGTGCTTCCGCAGCCGCCCCGCGAGAACCGCGATAAGTTCGAGGCGACGAAGATCAATCCGGTGAAGCAGGTGTCCGCCGAGCCGGTCTCGACTTTCTCCATTGACGTGGACACAGCGTCTTACTCTTTCGTGCGCCGCGCGCTGAATGCTGGCCGTATGCCGCAGAAAAACGCGGTGCGCGTGGAGGAAATGATTAATTACTTCCCCTACGAATACCCCGTACCGGAAAAGCCTGAGACGCCGTTCAAGGCCAACGTCACCGTTACGCCCTCGCCGTGGAACCCGGCCAACAAGCTGCTGCATATCGGTATCAAGGGCTATGAGCTTCAGAGCAAAGAGCGTCCGCGCGCCAATTTGGTGTTCCTCATCGACGTGTCCGGCTCAATGCGAGGGGGGGATCGTCTGGGGGTGTTGAAAAACGCCTTCCGCATGCTGGTGAATGAGCTGAAGCCTGATGATACCGTGGGCATCGTTGTGTATGCGGGCAGCTCCGGTGTGGCGCTGGAGCCGACGAAGGTCGCCAACAAGGGCAAAATCATCGCCGCAATCGACAGACTGGGCGCAGGCGGCTCAACGGCGGGCGCTGAAGGCATCAACGATGCTTATCGCCTTGCCGAAGCCAATTTCGACAAGGAGGGCGTTAACCGCGTCATCCTGGCGACGGACGGCGATTTTAACGTCGGCATCACTAATCGGGAAGAGCTGAAAGGTTTCATCGAACGCAAGCGCAAGACGGGCATCTTCCTGTCCATCCTTGGCGTGGGCCGGGGCAACTACAACGACGCGCTCATGCAGAAGCTCGCCCAAAACGGCAATGGCACGGCGGCTTACGTCGATACGCTGAACGAGGCGCGCAAGGTTCTGGTGGACGAGGCATCCTCCACGCTGTTCCCCATCGCCAAGGACGTGAAAATCCAGGTGGAGTTCAACCCGGCAACGGTGTCAGAATACCGCTTGATCGGCTACGAAACGCGCGCGTTGAAACGTGAAGACTTCAACAACGACAAGGTGGATGCGGGCGACATCGGCTCCGGCCATACCGTCACGGCGATTTACGAATTCACGCCGAAGGGTGCGCCAAAGCTGATCGACGATCTGCGCTATAGCGGCCGAGAGGCGGAGATGGGCGAGGATAAGTCTGGCGAAAGCGACGATGCCGCGAAACCTGAAGATGATAAGTCCTCCAACGAATACGCTTTCCTCAAGTTGCGTTACAAGCTGCCTACGCAAGACAAGTCAACGCTGGTCACGACGCCGGTCATCAAAGCGATGGAGCTTGGCCAGATGAAAGCCGCGCCGCAAGAAGTGCGTTTCTCGGTGGCAGTTGCGGCGTTTGGGCAGCTCCTGCGTGGCACGCCGTATCTCAAAGATTACAGCTATGACGATGTGATCGCGCTGGCCAAATCCGCGCGTGGCGACGATCCGTTCGGCTATCGCGCCGAGTTCTTGAACTTGGTGCGGCTGGCGAAATCTGCTCGGCCATAACGCGAGTAATGCCAACGGCATGATCAGTATTGGGAGGCAAAGGCGACTTTGCCTCCTATTTCATAAGCGGCAATCCCATTTCCACGCGTTTATCTGGGAAAACGCCTACTTCGTTTCATGAGCCTCTTGCGCACGCGAAACCTGCGGGTTAATCGTCGCTTCATGCAGGACAAATCAGATATCTTCGGCAACGACACGAAAAACGATGACGTCCCGTCGTCTTCGGTGCGTCTGTTTGTGGATGCCCCGTTATCTGACGGCGCCACGGTGGAGCCGACAACTGCGCAGACGCATTATCTGCTCAATGTCATGCGCTTGCACAGCGGTGATAGTATCCGTGTTTTCAATGGCCGCGATGGCGAGTGGCTGGCCGAAATGACGGTGATGCGCCGGTCGAACTGTAGACTGTCTATCGAACAGCAGATCCGCCCGCAAACAGATGGTCCCGATATCCTTTATCTGTTCGCGCCGCTGAAAAAAGCCCGGCTCGATTACATGGTGCAAAAAGCTACCGAATTGGGCGTGGCCGGGCTGTGGCCGGTCATTACGCGACGCACTATCGCTGAGCGGGTCAACATGGATCGCATGCGCGCTAACGCCATTGAAGCCGCTGAGCAATGTGGCATCCTGCGTCTGCCGGAGCTGCATGAACCGACAAAGCTTGTCAACGTGCTGGCGTCCTGGCCTGCTGCCCGCACGCTTGTCTTTGCCGACGAAGATGCGCCCATCGCCTCTCCCGTGGAGGCGCTGACAAGGCAACCGGAAGGGCCGTTGGCGCTTCTGATCGGGCCGGAAGGCGGGTTTGACGAGGAAGAGCGCACTGCGCTTCGGGCGCATCCATCCGTTTGTCCAATTTCGCTGGGCCCGCGCGTGATGCGCGCCGACACCGCCGCTGTTGCAGGGCTGGCGCTTCTTAACGCGGTGCGCGGCGATTGGCGTTCCAGCCTTTTTGATACGTGCTATCCCTGATGACAGAGGCGCCATCGTTTCGTTTCGCCGTTTCATTCATAAAATGTTGGCTCTGTAAAGCGTAAGCGAAACCCACCAAATATACTCTGGCGGGTTTGAATATCGCCTCCATTTCTTCCCCATTGACAGCTGAGGCCGACGCACTTCAGAGTTATCAACAGGTCGTGAACCGGCCTGAATTGGTTCTTAGGAGGCAACATGGGAAGAAGCTTTGACCGCGGCGGACAAAGCCGCAAAGAGCGTATGCGTGGTAAGCGTCGGGCCTATCAGCAGGCAGAGCGCGACAAGGAGGCGCGTGAAGCTGTTCGAATGGCGAAACGCAGTCAACAGATCGCAGATGTCACCATGGGCGCCACAAGGCGCAGGCCACCGGTAACGGCTCAGATTACCGTTGCCGCTTCGAACAGTACTGCTGCGTCGGCAACGTCAGCTGCGCCGCAGAAACGGTCAGGTTTCTTCACACGCGCCTTCAGCCGGTTGTTTGGCAAGGCAGCTTGAGTTTTATCATAAAACAAAGGCCCCGGATTTGGCGTTCGGGGCCTTATTACGTTCACGCACAATATCGCGTCTAGTGTATCCCAAGATTTTCTTTCCCCACCTCTTCAACATAATTATGCATTATCTGCCTGTATTCTGAATGACACAGTGCATTTCGAAATAGTTACCCAGTCATGTTAACGCCATAGTCTGATACTGTATTGTGTTCGGATGCTGGCTGGTGCTTTGTACTTTGTTATGAAGATACAGCATTCGTTGTGGGGCATTTAGAGATGAGGGAATAAAATATGAGCAAATCTATTTTGAGATCAGTCGTTGCTGCGGCTGGCGTCTTTTTGCTTATGGGATCGCAAGCAAATGCTGGCGGTTTTACGGAGAAATACGATAGCTATGGTTCCGTTTGGCATGGATTCTATGTTGGTGCACATGCAGGCATCTTCTGGGCTTCTGGAGAAGCTAGCGCTACAGCACCTGGGGTGCGAGAAACGATAGAGGACGACAATACCGATTTCATCGCAGGTCTCCATGGTGGCTATAACTGGATGTCGAGCAATAACATGCTCTATGGCATTGAAGCCGATTACTCATTCGTCAATGGCGATGTAGGCACGATTCGCGGTCGCATTGGCCAGGTGATGGGAGATATGTTGGTTTATGCCACCGCTGGTATTGCTTTCCCAGATGATGGTGATGCTGGTTTTGTTGGTGGCGCCGGTGTTGAGTGGGATCTCGGCAACCGCTGGCATAATGTTACGGCTGGCGTTGAAGGTCTTTATTACACCTTCCACGAGGAAGAAAATTACGGTTATGGCAGGGTCGAAGCTGATGTTGACGCCTTCGTTGTACGTGGCCGGATTAACTACCACATCGACACGGCCAGCGCGCCATTGAAGTAGTTTCCTGGATGGCGGGGTAGCAATACGATAAGTCTTTCTTGTTTGCAGCTTTTGTCCTCGCCTTCTGGAATGCTGAAGATTTCAGCTGTTTTTGAAGTGCGCCCGCTATGGGCGCACTTTTTTGTGTTTCAGACATGGGGCTGATCTTGGTGGGCAAGCCCTCTACGGGGCGATTGGCCAGACACGTTAGGAGAAGGCGGCTGCGTTGCTGCGAGACGGAGGGAGGAAGCCTTAGGCAACTCAGAGCGGATACTGGTTCTCATAAATGAACCCATGCAGTTCAAGCGCCACGTAGGCTTTCCCTCGCACTTGCTCGGGCGCGAACAGATACGTCGGTGCGGAGGGGGAACCCGGCCATAACTGGGGAATCGCAGATAAGTAAGATTGTCTTGCAGCTTGGCAAAGAAAAACCCCCGGATCTTTGCCCGGGGGTTCAAGAAATCGAGAGGCGTAAAGCCAAGGCGCTTGGCTATCCGATTAATCGCCCGATGTTCAATTTCATTGCGTCTTCAAATAGTTCTTGGCTTCTTTACTGCCATAGCTGGCTGCCGTTTTATACCACTTCTGAGCACGCGCCTGGTCCGGCATTACGCCGATCACACCCAACCGGCCAATGAATCTGGCGTCATAGGTCTTAGCAAGCGAATAAGCCCCTACGGCGCTTCTGCGTCCGGCAAGATATTCCAGGATCATGCGTGCGCCAGCGATGTCTTTGGCTTCCAGAAAAGCCGTGGCTCTGCGCATCAGCACTTGTTCTTCCATTGGCGTCAGCGCTGCCCGTTTCTTATGCTTGGGAGGGGGCGCTTTCATTTCCGTTAGCTCACGCGCATTTTCTTCTTTCAAAGCACGCGCCGCAGTGCGGATTTGATCAGGTGTCGCTGTAGAAGGTTTAACAGCAGGCTTTTCCGCCTTTACCGACAACCTATCACTCGCCTTTGGCGCGAATACATCGCTGCCATCGGATGGCACTGCTTGGAAGGTCAACGTATTGGGCATGACGCCAGCTTTTACCGTGCCGGTAAATTTGGGCTGGTCGGGCATATTCGCGGCGACTTGCGTAGGCGAAGAAGCATCAGCCTGCAAACTCCGCCATTGCACGCCGATTTCTTTGACGGCAAAGGCAAATATCGCTGTCGAAAGCGATATCACTAGGAAATTACGCATCCCCCCGCGTTTGGGTTCTGGATGGCGACGGCGGCGGTTATGACGCGTTGGCGTCGCCACTGGAACCGGCAGATTGCGAATCCCGAACTCAGTTGGGCGGGCGTCTGTCGAGTAAGCCATCTCGCGAGGACGTAAATCATGATGCGGCGGTTGCGGATGCACCACGAGCTGTTGCTGAGAATGCTGAGGCCGTATCGGCTGATGCAAACGCGTGGCTGGTGAACGTGGAGCTTGCGAACGCACAAATGACTGCGGCTGTGATTGTGGTCGCGTAGGCGCTTTTGCCGGCATTGGCGGAGCTGGCGGTTCATAACTTCGTGATGACGCTTTTTCCAACGCACTCCGCAGATCGTTTTCAAGGCTTGTTGCAGACGCAGGGCGCGCGCCTGTCACCGGGGCATAGCCCCTGGGAGAATAGTTTTTTTCTTCTGCTGGAAGGTTGTCTTCAGCGCGTTCCAGAATACGCCTCCAAGACACCTGATTCATGCAGCTTCTCCTAACGCAATACAATTTGAAATTTCACGAACCTTAGCTCAGCATTGTGGCGATGCTTGGTTGAGATGACAAATCGATTCTTCTCAAAAATATCCTTAAGCGACAAAAGGTTGCACTAACCTTAATAACCATCTGCCGATATAGTTTCGCTAAGTGTGGCAAATTCTTAGCACGGAGCACAATTTGTAAGGTGATTTTTGTACCATGTTTCACGTCATAACACAGCGCGTGAAACACGGCAATGTGTGAAACATCACATATTTAGCGGATAAGCGCATCACAGGAATGTGCACGCGCCGCACCCTGGTATTTCTTTGCGGTGGAAAGCTTGCAAACTAACATCTAGCTATTGGTAGTTGCAAATTCCTGGCATAAGCTGATTAACTATAACAATAGCTTGCTAACCGGGAGGAAAATAAAATGGATAGAAGAGCATTCCTGAAAAGCGCTGGCGTTGCGGGGGTTGGTGCAACCGCATTAGCGGCCCCCGCCATTGCCCAAACTACCCCCACGTTAAAATGGCGTCTTACCTCCAGTTTCCCTAAATCACTCGATACAATTTACGGCGCGGCTGAGACATTCGCTAAATATGTCTCCGAGGCGTCCGACAACAAGTTCCAGATCCAGGTATTCGCAGGCGGCGAGATTGTGCCCGGCCTGCAAGCCGCAGACGCCGTAAAAGATGGCACAGTCGAAATGTCGCATACGGCCAGCTATTATTACTGGGGCAAAGATCCAACCTTCGCTATTCCCACGGCTATTCCCTACGGCGTCAATGCCCGCATGCAAAATGCTTGGTGTTATTACGGCGGCGGCAATGAGCTGATGAACGAATTCTACGCCACGCACAATATTTACGGCCTGCCAGGAGGCAACACCGGCGCACAGATGGGCGGATGGTTCCGTAAGGAAATCAAAACCGTTGCTGACCTCAAAGGTTTGAAAATGCGCATCGGTGGTTTCGGCGGCAAGGTGATGACCAAGCTGGGCGTCGTGCCGCAGCAGATCGCGGGTGGCGACATTTATCCATCGCTCGAAAAAGGCACCATCGACGCCTGCGAATGGGTCGGCCCTTATGACGACGAGAAGCTCGGCTTCTACAAAGTTGCGCCTTACTACTACTATCCCGGCTTCTGGGAAGGCGGAGCAATGCTGCAATTCTTCTTCAACAAGAAGAAATGGGAAGAGCTACCCGCCCACTACAGATCTCTGCTGACTACCGCAGCTCAAGCCGCCAACTCCGATATGTTGGCCAAATATGACCATGCGAACCCAAAAGCCATCCGCTCGCTGGTGTCGAAGGGCGCAAAATTGCGTGCGTTCTCTCCGGAAATCTTGTCGGCAACATTCGATGCCGCAAAAGAGACTTACGCGGAAGTGATGGCCAAAAACGCCACCTTTAAGAAGGTCTACGAATCGCTGATGACGTTCCGCAACGATGCCTATCTGTGGAACCAACTTTCAGAAGCCACTTTTGACGGCTTCCAAATGCAGCAGCAACGCGCAGGCAAGCTCAAGCTCTAAAAAGACAAACGTCTTCCATGGGAAACCGGGGAACTCTCCGGTGATCCCATGGAGGTAAGCTTGGGCTTCCTAATTGGGGGGAGCGCAATGAAATTGCTGCTTAAAATAAGTTCTGTGATCGATACAATCACAGCATTTGTTGGACGCGCCGCAGCATGGCTGGTGCTCGTGGCCGTTCTTATCAGCGCTGTCAACGCTGTCATCCGCTACACATTCAATACAAGCTCGAACGCCTGGCTGGAAGCACAGTGGTATCTCTTTGGCGCGTTGTTTTTGCTGGCGGCGCCTTATGTGCTGCAACTCAACGGGCATGTCCGCGTGGACGTGGTCTACAACGCATATTCCAAACGTACGCGCAACTGGGTCAATCTGTTTGGCCACGTCTTCATGCTGATGCCGTTTACACTGCTGTTGATCTATGAAACCACGCCGTTCGTGATCACGTCTTTCCTGCAACAAGAAGTGTCTGAAAACGCTAATGGCCTTATCCGTTGGCCTGCAAAATCGTTTTTACTCATAGGGTTCATGCTACTAGCCGCACAAGGCATATCCGAAATCATCAAGCGTATTGGCATTATGCTCGATCTTATCCCCGATCCGGATGAAGAAATTCAGCACGCTTCCGTGCCATCCCCAAGTACCGCACAGGAGCCGCGGACGTGACCGAATTCATCATCGAAAATATCGCGCCGATCATGTTCATCAGCTTGATCGTGCTTTTACTGCTCGGTTACCCAGTTTCGTTCTCGCTGGCGGCATGCGGCATCGGCTACGGCCTTATCGGGATCTCGCTTGGCCTTGTGGAACCTGTGTTCTTCCAGAACCTGCCGAAAAACATGTTCGGCATCATGAAAAACGAAAACCTCCTGGCCATCCCGTTCTTTACATTCATGGGGTTGATACTCGAACGATCGGGCATGGCGGAAGACCTGCTAGACACTGTGGGCCAGCTTTTCGGCCCCGTCCGCGGTGGATTGGCCTTTGCGGTCGTCATTGTCGGCGCGCTTCTGGCCGCTACGACAGGCATTGTTGCGGCATCCGTTATCGCCATGGG
>JARRLC010000026.1:0-29185 GCA_037387425.1 Alphaproteobacteria bacterium
CCAGCCCGGCAAGGAACCGACCGCCTGCCGTGAACCCCAACGCGCCGGTCAACGTTATCGCCATGGCATGTAGATCAGACCGCTTGAGCTTCACGCCCATTTGCAGGCTGATAGCAACGATCATCCCCACCTGCACCCCGAACACGCCTGCTGCGTCCGCAATAGGGATAGGCGCCGCTCCCGCCGCGCCAGCCGCCGCCGATGCGCGCAAAACGGTGGTCTCGGCGCGTTTTGCCATCGCCTCAAGGTTCCGCGAAGCGAGATGCCATGCAGCTTCCACCGCGCTGGGGATAACTGCCTCTGTCGCGTTCAGCAGCTTATCCAAACCCATTTGCTGGAAAGTCTGCCCCTCAATCTCAATCGGAGCAGCCCGCACGCGCATTACCGAGCGGGCATCTGGCAACAACTCAGCAACTTTATCCTGAAACGTGGGCGCCATGCCCGCCTTGGTCAGCACCGCAATGGTGGGAATGCCTTGTTCCGACAGCATTTGCACCAGCGCTTCCTCGCCGGGCTGCACGGTTAGCGAAGGCTCATCAATGCACAGCCACGCCACATGAATGTGATCGAACGGATCGCGCGATGCGTTGCGGGTTTTAATCTCGTTTTTCAGGCCGTCGAGCGTCTCGGAATAGCGCTCCATCTCCAGCCCTTCAGTATCACAAAGGCGAAGAATATCGCCCTCGCCGGGGTGCTCAGGGTACCAGATGCGCCCGCGCGTCCGGGGACGGCCCATCAGCGTGTCGCCAACCTCCTGACCGAAAATTGCGCCAATTAGCGTGGTTTTGCCTACGCCTGTG
Source organism: Alphaproteobacteria bacterium (assembly GCA_037387425.1). Classification (GTDB taxonomy): domain Bacteria; phylum Pseudomonadota; class Alphaproteobacteria; order Rhizobiales; family Rhodomicrobiaceae; genus JARRLC01. The sequence continues at coordinate 801 of JARRLC010000026.1, forward strand.
CGGCCAGCCACCACAATGTTGAAGCGGCCAATATCGTCGCGAATGTCTCGCAATTTATCTTCCCACATTGAAACCGGCAGACGGCATCCTGCGTTTTTGATCGCCTCCCACCAAGCATCATCCTGTTTTATGTCATTCATATCGTCTCCGGCAAATGCAAGTGTTTCAGGAGGCAGAATAGTGTTGTCTACCGGCTTTTCTTTGGCAATGAGCAAGTTGAGAAGCGGCTGCCACCAACGAATACGCCGCAGCTTTTTTTGACGCAGCCGGGCGATGGCGATCGCAAGGCGCAACACCACGGCCTGCTTGTCCGCCAGATCGTGAAAAACACGCCTGACCAGAGCGTCTCCCTTAGATAGCCGTAAGACCTCAGCGTCCGCGGTACTGAGCGCGACAGGTTTTGCCGATGCGCCCAACTTCTCAGCAGCCCAAACGGACAAATGCAAGAACGGAGCGTTGGCGGCATCCCGACGAAGCTCTCCGGCGACACGCGCCTCAATGGCGGCGGCGAAGCCTTCCACATTGAACACGCCCAGAGTCTCGTATTCGCCGCGCCGACCGATAATCCGGCGCAGCGTTTCCAGTTCGCGCCTAGTCGCCCCCAGAAGCAGCGGACGCACGTCGCCTGGGTCCAGCAAAGCTGCTTCGATGCGTTCATCAACCCGCATGCGGACCGCCTTTGAAGGAACGAAACGCGAAGCCCTACCTTATCAGGTGGCGCTGATAACCTCCAGCCCGCCCATATAGGGAATGAGCACTTCGGGCACGCGGATGGAGCCATCCTGCTGCTGATAGTTCTCCAGCACCGCGACGAGCGTACGCCCCACCGCCATCCCGGAGCCGTTCAGCGTATGGCAGAAACGCACGTCTTTCGCGCCCTTAGGCCGGTAGCGCGCGCCCATGCGCCGGGCCTGGAAGTCGCCGCAGTTCGAACAGCTCGAAATCTCGCGGTAAGTGTTCTGGCCGGGCAACCACACTTCGATATCGTAGGTCTTACGGGCGGCAAACCCCATATCGCCTGTGGAGAGCGTCACAACGCGGTAGGCAAGCCCCAACCGCTTCAGCACCTCTTCGGCGCAAGACGTCATGCGCTCATGCTCGGCCTCGGATTGCTCTGCCGTGGTTATGCTTACCAGCTCCACCTTGGAGAACTGATGCATGCGGATCATGCCGCGCGTATCCCTGCCAGCCGCCCCCGCTTCGGAGCGGAAACACGGCGTGAACGCAGTATAACGAAAGGGAAGCGCTGCTTCGTCGTGGATCGCCTCGCGCGCGAGGTTGGTGAGCGGAACTTCCGCTGTCGGCACCAACCAGTAATCGTTGGTGGTCTTGAACAAATCTTCAGCAAATTTCGGCAATTGCGCCGTGCCGAACACTGCATCATCACGCACCATCAGTGGCGGGTTCACTTCAGTGTAGCCGAACTCGCCCGTGTGCAGATCGAGCATGAACGCCGCAAGCGCCCGCTCCATCCGCGCGAGCGCAGCTTTCACCACTACGAAACGCGCGCCCGATATTTTCGCCGCTGCTTCAAAGTCTAGCAGCCCAAGCGCCTCGCCCAATTCAAAATGCTGCTTGGCTTCAAAGTTGAACATCGGCGGCTTGCCAACCTTGCGGATCTCCACATTAGCGGCTTCGTCTTCGCCAATAGGCACGTCGCTAGCTGGCAGGTTCGGTATGCTGGCAAGCATGTCATCCAGCCGCTGGATGGCTTGTTTTTCGGCGGCCTCACCATCGCGGATAACATCTTTCAGGCGGGCGACTTCGGCCATTAGCGCTTCAGCCTCTGCGGAATTCCCGGATGACTTCGCCTTGCCAATGTCCTTAGAGAGCTGGTTGCGGCGCGTTTGCGCTTCCTGGCAAGCGGAGACCTGACGCTTGCGCTCTGCATCCAGCTCAAGAATTGTTTGGGCAAGGGGCTCACAGCCGCGCGTTTTCATGGCGGCGTCAAAGCCCTCCGGGTTGTCCCGGATCGTTTTAATATCAAGCACGGGATTTCTCACGAACAGTTTAAGGTTTCTCGTTAACGGGCCAAGCTATAGGCCGCCAAGCGGCGCGCGTCCAGCCCCGCCGTGTTTTCCACAAGCTGTGGGTAACTGTTAGGTAACTGATTACGCGTCGTTCTCGTCTTCATCCCGGTCTTGTTTCTCATCCTTTTCCAGGTCTGCTGCCCGCTTTTTCTCCACATGGGCGACTGATATAATCGAAAGCTCGTAAAGTAGAAGCGTGGGGAAAGCCATCAAGAGCTGGCTGAGAATATCCGGCGGAGTCAAGATTGCGGCGGCGGCGAAAACCCCAACAGCGGCATAAGGGCGAGATTTACGCAAGGTATCAGCACTTATAACCCCGATCCGCGCCAGCAACGTTAAAATAACAGGCAACTGAAAACTCAATCCGAAGCCAAGTATCAGCGCCATAATGAGCCTTAAATATTCGCCCACAGTGGAAACAAGCTTGATATGAACTTCGCCGTCAGTCTGCTGCATGGAAATGAAAAACGTCATCGCCAAAGGCATAACGATAAAATACACCATCATGCCGCCAAGTATAAACAGCAAAGGCGTCAATATCAGATAAGGAAGAAACGCACGTTTCTCATTGTTATAAAGACCAGGCGCAACAAACATATATATCTGCGTGGCGATAACCGGAAATGCTATAAACAACGCTCCAAAAAAAGCAACCCGCATTTGTGTAAAGAAAAACTCTTGCGGAGCAATATACTGCATCTCAATTGGGGAGGTGTTACCGTTAGCCCAAACATTTGCCCAAATATAAGGAGTGAGAAGCAGGTTATATATACCTCGGGCAAAGAAAAAACATCCTACAAACGCAACGCTAATACCAATCACGCTCCACAAAAGGCGCGAGCGCAACTCTATGAGGTGGTCGATCAGCGGTGCTTTGCTTGCGTCAAAATCGTCTGTACCCAAGGAAGCCTCACTGCCTATTTGACCGTTGGTTTATCGTTATTGATTGCCGCGTCATCCCCGGAGGACTTAGCCGGCGCGGCGTCTACAACCTGCTCAGGCGTAGCTGTAGAGGCGGTAGATGTTTTTGCATCGCCTGTCGACGTTTGTGCACTGCTGGAGGGCTGTCCGCCTGAGGCAAGCTCTTCAATATTCAGTGAAGCAGAGTTTTTGATGTCGCGCGTGGCGTTTTCAACCGTGTTGCGAAATTCGCTTAACGGATTGTTATTGCGCAGCTCATTAAGCTCACGCTGCAAGTCTTCCCCCCCAGCCTCACGCATGGTCTCATCGAATTGGCGGCGGAACTCATTGGCGGCGCGGCGCAACTGGCCAACGATCCGCCCTAGCGCTCGCATTGCGGTAGGAATCTCTTTCGGACCGATGACGATAAGCGCCACGACCATCACAATGAGTATTTCTGACCAAGAGAAATCAAAGAACATCAAGAAACCAGGCTTTTGCAAAAAGGCGCGATGAACCGCACCCACAACAGTTAGTGCAACTTACGGTGAAACACTACACTCCGCAAGCGCTTGCACCGCCAGTATTTGCCCCTGCCCGTCTCTGCCCATACGCGCGACCGGATCACCCTTGTTTCAAAAGCGGCATGGGCTGCGCCATAAACTGCTGAACATTTTCTTCTGATTCTTCGGGTTCTTCAGGCGCTTCGTCATCTTCAGCGAGCGGCTTGGTAGAATTTTCTTCCACCGCCTGAGGCGCTTCCTCTTCCTCAGACGAATCGTCGCCAAGCGGATCTTCATCCGGCAGCAGCGCAGCGGCGTCGTTCGGATCGGGAATGGTGAAACCCGGTGGCAAATTGCTATCCAGAAGCCCGGCGCCCTTCAATTCGGCAAGGCCCGGCAGATCCTTGATGCTGTCAAAGCCGAAATGCTCCAGGAATGTCTCCGACGTGCCATAGGTGACAGGACGCCCCGGCGCGCGGCGACGTCCACGCATCCGTATCCAACCCATTTCCAGAAGCACATCAAGCGTGCCCTTGGACGTGCTAACGCCGCGAACCTCTTCGATCTCGGCACGGGTAACCGGCTGGTGATAGGCGATGATGGAAAGCGTTTCCAGCGCGGCTTTAGACAGCTTTTTCGGCTCTATCGAATGCCGTTCGAGGATGAACGACAGGTCAGACGCGGTACGAAACGCCCATTTGCCCGCCACACGCACCAGATTGACGCCGCGTCCTGCGTAGAGCGCCTGCAATTCCTCAATCATCGGGGAGACGTCTTCTTTGGCGGGGAAATATTGCGCCAGCGCGGCCTCATCCAGCGGCTCGGAAGCGGCGAAAAGCACGGCTTCCAACACGCGGAGCTTCTCCCAATGCCCGGCGGACGGCAGACGTGCGACATTATCCGCAAGCTCTTGCGCCACAATAGGCTCCCGCGCCGGGAACGGCAGACGGCCTTGAGCTGGTTTTTCGTTCTCTGACATACCTTTATCCATATGCGGACGGTGTGCGCACACTTTCGTTCTGCCACACACGATCGCAGTGTTTGTTGTATACTACTCCGAATGGCCGGATAACGCTAACTGGTAGACGGCGGGTCGCTGTCGGCTATTTGCGAGGGTTTCTCTTTCAGCCAGCGAACATAAAGCGGAGCAAACGCGCATGCCTGACGAACTTCTGTATAGCCTTCGCGGGTCAGCTCCAGTATAGCGCCGAACGAACTGGCAAGCGCAGTCTTGCTTTGCTTTTCGTCGGCCAGATATTCTTCCAAATAATTATCGAGGATAGACCAGTTGCAGGTAATACCCAACAGTTCTTCGAGACGCTGGCGCGCTTCCTTCACCGACCAGACCGTGCGCCCACCCATTTTCACCGGCGCAACCGCTGTGCGGCGGCGTTGATCGGCATAGGCTTTCAAGAGATCGTAAACGCTCGCCCAATACTCGTTCTTGCGGATGGTACGCACGCCTTCCGGCATACCGCGCGCAAAGAAATCCTGCCCGAACTGCTTGCGTCCAAAGAGCCGCGCCACGGCGCTGCGCATGGCCTCAAGCCGCTTCAGCCGGAAAGCGAGATGCAGCGCCATTTCCTCGCCGCTGGGCCCTTCATCAGGCTGTTCCTGCACGGGCAGCAAGAGCTTCGACTTGAGGAATGCCAGCCAAGCCGCCATCACCAAGTAATCGGCCGCGATCTCCAAGCGTAGCGCCTTTGCATCGGATATGAACCGCAAATATTGCTCGGTCAGCTCCAGAATGGAGATTTTCACCAGATCAAGCTTTTGTGTGCGCGCAAGCGCGAGCAACAAGTCAAGCGGACCGTTAAAGCCCTCAAGCGAAAGCTGAAGCTTATCTCCTGGCGCGGCATCATCAAGCATTACTACATTGTCAAACGCGCCCGCTATGGCGCCATCTGCGCCCCCTGCCTCCGTAGCAACAGGCGCACCGCCGGTTGCATCGGCAGGAACTGGCGTTGGCGAAGACATAGGCGCAGCATCGCTGGAGGCGGCTGAAAAGTCCGTCCCCTCATCAATTGCTGCGTTTGAAGCGTTCGCTTTCATGCCAATTCTTTACGAAAACGTTTAAAATCAGCTCCATCATTGCTGATTCACGCGGTTTCGGCTAGCACTTCAGCAAGCAACGCCTCGGCTTGGGCCTCATCAAAGGCTTTAGGTGTGGCTAATTGGCCAATGGCTTCTTGGAACCGCCGTGCCGCCTCACCTGTCAGTTCGGGCGTAACTGATGCGACAACTTCCATATCCGCCAGCTTGCCATCACAATGTAAAACCACATCGCAGCCGGCTGCAAGCACGGCCTCGGCGCGCGTCTTTATGGGACCGCTGAGCGCCTGCATGCCGATATCATCGCACATTAACAGCCCGTCAAACCCGATGGCATCACGGATGATATCGCGGATAATGGCGGGCGATGTACTTACCGGACGTTCACTGTCAAGCTCAGGCAATAGAATATGCGCTGTCATGCCGATCGGCGCATCCGCCAGTGCGCGGAACGGAGCGAAGTCGGTTGCCTCCAGCGCTGCGCAAGGTTCGTGAATGACCGGCAGCGCCGCGTGGCTATCCGCACAAGCGCGGCCATGACCGGGGATATGCTTCACCACAGGCAACACGCCGCCTGCTAGATAGCCCTCTATTACCGCGCGGCCAAGAGCCACGACTTGCTCCGGTGTCACGCCATAGGCGCGGTCGCCGATGATGTCATGTGCGCCAGGCACAGGCACATCCAGCACGGGGGCGCAATTAACTGTGATGCCGAGCGCGGCCAGGTCGCGCGCGATGAGCCGTGCGCCCATGCGGGCGGCGTCAAGGCCCTTTTGCGGATCGCGCTGATAGAGGTTGCCGAACAGTCGACCTGGCGGGTAGTTGCGCCATTGCGGTGGCCTGAGGCGCTGCACGCGTCCGCCTTCCTGGTCGATGAGCACAAGCGCGGAAGCATCGCCGACAGCTTCATGAAAGCTGGCTACAAGCTGTCGGATTTGATCGGGGTCGGCGCAATTGCGCTTGAAGAGGATGAAACCGCACGGACGCACCTCGCGAAAGAAGCGCTTCTCCGCCTCGGTGAGGGAAAGTCCCTCACACCCTGTTATGAAAGCCCTAAGGCCAGTTGAGCCGTGCAAAGAATGCCCTCGCCTTCACACTACTCGACGCGAACAAGACAGCTTTTCAATCCCGCCGTCTTCAGGTCGCTGCAAAGTTGCTCGGCAGCGTTTTTCGAACCCAAAGGCCCAACCCAAAGGCGGAACCATGTGCCTTTCTCGGCCAAGTCAACCTTCCGCACCGATGGCGAATAATTACCAAGCTGCTCGGAATATTTCCGTTGCAACATCGCGAAGGCCGCCAGCGCTTGTTCTTGCTGTTGCCGCGCTGCAATTTGCACGAAGACACCGCCAACGCGCCCCGTTTGCACGGCTGGTCTCTGCGGTGTCAGCATCGCGACATTCGCAGGTTTTTGCGCGCTTGGTCTATCCTGCACGAGCATTGGCCGGGATTGCTGCGGCTCAGGCTGAGCCTGCGCTTCCATCTGCTCGGAAGGGTCTGGCGCGGTTACGCTGCGGCTATTACCTCCCATGGAGGTCACGACGACCCCTTGAGGCGAGTCACCAATTGAAGATGATGTTGCTGGCCGTGGCGGCATAACGATTTGCGTCTGCGGAGATTCAACGGTACCGTCAGGGCGGACTCTCATAGTCTGCACAGTGCGCGGCGCATCAGGATCTTGGGCCTCTGCACTGTTGCCATCGACTTTTTGGGCGTCCTTCAGCGCAGACTGAATACGGTCTTCCAGTGTGCCGCCGCCCATCACCGATTGTGAATCATCGTTTCCAAGCGAGGTCGTTGTAGCGGTTTCGGTAGGATCAGCACTGCCAAGACGATCACCGCCAAGCCGGTCACCGCTAAGCCGATCTTGAATGGACTTGTTGCTTGCCTGAAACTTCGAACCACCAGCATCATCCGGCGCATCTTTCACCGGGCTAGGATCGGCCTCCACCATTTTCGGGCTATCAAAGCCGCCTTGCCCTGCGGTGCGATACAGATATGCAAGACCGCCACCGGTTAAAACGGCGCCTATCAGTACAGCAGCAATCAGTTTCTTGCTGCCACCCCGGCGTTCTTCGGGAAAATCGCCGTGCTCGTAGTCTTCGTCATCGAAGTAATCTTCATCCAGCTCATCCGGACGTGGAGCGACAGCCGGAAGCTGATTACGCGGACGAAGAGACTGCGGCGCAGGATCAAAGTCGTCGTAAAAATCTTGATCAAGGTCGTAGCCACCGCCACGAGGATGCTGTGGCATTTGCTCGCCGTAGAGATCATCTTCATGCCGCATTGGTGGTGGTGGCGGAGGCGGAGGAGCCATATCGCCATAGCTAGGCTCGTTATAGCGCCGTGCGGTAGGTTCGATATCGGCTCCGGCGTCGTCCATGAAGTAACGGTCATGAACAGCCTGCGGATCCGGTATTTGCGGCGATGAATCGTAATAGCCGCTATGGCTGGAATACTGCTTATCGTCCCGGTAACTGGGCTGCGGCGGCTCGTCGCGATAGCTAGGCTGCGGCTCATCGCGATAACTGGGCTGCTGCCAGTCAGAAGCGAAATCCTGCTGAACGCCTCGATGATGCACAGAATACGGATCAGCGGGTGCGTTATTATATCCGCTACTATAAGGATCGTTATAATCGTTCTGCGTCGTAGAACGTTCCGGCGCCTGCCGAGGATACATGTCGTTCACAGGCGATTGAGCACTGTTCCAATCCTGCCGTCCTTGCGGAGCGGGATTGCTTTGAGATGCGCGTTTATCATTTCCCGCATAGGCTTCTGGCCGGTAAGAGGAAAATGCGGTTTGCCCGGAAGTGTCGTTATCAGAATCGCCGGAAGGCGAAATATGCGAGTATCCTCGCTGCGCTGTGCGAGAGTCATTACGCCCGCCGCGCGGATCATTATCTCGTCCGTGCACTCCAGAATGACGCTGGTTACCGCCATAGCTGCGATAGCCTCTAGGATCGTTAGACATTGTGCAACAGTCCCTTTGCCTCGAACCCGCTTGGCTCAAGCTGAGCTAAAATATTAGCGCATTTCAGAAATTGGTTGAACGCCCAAAATGCGTAATCCCGACCGAATTACTTGCGCAACGGCCGCAACAAGCCCGCTCCGCGCTTTGGTGAGCCCTTGATCGGTTTCGACAATGAACCGTAAATGTGGCAACTCTTTGCCACGATTCCACAGTCCATGAAACTCGCTCGCAAGCTCATGCAAGTAAAACGCAATACGATGCGGCTCGTGTGCTTGTGCGGAAGACTCAACTATACGTGGATAATGCGATATACGTTTTATGACAGCAAGCTCCGCATCATCATTTAACAACTCAAGTTTGCTTTCCGCTAGGTCTTTTCCACTAATTTTTAGTTCTGGCATCGATTCTTTCACATTTCGCAGAACAGATTGTGCCCGCGCATGCGCATATTGGACGTACCAGACCGGATTATCGCGTGATTCTTCCAGCACTTTCGCAAAGTCGAAATCCAGCATCGCATCGTTCTTCCGATACAACATGATGAACCTGGCGACTCCCGCGCCCGCCTCATCAATCACTTCACGCAGAGTTACAAATGACCCCAGCCGTTTGCCCATTTTGACCGGTTCACCCGCGCGATACAACCGTACCATTTGACAAAGCTTTACATCCAGATCGACTTCGCCGTCGCCCAACGCTTTTACGGCCGCCTTCATACGTGTAACATATCCGCCGTGGTCCGCACCAAAAACATCTATTAAATGCTTAAAGCCGCGATCGATTTTATAGCGATGATTAGCCATATCCGTGGCAAAGTAAGTATAACTTCCATCGGATTTAACCAAAGCGCGGTCTACATCATCACCAAAATCAGTAGAGCGAAACAGCGTTTGTTCGCGGTCTTCCCAGTCATCAGGAAGCTTACCCTTGGGCGGCGGCAACCGTCCTTCGAAAATCAGCCCGGCATCTTGTAAATCCTTGATGGTCTTTGCCACCTGATTAACCTTGCCTTCAACAAGCGAGCGCTCCGACACGAACACATCGTGCTTAATGCCAAGCGCAGACAAATCGTCGCGGATCATGTCCATCATCATCGCGATGGCCTTTTCGCGCACAATCGGCAGCCATTCTTCCTCAGGCAGATTGTGCAAACGCTTGCCGTACTCTTCTGCCAAGGCCTTGCCCACAGCGCAAAGATAATCGCCAGGGTAAAGTCCGTCAGGGATCTCGCCGATCTCTTCGCCCAGCGCCTCGCAATAGCGCAGGAAAGCCGAGCGCGCCAAAACATCCACCTGAGCACCCGCATCGTTGACGTAATATTCGCGCGTGACATCAAAGCCCGCAAAATCGAGCAGGTTCGATAGCGCATCGCCGAACACCGCGCCGCGGCAATGGCCGACATGCATTGGGCCAGTCGGATTGGCGGACACGAACTCAACATTGACCTTTTCGCTCTTGCCCATTGTTGAGCGGCCGAATTCGTCGCCTTCGCTCAGCACGGCCTTCGCCACCTGCGGCCAGAACTCGCGCGCCATCGTCAGATTGATGAACCCCGGCCCCGCGATATCCACACTTGCGACGCCCTCGCCTTCCGCCAGTTTTTCAGCGAAATGCCCGGCCAGCTCGCGCGGCGGCTTTTTCGCATGTTTGGAGAGCACCATCGCCACGTTAGTCGCCACATCGCCGTGACTTGCGTCACGCGGCGGCTCGACTGTCAGCGGAAAATTTTCCCAACCCGCCGGCAAAACGCCAGCCTCCTGAAGTGCCGAGGCGGCCTCACGAACCCGAGCCTCGATATGCGCGAATACATTCATCGGAATTTCCAAGTATTAAGGGGGTGCCACGTGCCGTATGCCGTGACCATCTCAACTGCCGTGGCTATCGTAATCTCGGCGTTTCGTCAAATAACCGCTGATGCATCTCCTGAGCTAGACGATCCGTCATGCCAGCGACAAAATCGCCAATAATGCGCCCTCGTTCGATGTCGCTTGCGCCCACCCGCCAATCTTCTGGCAACGCTTCTGGATGCTCCATGAAGTGATGAAACAGATCACGCACGATAATCTTCGCCCCCTCCATAATGCCCGTTATACGCGGATGCAGATAAAATTCGCCCATCAGCAGCGCACGCAATTCTTTCATCCGCCGTTGCATGTCCAGGGAAAACGCCGCGACCTGCTCGCCTGCCTGGCGAATATCATCCGCTGAGTTTGGCGCAAGATCGGCGATACGCCTGTTCGTTTCATCGGCCAGATCGTGAATCATTTCGGTGATAAGATACCGGTTGACTTCATGAATCAGCTTACCCACGGGAAGATGTCCGTAATGACGCTCAACCTTATCCATGACAGGGCCAACTAATTCCACCTGCCGCAACTTGGCGAGCGGAATCATCGCCGCACGCACGCCGTCGTCAAGATCGTGATTGTTGTAGGCGATATCGTCAGCAAGCGAGGCGACCTGCGCTTCAAGCGACGGATATGTATGCAAATCCAGATCGTGCTCGGCGTTATAAGCCGCGATAACATGCGGCAAGTCTTCAACGCCTCTGCCCGCGCGCGCCATTTGCGAACCGCCCACCTCCCCCGATAGAAGCGGCCCATTGTGTTTGGCCAGCCCTTCCAACGTTTCCCACGCCAGATTGAGCCCCTGAAACGCTGCATAGCGCCCTTCAAGCCTCGTCACAATATGCAGGCTATGCGCGTTATGATCGAACCCGCCGCAAAAGCCCATGACTTCGCTCAGCGCATCCTCGCCCGCATGACCAAACGGCGTATGCCCCAGATCATGCGACAGCGCGATAGCCTCGGCCAAATCTTCATTCAGTCCTAACACGTAGGCGAGCGTCCGCGCGATCTGCGCTACCTCAATACTATGGGTCAAGCGGGAGCGGTAATGATCGCCCTCGTGATAGACGAACACTTGCGTTTTGTGCGTCAAACGCCGGAACGCGGAGCAATGAATGATGCGATCGCGATCGCGCTGGAAGATCGAACGCAACGAACATGGCGCCTCCGGATGGAACCGCCCACGGCTTTTTTCCGGCGCACTGGCATATGGAGCGATGCCTCGAAAAACCGGTGGTGTCTGTGATTGGAACGTCATTTCGCAACCGACTTTCTACAACTGCGCAACACAAAATTTTGCATATGGCGCGTAATGATTGACAAAACTCGTAAAATCCCTACTTGCATAGTGGTAAACAGGTTGCACTGACAATAGTAAGCGATTCTTTCTGAATGACGACAAACAGCGTACATGTGACAGACCGGGCCGCGCGGCGCATCAGCGAAATCATCGCCGCTGAACCTCAGCACACCATGCTCCGCGTCAGCGTAAAGGCCGGAGGATGTTCAGGATTTCAATACGCCTTCGATCTGGTGACCGAGCGCGAGGATGGCGATTTCGTCATCGAAAAGGAAGGCGCCACGGTGCTGATCGACGAAGTCTCGCTGCCCTTCATGGCAGGCGCCGAGATCGATTTCGTCGATGATTTGCTAGGCGCATCGTTCAAGATCAACAATCCCAACGCTACTGCTTCATGCGGATGCGGGACATCTTTTTCGGTGTAAGACGGCCTGAAACGGCGAAGTCATAAAAAAACGTATAGAATCCATATCGAATTTGCGATTTGCCGTTCGCGCATACGCAATGGCTTAGCCCTACACTCACCCGCAACGAATATTCGCGCGCAAAGTGTAAAGGGTCAGCCTCATGAAAGTTATGGTCACCGGCCATCTTGGCTATATCGGAACCGTCATGGTGCCGTTCCTGCAAAAAGCCGGACACGAGGTTGTCGGCTGCGACAGCGACCTCTACAGGCGTTGCACATATGAGCCAGGCGGTAAGATCGTCGATATCCCCGCGCTCAACAAAGACATTCGCGACGTGACGGCGGAAGATCTCAGCGGTATCGACGCGGTTATCCATCTGGCGGCGCTTTCCAACGATCCGCTCGGCAATCTCAATCCCAGCCTGACCTTCAGCATCAATTACGAAGGCAGCGTGCACATGGCCGCCCAGGCGAAAGCCGCAGGGGTGAAGCGTTTTCTGCTGGCGTCTTCATGCAGCAATTACGGCAAGGCCGGCGACGCCGTGATTGATGAGACCGGCGAACTTAACCCAGTTACCCCATACGGCCAATCCAAGGTCTGGGCGGAACGCGACATCGCACCACTCGCCGATGTGAGCTTTGCCCCTGCATTTTTGCGCCCCGCTACCGCCTATGGCGTCTCGCCGCGCATGCGCTTTGACATCGTGCTGAACAACCTTACGGCCTGGGCCGTCACCAAGGGACTGATCTATCTGAAGTCAGACGGTACGCCCTGGCGGCCTATCGTGCATATCGAGGACATTTCGCGCGCGTTCCTCGCCGCACTGGGAGCCCCACGCGAACATGTCGTAAACGAAGCGTTTAACGTCGGCCATAGTGATCACAATTACCGCATCAAGGAATTGGCTGAGATCGTGGCAGAGACTGTTCCAGGCAGCCGCATGGAATTTGCCGAAGGCGCAGGGCCCGACCCCCGTTCTTATTGTGTGAGCTTTGCGAAGATCGCTCGCACCTTCCCGGAATTTCAGCCGCAATGGGACGCTAAACGCGGCGCCAAACACATCTACGATGTGCTGAAGTCCTCGAACCTGACGCTGGAGGAATTCGAAGGTCCGCGCTACCAGCGCATCGCGCATATCAAGAAGCTCATCGCGGATGGGATCATCAACACCGATCTCCGCGTGCAGCATTAAAGCGCGATTTGCAAATGGCGGACGAAGAAAAATCGCTGTCGGGCCTTCTGGATGACGCCAATATCGGCGAAGACATCTACGCCCTGGCCGCTGAAATTTTCCCCATTTGCCGCAGCATCACCGGCGACGGCGTGCGTGAGACATTGCGCCATCTCGCACGCCACATAGACTTGAGCATTTCCGAGGTCCCAACCGGCACGCAAGTGTTTGACTGGACGACCCCGCGCGAATGGAACATCCGTGACGCCTATATCGCCGATGAAACCGGCGCGCGCATCGTCGATTTCCGCAATAACGCGCTCCATGTGCTGAATTACAGCGTGCCTGTGCGCGAGAAAATGCCGCTCTCTGAATTAAAAGCGCACATCCACACGCTGCCCGAACAACCTGACCTGATCCCCTACCGCACCTCATATTACAACGAAGCGTGGGGCTTCTGCATGGAGCATAACCGCCTCACCGCCCTTCCCGACGGTTTATATGAGGCCGTGATCGACGCCGAGCTTAGCGACGGACATCTCACTTACGGTGAATATCTGCATGCGGGAGAAACTGCCGATGAATTCTTATTCTCAGCGCATATCTGCCACCCGGCGCTTGCCAACGACAATTGCTCTGGGCTGGCGCTGGCGACACTCCTCGCCAAGCGGCTGAGCTGCATAAAAACGCGACACACCTACCGCTTCGTGTTCGCACCCGGAACCATCGGCGCGATAACGTGGCTGGCGCAAAACGAAGCGCAAGCGGCGAACATTCGGCATGGACTGGTGCTATCCTGCGTTGGCGATATAGGCGAGCCGACATATAAACGCAGCCGCCAGGGTGAGGCGCTGATAGACCGAGCAATGACGCATGTTTTGCGGCACAGCGCTCCATTCGCGAACGTGATCGACTTTTCCCCCTATGGCTACGACGAGCGGCAATATTGCTCACCCGGCTTTAATCTGCCCGTGGGGCTATTCCAGCGCAGCCAGTTCGGAACGTTTCCGGAATATCATACCTCTGCGGATAACCTTGATTTCATCCACCCGGCCTATCTGGCTGCATCGTATCGCACCATTTGCGCCACTATCGACATTATCGAGAACAACCAGACATATCTGAACACAGCGCCGAAATGCGAACCCCAGCTTGGCCGCCGCGGACTATACGACGCCATCGGCGGCGCCCCGGACGCTCCGGCAAAGCGCATGGCGATGCTCTGGACGCTCAACCTTTCAGACGGTGCGCATTCCCTGCTGGATATCGCAGAACGCGCAGAACTTCCCTTCGCCGCCATCCATAGCTCTGCCCGCCTTTTGCAAGATAACGGTCTTTTGATAGTAAAAGACACAAATTAACTAAAAGACTTACTGGTTTTGCGAAGAGATTAGACACCAATTTCACCTAATATTCCCAATGCAATTTGCATTTTTGAAACAACCGGGCACCAATGGCACAAGCGCGCACGACGAAATGTCTTACCCCAGAAGACGCTGTCAATCAGCTTGAAGATCTGTACACTGGGGCAACAAGAGCCCTGGCCGAAGCGATGGACACCTTCATCACCACTGGGGAGCCGCCTGCGCGAAAGACACGGGCATTGTTTCGCTATCCGTTGTTGCGCATCACCCACCGGGATATGACAAACCCGCGCCTTACGCATAACCGCGCCTTCGGAAAATTAGAACACCCAGGCGTATATGAAACGACGATCACTAATCCAGAGGCGTTTCGCAGCTATTTGCTGGAGCAGCTCGAATTGCTCATGCGCGAATACGACATTGAAATTGAAGTAGAAATCAGCGACCAGGAAATCCCTTTCCCATATGTGATTGAACGCACTGGCGATATGGCTGCCGCGAAAATCACGCCAGACCAACTCGCCCGGCATTTCCCTATCCCGCATCTGACAAAAGTTGGCGACGAAATCGTTGATGGCCTTATAGATCAAAACACGGACACCCCCCGTCCGCTAGCGCTGTTCGATGCAGCCCGCACAGATTTTTCGCTGCGCCGCTTGGTGCATTACACTGGCAGCGACTGGCGCCATATTCAGCGCTGGATATTGCTTACAAACTATCACCGCTATGTTGATCAGTTCATCAACTGGGGGATAGGGCAGCTATCGGATATTTGCGAATATAACAATCTCATTTTACCGGGCGATATCACCATCACCCCTGAACACACGCCCGAGCAGATGAAAGAAATGGTCGCCAGTTCGCCCTGGAACCGTCATCAGATGCCCGCCTATCACCTAACGAAAGATGGCAACGATGGCATCACCCTCATCAATATCGGCGTTGGGCCGTCTAATGCCAAGAACATCACCGACCACCTGGCCGTCATTCGTCCGAATTGCTGGCTGATGGTGGGCCATTGCGCCGGCCTCCGCGATAGCCAGGCGATCGGCGATTATGTGCTCGCCCACGCTTATCTGCGTCAGGATCATATTCTAGATACGCTGGTGCCGCCGGAAGTCCCCGTTCCGGTTCTGTCGGAAGTTCAGATCGCGTTGCAAAACGCCGCCGTTTACGTGCTAGGAAATAGCGGTGACGAATTGAAACAGCAACTCCGCACCGGCACCGTGGTGACCTACGATGACCGCAACTGGGAACTGCGGTTTCATCATGAACGCAAGCGCATCAACTTATCGCGCGCTATTGCCATCGACATGGAAAGCGGCACCATCGCTGCGCAAGGCTTTCGACTGCGTGTGCCTTATGGCTCGCTCTTATGCGTATCCGACAAACCGTTGCATGGCGAAATTAAGCTGCCAGGCGCGGCGAACGCATTTTACGAAAACGAGATCGGCAACCATTTAGAAATTGGAATTGTGGCGCTGGAGCTTCTGCAAGAGCAGCGAGCTACGCTGCATTCGCGCAAACTACGTTCGTTCGACGAACTGCCGTTCCGCTAAGGGATGGCTAGGCGGCCCTTGCGAGCCGCCCAATTTTTCTACAAAATCAGATCGCTAGTGCACTGACACATTCAAAAGATTCATATGTCAGCGCACTAGCTCTTTGTTTATGCATCGATTTTACCAAACTCCGGTGTAACCTTCGTTTGGATCGATGCACTAGATAGCGCCATTTCCGCCCTACTGAGCAGCATACGGATGCGCGGCTTTATCCTTTTTCTCAAGCACTTCGGCGACCGACGGCGAACCGTTCACAGCACGCTCAATAGCCTGCTTCGTCGCGCGATAATTATAATCCTGGATCTTGGCGTTGTCTTTGGCTTCCCAGTGGATGAACACGCCAACGCAAATGAAGATATCGTCCGCTTCGTCTGCCGGAATGATGCCCTCAGCCACGCTATCAGCCACAGCCTTGCCGACGGCATATTGCGCCGGACCGAACATCTGCACGGCTTGTTCCACACCAGTGATGGTCACCTTGTTGTAGAGAATAGTATTCGGTTTACACAGTAGATTCGGTTCGATCACTGCGAGCAACGTTGTAAAGCCGTCTTTGTTGTTTGTCAGCGCATTACAAAAAGCAGACTCCGCAGCGCTGCCGCGAGGCCCCATGATAAGATCGATATGGGCAATTTCAGAACCGTCACCCACCAAAGATTCGCCGACGCGCACGTTATTGATTTTAGCCATTACCTAATCTTTCCTTCCAAGAAGGTTGCTTTTCATCCCGGCTACTTATGCCGAAACCCACAAAAAATTACCTGCTGATAACACGCATCTGCCAGCGTCAAACTGGATGGCGCGTACTCTGCGCCCAATCAAAGCGTTCCATAATCTTAGGTCCGAGCGTCAGGAATCGCAAGGCACGGAGAACCCATAATGTCAGCTATCCAGCATTGCTCCCCAGGCTTTGAACAAACAATGTTGCAACGGTGAGATCTGCGGTTGTGCCTGGATTGATGGCAGCGGCTTTCAACTCTGCATCAAAGTTGAGGAGAAACGCGCGCCGCTTATCTTCAGCCGCTGTAATTGCAAGCCTTGCATCTAAAGCTAACGCCTGAGCGCGGACTTCTTCGGCGCGTGGTAAGCCATATTTCCGCGCGATGTGGCTGTCTGGAATGCTGGTAAGGAAGCGCCAGTATATATGCTCGGCGATGTCGGCAAGGTCTGCGCCAGCTTGCGCCATGGCTTTCGCTAAAGGCAGTCCGCTTTCGAATATATCGGCGAAATCCGTTGCGTATTGCCAGGCGATACGGTCCCGCTGGGCGGCGGCGCGCATGGCTTCCAACAGCGAAACTGTAGGGGCGGCGTGCACATTGTGTTCAGGGGCGTCGCCAAGCCCTGCGGGAGCCGCCAGCGCAATCGCCTTGAAGCACAGCGCCGCGTCCTCCACGGTGAGCGCGGCGAGCACCTCGCGCAAGGTCGTGCGCAAATCGCCATCCGGCGGCATTATTTCCGCCGCCGCCGCAAGCGGCGCGCATAAAAGCACGATGCCTAGATTGGTATTCTGCCCGGCAAGTGCGCGCGTAGCCTTCACGGCGCTGAAAATCCGCTCCCCCACAGAAGCCCCGCACGCCGCGATATTTGGCGCGGAGACCTCGGCGCTCGCCTCAAAATCGGCAACCATCATGCCGTGGCCGCCTGCGTGGATGTGCACGTTTCCGGGTTTCAGCGCTTGCAATTCAGCCAGGCATGCAGCACAAAACGCCGCCGCGATAGTCTGTGAACGAGTCACAGTGCGCTTATCCGAGACCTTGACCGCATCCGCGCCTTCCGCCCAGAAGATGCAACCATCCGAGCCACAGCATCAAGGAAGCGCTCAGCCAAAACGCCGGCGACATTCACCCCCGGATTAGCAGCCTCCAGCCCACTCCATGCCGGGCTACTGTTGACTTCAAGCGTAAACAGCGTACCGCAACGCCCCCGAATCAGATCAACGCCCGCGTAATCAGCCCCCACCGCCCGCGCCGCGCGAAGAGCCGTTTCACTCAGCTCATGTGTTAGCGGCGCTGGATAAGGCGTAGCGCCCTGTTTGACATTGGTAATCCACCCCTGCCCTACCCGCTTTATGCCAGCTATCACCTCAGCCCCGACGACGAACAGCCGGTAATCTTGCCAGCCGCCCTCGTTTGCCGGCTCTACAAAGCGTTGCAAATAGTAAAGCCCACCGTTTTCCTCCTCTGGCGGCAAATCATCAGGCTTATGCACGAGCAGCAAGCCTCGCCCTTGCGATCCGAAAAGCGGCTTCAACACGAATGCGCTACCCTCGGCGGTACATTCGCAACTTACAATTGCCGCGGCCTCCTCGCGGCTTTGCGCAGTATAAGTGTCCGGCACAGCCAGCCCGGCCTTAATGAAAAGATGTGTCGCCATCGACTTATCGACGCAGCATTCTATGGCGCGCGCGTCATTCCACACCGTGACGCCCAACTCACGCAGCGCGTGAAGCACACCCAGACGCATGGTCACCTGCTCGAAACTGCCCGCAGGCACACTGCGCACGAATGCGCCATCTGGCGGCGCGTCCTCAAAACCGGGGATGCGCAGACCTAGAAGGCCGCCTGCCGCCAAACCGCAACTTTTAAGTGAAACGACACACACATGTGCGCCCGCATTTCGCATCGCTTTCGCAAGCCGAAGGGCGAGCTTGTCGGAGCTTTCCGCGAATATAGCGATACGCGGCCATGCCGCCTGAGAGATTTTAGCGGAAACTGGCATCAATCAACGCCGCATTGATTTGACCGGTGTGATAGCTGCGTCCTGATTCCACAGCAGTAATAGTTACCGCCGCCGGACTAAACAACATCGGATCAATGGAGTAGAAGTCGCCTTTCACGGCCTTGAACAGATCGGCAAACGGACGCCCATAGGCGCGTGACGCTTGGCTAGGAAGCAGAATGGACAGGTCTTCAGCGTCCGATGCTGGACCGGTCACGAATAGCTGTACATGCCCCCCGTAAATGATGGCGTCGTTGGTGCGGCCCATGGCGGTAAGAAAATCACCGCTTGGCGGAGCAATCGGAGCGGCGGCAAGACCATCAATTATACGCTCCAGCGGAAAATCAAGCTGGTGCGCCTTGTGCAAGGCCACTTCCAAAACGCGCGCCACCACCTGCACCGAACCGGCAAGGCTTTGCGTTGGCGCGTAGATGAAGACGACATCCTTGGGCGCGACGCCACAATCAGCCGCCACCTGTTCTACCAAACCATCTGGAGGCGGCGTATCCGTTTCCGCCACAAAAATGGCGCGGTTCGCATCGTCACGATAGTTCAGCTCTTTGTAAATGGGCTCTTTCTGCGCTTTGGCGCGCCCTGGCCCGGAACCAAGCACCTGATATTTGTCATCGCCATCGCCATAACTCATGTTCCAACCGGCGTATTGGCTGCACAGACAAGCAATAAGAGGTGTGGGCGATGAAACCATCAGCCGCCAACGCCAGGGACGGGTCGCCTCGCCCTCGTTGATACGGACAGCCCCCAGACCGCCCATGCAAATTTCTGCAATACGCCGCCCGGCTTCGATACTGCCGGACACATGCTGCCCCGCATCAATGAGCAGATGACCGAGCTTCCCCCGCGAAACCCCAACACGCAGAGCAGGCGCTTCGGCAACCATCTCCTCAACCAAGTGCGACCCCAGCGCATTCACGCTGAGGCAAGCAATAGACTTGGCTTCAGGAGATGTTTCCGTCATCCGTCTTCTTCCACAGTTGCGAGCCACTTGACAGCACGCTCAGCACACTTTTTTAGACGTAAAGGATTTGCATAGCAGCCGCACCTTTAAGCCTTGATATTGTTGGCAAAGCTTCCCCTCGAACCGCAGCCATATGCAATGCAAACAGTGGATGCGCATCGCTGTCGAATATATCCAATGTTGCACTGGGACGCGGATTGATTTCCAACAACCACCAACCGCCCCCGTCATCCACAAGAAAGTCGGCGCTGCACAGCCCGATAAGACCGAACTCGCAAACCATAGCGTGTACAGCTTCGGTAAGTTGCGTTTCAATTTGGGACGAAATCCGCGCTGGACGCACCGCCCCTCCGAAGCGGAAAGGTTCTTGCGGGGAAGGCGCGCACCATTGCTGGGAAAAACCGATAATTCGAGGGGTGTCCCTCGCCGCTACGAAAAGCGCTGAGACGGCCCGTCCGCTCGCCACGCGCTGGAAATAGACGCTAGCCGGAGAGGCAACACTTACAATCTCCGTGCAGAGACCGATATGCGCGCCTCCCGCGCCACCACATTGCTTTTGCAGCCAGCCGTCAGGGGCATCAGGAATCTTAAGCGAAATCTCAGGGTGCGGTACGCCCAACTTTGCGCAAGCATCGGCGAACGCTTCCGGGGCTTTGACGCGCGCCACAACCTCCGGCGGATTGCCGAGAACCGCCCAGCGCTCAGCTACGGCGGCCAGAACATCGGGAGTCGCTTCAAATCCTGCGCCATAGACCAGTCCGGCGGACGAGCACCCTGCTGCCAAACCGGCCAGCGCTTCGATTAGCGCATCGGGGGGGAAGCCTTGTGTTAGCGCCCCCTCAACTTGTCGCCAGGCAGTCGCCACGTTCCGTGTGTCGGCATCGGCGAACATATCCGCCACGAGCGGCGCGTATCCGGCACGATATGCAGCGCTTGCCAGCGCCCGCCCTGAGAATGCTGCAATCAGCACTGATTTTTCTGGCATCACAGCTGAAAATCACCGCCGAACGATTTCGGTCGCCAATTTAAACGCATCACGGAAGTCGAGTACGATCGCCTTGTCTGAGGCGATCATCTGCCGGAAAAGCCCCGCCTGCACTTGATACTTGATATTGCCGATAACAAGCGGCCCGATCCCCACAGCAACCGTATTAACGAGCGGGGCGGCGTCATCCTGCAAGCCGATCCCCTCAATGCCGGATGGCGGGACCGCGTTCGTGTCCGCGGCAATTTCCAGATGTTCCCCCGCCGCTGACAACATCCCCATAGGCACGACGCGCGTCCCTGCGGTCGCAGCGCACAGCAAGACTTGTGTTTGAGCAATCAAATTGCAGAGTTTCTCATCGCTGGAGGCATCCACGGCGGTTACTTGCACATTGAAGCGCGAGCGCATATCGGCAACGGCCTGCTTCACGCGCCCGTCACCATCGTGACCGGCGAGTTTTACGACTGCGCCTTCTTGTGCAGCAATGACAGCAGCGACAAAGCTTACAACGCCTCCCCCACCCAATATCAGCACGTTTTTGCCCGCCAACCCTGTCCCGGTTTGCTCATTAAGCCGTTGTTCGACAATCGCAGTCAGAGCTGCGCCTGTGGTGAACGCTCCGGCAGGATCGGCAAACAGCGAGATGGCGAATGGCGGCACCATCGCCTCCCACGCGTTGGTGAGCATATCAAGCGCGACAATGGCGTTTCTCCCGCCGATGAACAACCCTGTGCGTGGTCCATCGGTCGGCGCGCGCGAAAAGATAGCATCTTGCACAAGCCCGCGAATGTCCTGCGGCACAACCAAAGGGTAAGGGACAACCGCGTCATACCCTGCATCAAGCGCCAAATTCACATCGAACGGACTGACATGTTTCTGCGGCGACACCATGTGCAGAATGTTCGGGCTAGCCATGTGTATTTCCTCCATGCGCGCTATTTTCATCGGTGCGGCTGTTCCCGCCATCCGTATGCTCGCGTATAACCGCGATTTCAGCACCTTTATTGTGGGGCTTAGTCAGTTGAAGGCCCAGACCTTCATCCAACTTCTGCTTTTGCAACGCCTCAATAAGCATATGCCCCTCTTCGTCGCCTTTAACGAACGCGAAACCCGTTGGCCCCCATGAACTTTGCCCTAATCCCGTTACTCCTTGCGTTTTCAGCATCTCAAGCGCGGCGCCTACGCGGGAACTGGTGAAAATGTCACCGCCTTGGGCTTTGGCGAAATACGCGCCCATAGTCTGCTGGATAACATCCACAGCATTACCGAAACGTTGCAAATCGCCCTCCGCCAGAGCTGGCAGCGCCTGCATGAGCGTGAGGCGACTAAGATGCGCGGCTTGTTCCGCCGGAAAGGGCGGCAGATCCTGAAAAGCCTCAAGTTCATTCTGACCATAGACGCCTTGCGCGGCCCTATCGAAAATGAGAATGACACGCCAGCTTTCCGGCACGGGCAACGCAGCGACGATTGGCGGCGCGCCTCCACCTTTGGCCTTGCCGCCATCGACGACAAACCCGCCATGGGTAAACGCGCCAATGCCAATGCCGGAGCGCATGCCCCTGCCGAGCGTCTCGCCCAGCTTTACCGGAGATATTTCAAGCCCTTCCAACATCCTGAAAGCCGCGCCGATAGCCAGCGCAAGCTGAGTTCCAGACCCAAGGCCCGCATGAGCGGGAATGGCTTCTTCAACGATTAATCGGTAGTGCGCCGGACGTGAAAAAGCGCCAGCAAGCGCAAGCAGATAACGCTGCGCCCGCTCCTGTTCCTGTCCTTCCACGACGAGCGCAGTGGACTGAGACATCCGCAACCGCGTAACCGGATTAGCAACGGCGACGCCTAAGCTGCCAAAACGCCGCCCGAAACCGCCCTCAAGATCAAGAAAGCCGAGATGAAGACGGGCAAAGGCCGTCACTTTGATTACACTTGAATGCAAAAATTAGCCTCGCTGTCTCGCGACCGTTTCCAAATTTGGAAATAACGACACAATAGCACTTTAGGAATACTTGCAGGAGACCCCAAGGCGTTTATCCAGAATATCTGGCTTGAACTGCGTAATTCCCCCTACGGTTTCATAATTCCACCGCATACGAATTGTTGTGTACGACCTTGGGGCATGACAGGGGGAACAAAATGTCAAGCATTCGCAGCAGATATTTTATACTGAGTTTGGCGTTGATCGTTATGGGGAGCGTGTTGGCTTCCTGTTCAAGATCAACTCCTGGGGTTAGTATATATAAAAAATCCCCAGCAGACATAGCTATAGACCATGAAGTACGCGTGATCGGAATAACATCTCAGGAAATCAAAAAATGTTATGGCAATGGTGTGAAGAATGTCTATAACAGCACAATATATCCCATAATAAAAGAAAAAAGTGGAAAAAAACGCTATTGTCACGTTGCCTTTGAACACTATAAGAAAACTGGACGAAAATATATCAGCGTCGTTAAATATGATAATTATACTTATACCGCCTGCAGGATGCGGGTGCTAAAGTGTATCCGCCCAGAGGCGTACAAGCGCATTAAAGAGAAATACAACGTCGATGAAAACTAAGCATTTTGTTCAGCTTTAGATTTTACTGGGGCAAATCCCGCACGGCATAAATGTTTGCCGCGCGATTGCATCCGGGGCCTGCTTCGCCCCGGATGAATACGCATTACCCACAGCCAAACCAATAGAGTACGTTTCCCATTGAGAACGCGTAAAGCTCCGTGTGATAAATGGCGGATATCGTTTCCGGCATTCGTAATAATGGGCGGAGCACGTACATCTTTACCGTGGGAAAATACGCCTCGTGACAACGGTCATAGAACAAAGCAGCTCCGCGCTCGACACCGCACTCACCCGCGCGGCTGACATCCTTGTAAACGCCCGGCTTGGTCTCATCACCGGCCACGGCTCTGATGTGGCGGGCATGCGGGCGGCGCTCAAACTGGCGGCACATATTGGCGGCGCGGTCGATTTCTGCCGTGCGCCTAATCTGCACTCGTTGACGGCTGATAAGGGGCTGATGTTCACCACTCCGCGCGAAGCCCGCACCCGCGCCGACGTGCTGTTGCTGGTCGGGCCAGAGGCGGGCCGCTCGGCGACGTTAAAGCAAGTGCTGGCTGGCTCCCCTACCCTTTCGGCAGGCGTTGGCACACCGCGTGAAGTGCTGTGGCTCTGCCCAGGCGGCGCAGCGAACGCCCTTGGGGCCGATGAAGCTCGGCTGCTCGGCGGCGATGTCGCAGCGCTTCCCGGCATTCTAGCGGTGCTGAATGCGTGCGTGATCGGGCGACCTATCCCGGCGGCTGGCTATGGCGGGCTTTCGCGCGAGGGAATAGAAGACATCGCGGGGCGGATGATCACCTCGCGGTTCGGCGTCATCGCATTTTCACCGGCTGATCTTGGGCCCTTGGGCGTGGAATCGCTGATGGCGCTAGCTGGCGCGCTCAATAAGGGCACGCGCGTCACCACGCTACCGCTCGGACAAGGAGCAATCACAGACGCTGGCCAGCAAACGGCGGCGCTCGTTGCAAGCTGGACGACCGGCTTCCCGCCTCGCACCGGCTTTGCGCGCGGTTTCCCGGAATACGACCCGTGGAGGTTCGACGCCGCGCGTATGGTCTCGGCGGGCGAATGCGACGCGATTGTGTGGTTGTCGTCGTTTGAGGCAGCCGCACCAGGCTGGCGAACGGATGCGCGGCTTATCGCCATCACTGCGCCAAACGCCACGTTTGCCAAGCCGCCCACAGTGCAAATTGAAACGGCGGTTCCGGGCAAGGATTTCAGCGCCGAATTCTATAGCGAAGCCATGCAAGCGCTCGTTCATAACGAGGCGGAGGGAGCGCCAGAGGCGCCTGCTCTCCCCACTCCAGCGGCGGTGCTCGGCGGCATTCTCAGCAAGTTAGCGCTTTCAGGCGAAGTGGATACCGGTTCGCCGCTCGCGAAAGCGCGACAAACAAAGAGTTAGAGGCGCGCGCATCATGATCAGGCTCAAAGGCGGACGCATCATCGACCCGGCCAACGGACGCGACGAAGTCGGCGACCTCTTCATTGAGGACGGGCATATCGTCGCCGCGCCCAACATCCCGGACAGCGTGAAGGAAACCTACGACCTCTCCGGCAAAATCGTGATGGCGGGCGGCATTGATCTGCACTCTCACATCGCGGGCAACAACGTAAATCTTAGCCGCACGCTGCTTTTGGAACAGCACCCCGGCATGGACCCGCACCCCGGACACGCGCCGTTTTCCACCGCACCGTGGTCAACATATGAAACCGGGCGGCTTTACGCGGAAATGGGCTTCACAACCGTCATCGAGCCAGCGCTGGTCGCGCAAGGTGCAGTGCAGGCACACTTAGAGCTGGCAGACATTCCGTATATTGATCGTGGCGCACTGGCGGTGCTCGGCAACACTGATTTCCTGCTGAAAATGCTGCGCGATGGCGAGGGCAACATTAGCACCGATTTGCTCGACGATTACGTGGCGTGGAGCATCGCTGCCACCAAATGCCTGGGCGTGAAGGTGGTGAACGCAGGCGGCGGCGCGGCCTTCAAGGAAAACGTGCGCACCTTCGGGCTGGACGACGTGGTGCCGTCTTACGGGGTCAGCTCGCGCGCCATTATGCAGGCGCTTATAGCCTCGGTGAACCGGCTGGGTATTCCGCACCCGTTGCATGTGCATTGCAACAATCTCGGCGTAGCTGGCGAAAGCTACATAACCGCCATTCAGACCATGGAAGCGGCGGGCGGCCTGCCGATCCACCTCGCACACCTGCAATTTTACGCCTACGCCAGCGAAGGCAAACGGCATTTTTCCTCGGCCAGCGCGTTTCTTGCCGAAGCCATCAGCCAGCACAAAAACGTCACCACCGATGTCGGCCAAGTGATGTTCGGACAGACAGTCACCCTCTCCGGCGATGTGGTGCGCCAATACGCCAGCCTCTCGGACGCGCGCCCGAAAAAGACCATCCTCTGGGACGGCGACGGCACCGGCGGCGGCATCGTACCGTATGCGTATAAGGCCAAGAACTATTACAACGCGCTGCAATGGGCCATCGGGCTGGAACTCTTCCTGCTGATCGACGATCCGTGGCGAGTGTACTTCACCACCGACCACCCGAATGGAGCGCCGTTCACCACTTATCCGCAAATTCTGCATCTGTTGATGGACGCGGGCGAACGCGCCGCATGGATCGCGCGCCTGCCCAAAAAGGCCATGGACATGGCGCTTCTGCCGCAACTGACCCGCGAATATAGCTTCTACGAGATCGCCATCATGAGCCGCGCCGCGCCCGCCCGCTTGCTGGGGCTGGCTGATCGCGGGCAACTCGGCGTCGGCGCAGCGGCGGACATTTCCGTTTACACCGAGCAGGCCGACAAAACCGCCATGTTCTCCGCCGCCGATTATGTGTTCAAAGACGGCGATCTGATCGTGGAAGGCGGCAAGGTGAAGCCCTACCGCTGGGGACGTACACATCATCTCAAGCCGCCCAAAGGCTCCAGCCAGATCGACGCGCGGCTTGAGCGCTATTATGCTGAGCAATACGGAATTTCCGCGGGAGCGTTTGCTGTCCCGGATGCTTTCAACGGAGGCCCCAGCCACTTCGAGGTGCACCCATGCCGGAAGTAAAACCACGCACAGCAACAGGGCTATGGGACCGGCTGACAGGCCGCGGCAAAGACGGCGGCGACGCGCCCGACGGCCCTATCGTCTTGAATGGCCTCACCATTGACGCCACCTTCGCCGAAGCCTTCCCCATGACGGCGACCGCGCTTCACATCACCGGACCGACCGCCGAATGGGCGCGCATCGCCGCCACTTCGTTGACAGGTTTTGCCACCTCGGTCATCGGCTGCGGTTGCGAAGCGGGGATCGACCACGAACTTTCCCCCTCCGAGACGCCAGACGGACGTCCGGGCGTGCGCGTGCTCATCATGTCCATGGCGCCGGACGGGCTGGAGAAAATCACTGTGGACCGCGTCGGGCAATGCGTGCTCACCTGCCCAGGAGCCGCGTGCTTTTCCGGGATCGACGGCGATGAAAACGGCAAGCGCATCAAACTGGGCGCGAATTTGCGCTATTTCGGCGACGGGCATCAGTCATCGAAAGTGCTGAACGGCAAACGCTTTTGGCGCATCCCGGTGATGGAGGGTGAATTTTTGTGCGAAGCGACCGCTGGCACTACCGGCGAAGCTGTGGGCGGCGGCAACCTCATAATCCTTGGGCGCAGCACGAGCGAAACCCTCGCCGCCGCCGAGGCCGCCGTTGCCGCCATGCGCGCGGTGCCTGACACGATCCTGCCGTTTCCCGGAGGCGTGGTGCGGTCGGGCTCCAAGGTCGGCTCGAAATACAAGTTCATGATCGCATCCACGAACGACGCCTATTGCCCCACGCTGAAAGGCGTTTCCGATACGCGGCTTTCGGCAGACGTGACCTCGGTCTTGGAGATCGTCATTGACGGGCTGACATTCGACGCCGTCGCCGACTGCATGCGCGCCGGACTTGCCGCGCTCATCAACATTGGCACGGAAGGCGGACTTGTGGGCATCAGCGCGGGCAATTATGGCGGCAAACTGGGGCCGCATCATTTTCATTTGCGGGAGCTTTTGCCATGACCGCGCTCACCTTAACCCTTCGCGATGCACCGCCCGAGCGGCTTGATCTCTCCCGTCTCACGCCTGAGCATTTGGGCAGTCTGAGCGAATCCGAAATCGCCGCACTCCCCGTCAACACCACGCGGACCCCGCTCACCGTGGACGATGTATTCCGCATTGAGGGCAACGATGCGGCGCATGTGTGCATTATATCGGGGGCATATGGCGCACGGCTCGACAATATCGGCGCTGGCATGAGCGAAGGCCGCATCACGGTGGAAGGCTGCGCGGGCGCTTATGCGGGACGCAGGCTGAATGGCGGCGAACTGACGATTGCGGGCGATTGCGGCCCCTTCGCAGGCAGCGGCATGTCCGGCGGACGCATCCGCATACAGGGCAACGCGGGCGATTTTCTGGGCGGACCGCGCTCCGGCGAAATGCACGGCTTAAAAGGCGGCGTCATTACCGTGAGCGGCCGCGCAGGCGCACGCGCCGGGGACCGCTTGCGGCGCGGGCTTATCGCGATCGGCGGCGATGCTGGCGACCACCCCGCCTCGCGGATGATCGCCGGCACAGTGCTCATTTTCGGTAATTGCGGCGTGTTGCCCGGCTATCTGATGCGACGTGGCAGCCTCATTCTCGGCGGCGAGGCCGCTTCGTGGACGCCCACATTCGTTGAAAGTGGCGGCGGAGAACTCACCTATCTGCGTATGCTGACTGCCTCGCTGACGGGCGAATTCCCAACCGCAACGCTCTCAGCCTTGAGCGCCCCCGTGCGCCGCCTCGCAGGCGATATGGCGACGCTAGGAAAAGGCGAAATACTTCAGCTAACGAGATGATAACAAGCGCCCCTTCAACTCCGAAGTGCAACATCGTGGCGTCCATGACATGGCAGCAATGTGTTGGAATGGGCGTTCGGGGTCAAAAGCGTCAGTCGCCGGGGCGAGGCGAACACAAAGCGAGCCCCCTTGAGGCCGTTCGCCCATTCCGGCACCATTAGCCATGTCGTCTCCCGGTTTCTA
>JARRLC010000027.1:0-20292 GCA_037387425.1 Alphaproteobacteria bacterium
GATAGATTCATGAGACGGGGGATCCCCTTACGGAATCGAGGCAGTAATATGAAAGGGGCATGATCGCATTAACATCGCATTTGAGCGCGGCAGAACTAGAAAGTCGCGACAAGACGCTGCCGATAATGAGAAAAAGCAACATCCCACGTACGGCAAGTATAAAAACGCTAAGCCCTCATCGAATAATGCGATATGATCCCCGCGTGAGCACGTTATTCTACCGGTGGCCGGAGCCCCTCGCCGGAAATTGGTCGGCCGGATTTGGCATCAGGACTTCTTAGAACGCGCACTCGCGGCAAGAGCGCTGGCAATGTCATTGATGACAAGCCTGTCTCCGGCGGCCTTAGTGAGGTTTACCCAGCAGAACGGGCACATAGTCACCACGTTCTTCCCCTGCGCCTCAAGTTGATCCACGCGATTTCCAGCAATTCGTTGCGACTCGGCCGGGAAAAGTGACTCTAACGGTCCACCGCAGCAATGTGTTGACTTACCGGATAGTTCCGGCTCCTGTACGGCAAGTCCTGCAGCCCGCAACAGTTCTCGGGGTTGTTCACAAACATCTTCGTAGCGCGCATAGACACAGGAATCGTGAATCACGATCTCCCTGTTTGTCGGTTCCATGGCCTTCGGGATTGCTTGCTTATTCTGCGCCAGCACTTCCAGGTAGCTCTGGACCTCAATATCGAAGTCTTTGACGTAATGCGGAAACGCATGACGAAGCATCTTGGTGGTGTGAGGGTCAACAGTGATCAGGCGACGGACGCCTTGCTTTTTCAGTTGCTCCGTTATTCGACGAGCATGCTCGCCAAAGGCTTCATCCAGTCCATCGTCGTAAAGGAGAGCGCCAGCGTAAAGCTCGTCTTCATACAGATAGCCAAATTCAACCCCCGCGTCGCGAAGCAGTCCGACAATGTCGCGCAACACCTGGTTGGAATGCCGCTTTTTTTCCGCTGAAGCCGTAAGGCCCATAAAGAAGGACAGATTTATAAACTTGTTGATCAGGCGGCCTATGCCGAAAAACCGGGTTAAAAACGAGTTTTCGAGCATGGCTAACTGAGAAGCCATGGCAGAAATGGCGGGTATCATTTGATACATATGACCGGTGTAGATAACCGTCTCGCCGCCGCGTGGTATATTGAGCCCGCTGGCCCACTCCGTAGCCGTCCGCTTTGACAGCGGCAGAACACTGCCGCGCTTGCGCACGTTATCGGCGAAAATTCCCAGAATGGGTGCAATCGGTGTACGCATTCAATAATCTTCCTACTTCAGGCCAAACTCTTGCTGATTGATCAGGTGGCGGAGGGTACGTATGTTCTCCGCAATATGGACCCCGGACGGACAGTTTTCTTCGCACATGCGGCACAGCAGACAGGAGAAGATCTGCGGGATATTCTCGCGGACCCTGTCTTCAAGTCCAAGCATGGCCTCGCGGAACAGTTTGCGGGGAAGTATTTTGTATCCCAGCGGACAGAGCGCCGTGCATATACCGCAATGGAAGCACGCCCCGGCGTTGAATCCTTCCGCTTTCTTCATGCGTGCCGCTAATTCCGATGACACTCTCATCATTTAGTCCCTTCTCACCAACTCAGCGGAATCAAGACTAATGCCGCTTCGAGAGTTCATATTGGAAGTATCCATCCACATTCGCACGGCCGATTTCTTCAACCATGCCATAGCGGCGCATACCAAAAAGCCAAACCGTCACTTCGTAGGTGGAGTAACCTAGCGTCTGGGCAAGTTCTGGAATTGTCTTCGGGCCTTGTTCGAGAATGCTTGCGATGCGATCCCTCATGATCATTTCGTCTTGAGCGATATCGAGCATATCCCGCAATCTTGTTGTCTGAGTTTCGCTCATGCTGTCACCAATTCTTTAAGGCTTGCATCGATCATCGCCAGAATCTGGTCTTCCCGGTAGCCTTCGATATCAATGGCGTTTTGCGGACAGACTGGAACGCAAGCCCCCTCCCCTTTGCATGACGACTCAATGACCATCGCAACTTCCTTGTCGCCGCAAAGCATTCGTTCAATTGCGCCGTAGGGACAGGCTTTGAGACATTCGTCGCACCAAACGCACTTGTCTGTATCAATCTTGGCGACAAGCGGCTCCAGGTTCAGGTAGCCTTTTTTCAAAAGCGCGCCTGTCTTGGACACTGCTGCAAGCGATGATGCAGCGCTTTCAGCCAGATTTTTAGGGCCTTGCGCTGTTCCGGCAATGCAGACGCCATCAATGGCGGTTTCGACCGGCCGCAACTTGATGTGTATCTCGTTATAAAATCCGTCCTTGCTCTTAGGAACCTTCAGCACATCGTTGAGCGCGTCGTTTTCTCGGGGCGTCATGCCGGTGGCGAGCACCACCAAATCCACGCCGATCTCCAGCTCTTCATCGCCTATCAGCGTGTCTTTGACTTTGACCGCCAGACGGTCATCGCACTGTTCCACCTGCGGCGGTTCTTTTGGATCCCAGCGCAGGAAGAGCGCTCCATCGGCGCGGGCCTTTGTGTACACGGTTTCAAGATGCCCATAGGTGCGGACATCGCGATAGAGGTGGTATTGATTAATGACTTGGCCAGATTTTTCTTCGAACTCGCGCAGCAAGCTGCCTGTGAAAGCCGTAGCCATACAGCAGAACCGCGAGCAGTGCGTGTTGGGTTCCGGGCATGTGTCGCTTTTTGTCTGGCGGCTGCCGACACAGTAGATGAATGCGACATCGCGCACCGGTTTTCCTTTGTATGTCAACGTATCTTCGCCAGCCTCAAGCATCTGACGAAATTCCATTAACGTGAGCACTCCAGACGTGCCCCAGCCGTATTCGCCATCGCGGGGTTCATAGGGGGTGAAGCCTGTCGTAACAATAAATGCCCCTACGTTGAGTGTGACATCCTCTTTGCCATTCAGACGAACCGTCGCGGTAAAATCGCCGATATGACCGCTTTTGGCTGTCAGTTCTGCATTGGTATAGAGAATAATGTTCTCATGTTTTTTAACCTGCTCCAGCAGGTTTGCGACGACCTTGGGGCCGTGCTTATCGTCGGGGCCCATCCGCCCAACTTGCGATGCCCAGCCTCCCGGTTCGCTCTCTCGCTCGATAAGGAAGACCGACAGCCCCATTCCCGCTAGCGTGATTGCGGCACGCATACCGGCTACGCCTGCTCCGATAACCAGAACGCGTGGTTGGGTTTCGATCCGAATAGCTGTTAGCGGATGCGTTAAAGCGCACTTGGCCACCCCGGCACGCACAAGGTTGATGGCCTTCTCGGTGGCGCCGATTGTGTTATCCGAATGCACCCAGGAACATTGTTCGCGGACATTGACATGAACGTATTGGTAGGGGTTCAGTCCGGCGCGTTCCGCCATGGCGCGGAACGTAAACATATGAAGTTTCGGAGAACACGAGGCGATGACCAAGCCATCCAGTTGCTTTTCCTTAATCTCGTCAGCCATTTCCTGTTGCGATGCATCCGAGCAGGCAAACAAATATGTCCGTGAGATCACGACCTCTGGCTCATCTTTGAACGCATTTGCAACTTCTTCTACGTTCACAAAGTCGGAGATGTTTCCGCCACAGTGGCATATGTAGACGCCGATACGTCGTCTATTTGTCATTACTTGCCCCTCATTTGCTCAAGATAAGCGGCTGCCTGGGCTGCGGCTGCGCCGGAATGCAGCACAGTGTCTGGAATATCCATCGCGCCAATGGCGGTGCCTGCCACGAAAAGTCCATTGATATTCGTACAGGCCGGCTCGCTGATGGGATCGATTTCGCCTACATATCCGAGATCGTTCGCTGCCAATGGTTCTCCTCCCTTGTAGAGAGAAAATGGATCTGTGTTAGGCAGGAATCCCACGGTCAGAACCACGAGGTCGTGTTCACGGATCTTCCTTCCGCCTTCGCCAAGCTGGTCTTCGAAGTGCAACGCCATATTGCCATTGGGGAGTTGTTCAACTCGCGCAATCTTGCCTTTGACAAATTCAATTCCCATGGCTTTGGACTGTTCATAGAACTCATCATATCCCTTGCCAAAAGCGCGAACATCAATTGTGTAGATCGTGATATCTGCCAGCGGCAAAGCGCCCATGGTGAGCTGCGCCAATTTAATGGAATACATGCAGCCGATACGGCAGCAGAGCGGGTTACAAACTGTTTGATCGCGCGATCCGTTGCAGAGAACGATGGCGATGTTCTCAGGTTCCTTACCGTCCGAAGGTCTTAACACAGAGTTGTAAGGACGCGTCGGCGCTACCAGCCGATCCATCTGCGGTCCGCTGACCACGTCGGGCAATTTGCCGTAGCCAAGCAATTCGTTGATCGCCGGGTCGAGGATCTTAAAGCCGGTTGAAACAACGACCGTGCCCACATTGAGTGACATAGGTGTTGGCTTCTGAGTGAAGTCAATACAATTGGGAGCACAAACACTAACACATTCCATACACTGAGAGCACTCACCACAGTCCATACAGCGTTGGGCTTCTTGCCGTGCCTCCGCCTCTGTCATGGCCTTTTCATAACATTCAAATGTTTTTTGGCGCACATCAAGCGGCAGTACCGGTTGTGGAACGGGTTGCCGCTCCACAAAATGTTCTGCTTCTTCGAGCACGACCTTCTTGTCAGCCTTTTGCTGGGCGCTTTGGGATGGCGCGTCCAGCGCTTCGCCCTTCAAGTAACGGTCGATAGAGAACGCCGCCCGCCTCCCCTGAGCGATGATATTGATGATCATCGTGTGTGGCTTAACGCAGTCCCCACAAGCAAAAACATCTGGATCGGATGTCTGAAAGGTCTGTCGATTCGTACTCAGAAGACCTTCGCTATTTTTTATTTCGGCCGGGAAATGAGCGACAGACGGCGAAAGGCCGGTAGATAGAATTGCCATATCTATCGGGATGACTTCTTCCGAACCTTCAATTGGAACGTCACCTTTTCCCACGCTTTGGCATTCGACTGCAACAAGTTTGCCGTCCTTGCCGATAAACCTTTTGGGCGCACTCAAGAGCATAAGTTCTACGCTCTCTTCTTCAGCCCTGTCTATTTCCCGAGGATGCGCTGGCATCTTCTTGCGCCCGCGCTGATAGTTGATGATGACCTTCGCGGCTCCCATGCGGATGGCGGCCCTGGCCGCGTCCACAGCCGTGTTGCTGCCGCCGATGACCATGACATTTTTGTCTTTAACATCAGGCATTTCCCCGATATTGACTTCACGCAGGAATTGCATGCCGCCAGTAATGCCATCCAGATCTTGACCTTCAATATCCAAATTGTTTTCTTCTGACGCTCCGGCTGCCAGCAGAATGGCATTGAAACCCTGCTGTTTGAGGTCCGGCAAAGAAGTGACCTTGTGCCCGGTTTTGATTTCAACACCCAACGCCGTTACGTTCTTGATGTCGCGATCGACAACGTCTTTGGGAAGACGATAGGAGGGGATAACGGTTCGCAGCATACCGCCAGCTTCGGCTTCCGCCTCAAAAATCGTAACCTGATGGCCTTGCCGTGCGAGGTAGAATGCAGCGCTTAACCCCGCCGGACCAGAACCGACAACAGCAACTCGTGTGTCCAACTGTTTTTCAACCGGACCGTATTCCGGTTCGGGATGCTCGGCGTAGTAATGGTCCACCATGAACCGCTTGATGCCGCGGATGTGAAGCGTTCCTTCTTTCTTGCTACGTGTGCAGGCGGATTCGCACGGCGCATTACACGCCCGCGATAAACTCCCCACCAAAGGAGCGTTTTCCAGATGCAGGTTGAAAGCTTCTTTGTAGCGTCCTGCTCTGACCAGCGAAATATAGCCACTGGCATTGACATCGCCCGGACACCCAATCGTACAGGGCGCTTCTCCGCGCCAATTGATCACGGCCTTCTTCGGTACCGCTTGAGGAAAAGGAATATGGGCAACCCGGCGCGTGACCAGGTCGTAATTGTACTGATCCGGCACAGCGACCGTGCAGACTTCTTCGCACATTCCGCATCCTGTACAGGCGTCAAAGTCAACATAGGATGCTTTTCTGTGCATCTCCACAGCGAACGAACCATCTTCGTTACGTTGAATGCCGTCAACTTCGCTGTAGGTCATGAGTTGCACATTGGGATGATGCGAAACGGACGCCATTTTCGGCGTCACGATACAACTGGCGCAATCCAGCGTCGGGAAGACCTTGCTGAGAAGGATGGCTCTTCCGCCGATGCTGGCGTTTTTATCCACCAACAACACGCGGTAGCCCATATCGCCCAGTGATGCCGCAGTTTCCATACCGGCGACACCGGCGCCAACAACCATCACGTCGTAGTCCAACGGACGTTTATTAGTGTTAGGCTTCAAGAGATTTTAACTCCTGTTGAAAGTTGTTCATATGTGCAACGAAGTTGTCGGCACATACGGAACAGATTCCCGACATTTTAAGTCGCTTTGGACTAATCCCGTGTTCTTTCATCAGCGCCTGCGCCCGTGCCACGAGCGCGCTGGTGCGTGTCGTGCAGTCAGTAAGATAAGCACAATCGCCCCCACACGCGGCAACAAACACCCCATCGAAACCACGTTTCAGGGCATGAACGATCCATAGAGGTTTGATGCCACTGGAGCAGGGCAACGAGATAACTTGGACGGCTGTCGAGTAGTGCAAATGCGCACTGCCTGCCTGATCGATTCCCGGATCCGAGATCGCGTTCGTTGAGAACACGAGAATTTTTGGTGTGCTATTGCTGTCGTGGGGGCTCACTTTTATGCCTTCCTTAGCAGGTAAACGCTCCAATACCCGTCGTTCTCGATGTCACCGAGGTATTCGTGGCCTGCCTTGCTGCACCAGCGCTGAATATCGACGATCGTGCCGTTATCAGACGATTGCACTTCCATGACTTCGCCGACCGGGCATTCGCCAATGGCGCGTTTTGCCTCAAGCATGGGACCGGGACATGCAGTGCCTCTGGCGTCTACAAGTTTTGCGATCTTTTGAGCTTTCAATTCACTTTCATTCATGGCTTTTCTCCTTGGAAGATAAGTAAAGCTTTGGTCGATAGAAGTATTCTTTACATAAACATGGTTTGTTTCGACCGACTGCTCATTTCGATCAAAGTGGCTACTCCAGCAAATGTCAGATGCGGATAATCAATCAGTTCTTCGCGACTGATTTCCATGAGGTCCATTGATAGGTTGCAGATGGTAATCCGCACCCCCATCTCACCAGCTTGTTGGATGAGCTCTTCAAGGGGCATTGCGCCGTGCTTTTGCAGATCAAATTTGATCGCCGACGGTTCCAATTCCTGTAGGTCTTTTTTGATTTTTTTGGGGTCTCGAAGCGCCGCTATACCCCTGAGCGCAAAGAACATTTCGACTTCTGTATCGAAAACGGTCGCCCCTAGCGCAACCATAAAAGCAAACATTGCACGTTCAAGATCACCGCTAATAACACCTAAGGTAAGTTGGTCTTTAGGCGCCTCGCGCTCTAGGGCTTCCACTCGGCTCAACAGGTCTTTAAGAAGTTGATCGTTACTTTGAGTGCCGTCCATATTGACTTTCCCCGGTTGATTATATCTAGAACTTTGCCTTACTGCCTCTGTATGTATTCACTTATTCAATAACGTTAGAGTACATTCAATTTAATCAAAATCAAAGTTCATACATTAACCTTTGATTTGACACAGTTTTACACTCGCAAAAGTTATCCAACCTATGCAATAAGCTATCTAATATAATCGCTTGCTGCAAAAACCTGCCCCGTCTGTCACTCCAATATTCACAATGACAAGCATATGTGAAAGAACATGCTCAGCAAGAGGGCTTATTGTCGCCATGCCCTGCTGTGCCCTCCCCACTTCGTCGGGGATGCAGAGCCACATGCGCGCGAACGCGCG
The DNA here is from genome assembly GCA_037387425.1 of Alphaproteobacteria bacterium. Taxonomy (GTDB): domain Bacteria; phylum Pseudomonadota; class Alphaproteobacteria; order Rhizobiales; family Rhodomicrobiaceae; genus JARRLC01. Next base: position 7,838 of record JARRLC010000027.1, read on the forward strand.
TCCAATCGGCCGCGTGAGCCGATGCGCTAAACCTTTGAAATAGAGCTGCTCGGATTGACAATATGCGGTATCCGCAAGAAATGCTTATGGGCACTCGCGGAAAATGGGGAAGGCTTTCTTGAATGGAGCGGGCTAGTGGATCAAACCTGACAATTGAATCCCATCGCACAGATGGCAAGAGTCAATCAACTCATTCAAATGTCAGGTCAATTTGATCCATAGGCAAAATTTTATGCGCCGCCAGCTTCCGTGCGGGCATTGGCGATAGCATCTTTTAGCACCTGCTCGTGCATTTCGACGGTAGGCTCATTAAAGAGCACGTTCTTCAGCCAGTCATAGCCAAGCTGCAATAAAATCTCATCGTTTTTGCGTGCGAGTTCAAGCGGTTCTTCAGGGATTTTGTAAACCTTCAGGAACCGGCTCTCAAACACGAAACGCCGGAAGCGTTCGACATCGGTTGTGACCATGAAGAACATCTGTCTGACCTGAGCGCTGGGCTCTTTGCCCATGACACCGCCCATCGAACGCCACGACGCCAGTTTCATCAGAATATCGATCCAACCGCGATTGGCCCGCTCATAGGCTTCGACGCCCTGCTCTTTGCGGAAGTCGGACACGGTCTGCTGCTTCTCTTCGGAATGGCCGCAGCAATGCTCCTCGCGAACGATGAAATGGAAATCATCTTTCGTCTCCGCCTCTTTCATTTTCATCGAAATCAGGCCGAGTGGATAATAACGGCAGGCAGAAGGACGGGCTTCATAAACGAGGCAGCCATCTGTTTCATGCATGAAAGGGCATGCACCTTCGCCATTTTCGCCGCCCATCTTGATTTTCACAACCGGCATGCCGCTTTCAGTATGCTCGGCAGGCAGAGTGTAACCTTCCAGAAATTCAGCGGGCGTCAGGTGCAGAGCGCGTGTGAGGCGAAGAATATCATAGGGAGGCAGCGTAATATCAGCGCCATGACAACAGACGTTCCAGCAGGATACATCTTTGTGGCAATTGAAACAAAAGCTGTCCGTCTCTCCGAGCTTCACTGGCTGTACCGGATTCGCGGACTGAGCGCGCACCGCATCGAAAACATTCATTTCGACATCGCTGCCATAAACGGGACGCATCTCACCTTCGCCGCCGTTTTCCTCGGATTCACCCATAATACGCTCTATCCTTATTTTCCCCCTCTCATGAGGGGAGCAGGCTAAAAATTACCGACCCAACACTTTGAATTTTCATATAGTTCCGGTGGAACGAACAGAGCGAGGGGCTGCTTCTGCAACCCCTCGTCCCGTATATTTTTAAAGACCGTTAGTGGCCCTGGCCAGCGTAACGCTTCTCGACCATATCGACGTGAGGACGCTTGATCATCGTCCACTCGCCGGTTTCTGGATTGATTCTCGAGTTCACGAACACCTTCCAGTTGGCGTCGTCCAGCTTCGGATAGTCCGCACGATAGTAGAAGCCCGGATAACGGGTCTCTTCACGGAACTGGATGTGACGCAGATGCGCTTCCGCCGTGATGATGCGGTGGTAGTTTTCCCATGCACGCATCAGTTCGTGGAGATCCTTCGCGCGCATTTTCTTGGAGTCGATCTTCAACTCCTGCAGGAAGCCAACGCCCATGTCGAGAAGTTTGCTGTTGGTCTGATAGTAAGTCGAGATACCAGCAACATACTCGTCCATGGTTTTTTGCAGACGCATTTGCAGCATCTTAGGCGTGATATAGAACGGGTTAACGTCCTCAGCCGTGGTCTTGTCCTTGTGCTCGAAGTAGTTACGCACAGGGAGATAGATTTCCTCGGCAATCGCTTTGATGTCAGCCTTGAGATCGGGTTCGTAATCTTTGTGGTCACGTACCCACTTGACCATCGATTTACCAGCGATACGGCCTTCAGTGTGCGAGCCAGACGAGAACTTGTGGCCAGAAGCGCCAACGCCGTCGCCAGCTGTGAACAGACCGTTCACGGTGGTCATACGGTTGTAGCCCCATTTCCACTCAGCCGGTGAGTTGAGGTCTTCCGGACCCGACACCCAGATGCCGCAGCAACCAGAGTGCGAACCAAGCAGATAAGGCTCAGTCGGCATAAGTTCTGACGGCGACTGTTCCGGACGGGTGTTCAAACCTGCCCAAACGCCAGCTTGGCCGATACACATGTCGAGGAAGTCTTCCCACGCCTCGGCTTCGAGGTGTTTGAATTCCTTCGGCGTCATGTTTTCGCCGAGCTTCTGCATAGCGGTGGCCGTATCCATCAGGATTGGGCCGCGGCCTTCCTTCATTTCGTGAAGCATGGCGTGGTTACGCAAGCAAGTCGGCACAACCGTTGCTTTGTCATACGGCGCAAACTCGGCCAGCATATGCGCATTCTTCGTCACATATTCTTCGCCGAAACCGTTGGTGGCCTTCGACTTGAACAGCAAGAACCATGCGCCCACCGGACCGTAACCGTCCTTGAAACGAGCTGGAACGAAGCGGTTTTCCATCATCGTCAACTCAGCGCCAGCCTCAGCGGCCATAGCGTAGGTCGAACCTGCGTTCCACACTGGGTACCAAGTACGGCCCATGCCTTCACCAGTCGAGCGCGGACGGAACACGTTCACAGCACCACCAGCCACACACAGGATAGCATTGGCCTTGAACACGTAAATCTTGTTCTCGCGAACAGAGAAGCCGACAGCGCCAGCAATGCGGTTGTCTTCCTTGGAGTCAAGGAGCAGCTTCACAATGAACACGCGTTCAAAGATATTCTCAATGCCCAGTGCTTTCTTAGCGGCTTCAGCGACGATCGGCTTATAGCTTTCGCCGTTGATCATGATCTGCCACTTGCCCGAACGGACCGGCTTGCCGCCGTCCTTCAAAGCCACGCCTTCCGTTTCGGAGGTCTTCCAAATTGGCAGACCCCATTCCTCGAAAAGATGCACGGTGCCGTCAACGTGGCGGCCAACGTCATACACAAGGTCGTCGCGGGTAATGCCCATCAAGTCAGCGGACACCATCCGGCAATAGTCATCCGGGGAATTTTCGCCGAGATACGTATTGATGGCCGAAAGGCCCTGCGCTACTGCGCCTGAACGGTCGATGCCAGCCTTGTCAACCAGCGTCACTTTCACATCGTCGCCGACCCAACGTTTGATTTCATACGCCGCTCCGCATGCAGCCATACCACCACCGACTAGCAGGATATCGGTCTTGAATTCTTCAATGGTGGGATTTCCGAATGTTCCTTCACTCATATATCTGTCCTCTTGGGGGCTCTCACCAGAGAGACACCCTCACTTATGCCTATAAGGAATGCTAACGTCTTACCTTTCGCTATGGACGCGAACGGCGAAAACGCCCTTAGATGGTGGGAAGAACCTTGTTGGCTTCCGTGAACAGCAGGTTGTCGTCAAGATTGCCTGCAGCCGGCTTGTTTCCGTAAGGATCGATAGAATCAACCGGGGTTGTACGAATAGGGAACTTAAAGCGTTTTACTGCGCCATCGCGGAATTTGATGGTCCACATGATGGAATCATCAGTACGCAGCGGAATCACAGCGCCGCCCATAGGCACCCAGTCCTGGAACGAGCGAACTTCAATAGCTTGCTGCGGGCAAGCTTTAACGCAGCACTGACATTCCCAGCACTGCTCAGGTTCCTGATTGAACGCCTTCATCCTATCGGTGTCGAGCTTCATCAAATTATTGGGACAGACATACATACAGACGGTAAATTCACCGCCTTTGCAGCCGTCGCATTTTTCAGTGTGCACAAATGTCGGCATAGTTTCCTTCCCTTTCCTGTTACACTCTTTTCTCATGCTCTATAGCGCAAGAAAATCCGCTCAAAAATAATTATATCTCGTAGAGCGGATTCGACATTTGATCTTTGTCAGCCTATTGGCCGTTTTCAAATGTCAAAACATGAAAGCTCTACAAGAAACATTAACTTACTAGTGGTCCTTAAATCCCAAGTTTTGCAATTTTGCACGCGGCAAGAACTAGCAAATATTGGAACAGGACCACTAGCTTAAAAAATCTATCGTCACTTCGCCAGACTACTGTAGTAGTCCTGCAAGACCTTCACCACCTCGGGGCGGCTGAATTCCGCAGGGATGGTCTCGCCATTGGCGAACATCTCGCGGAGACGCGTACCTGAGATTTGAAGGCGATCTTCCTTCTCATGCGGGCAGGTACGGGCCGTAGCCATGCCGCCGCATTTGTAGCAATAGAACGTGATGTCGATCTTCAGCGGCTGAATGACCATGCTGCCTTCAGGCAGCGTGTCGAAGATGTGCTGTGCATCGAACGGACCGTAATAATCGCCAACGCCAGCGTGATCGCGCCCAATGACGAGATGCGAGCAGCCGAAGTTCTGACGGAAGACCGCGTGCAACAACGCTTCACGCGGACCGGCATAGCGCATTTCGATCGGATAACCGCCCTGAATGTATGTGCCAGGCACAAAATATTGCTCGGTCAGCGCATCAATGGCTTTAACGCGCACTTCGGCCGGAATGTCGCCGGGCTTCAGCGCACCAAGCACCTGGTGAATGAACACGCCATCACAGACTTCAACAGCGATCTTGGCCAGATGTTCATGGCTGCGATGCATAGGATTGCGCGTCTGGAAGGCGGCAACCTTACTCCAGCCTTTGTCCGTGAACATCGCACGTGTCTCGGCTGGGCGGAAATAGAAGCCTTTATATTGTGTGGGATAAACGCCTTCGGAAAGCGCCGTGACGCGGCCCGCAAGGTTGACATCTCCCTGAGCCATAACTTTCTGCACACCGGGATGCTTTTCGTCGGTGGTGCGGAAAACATGCTGGCACTCAAAAGACTTATCGATGGTGTATTTCTCAGAGACGTCCATCAGCCCCATGATCTCGCCGGTTTCCTCGGCGACGAGGGCCACCGTTTCTTCCGGTGCGATGGAGTCAGCAAGCGATTTGTCGCAGGAAAGCGTAATCGGGATCGGCCAGAAGAGGCCGTTCGAAAGCTTCATATCGCCGCAAGCGCCGCGCCAATCGTCATGTCCCATAAAACCTGACAGCGGTGTATAAGCGCCCATAGCCAGCATCAGAAAATCCGACGTCTCACGGCTGTTCATCGGCACTTTTCGCAGCGTTTCGGCACGTTTGAACAGTTCCGCACGTTCGGTCTCCGGGACCAGCAGCGGCATTAAGGTATCGCTGCCATGCGGTGGAACCAGTTTGGACATGAGCCTCCTCCAAGTTGACGGCGCCACATAGGCGTCCGCGCGCTTGCACTCCTGCAAGCGTCGACATTGAAAACAGAAAAAGGTCCAAGATTTTGGCCAAGAGAGTTGATCTACATCAAATCTCTTTGGGCCAAGATACCAAAGGCTCGTTTTTCTTGGGAAATAAATATTTGATTTAGGTCATACTCCCTCAAGCCGGCCCCTGCCAGTGTCCCCTTGGATCTATTCCTCGCTCTTTTATAACCAATATGCTTTACGTACTAGCAGAACGTATTATATACATATTCTAATAGAGTAATGTTCAATTAAACTCATGTCAACACGACAAGTCCGACGATACAAGGCGTGATTGGGGTCAAGGATGGGAAGTGAAACAGTTCTTGTAGTGGGCGGCGGAATAGCCGGCATGTCCGCTGCTGTAGAGGCTGCTGAAACTGGTTACGATGTAGTGCTATTGGAAGCGGGAGTGAGCCTTGGAGGGCGTGTGGCCCAGCTCAACCGATATTTTCCCAAGCTTTGCCATCCGGCATGCGGCTTGGAAATCAATTATCAGCGCATCAGAAATAATCCGAAAATCAAAGTATTGACGCAAACACGGCCCGTCGAGGTCAGTGGCTCGCGCGGTGCTTACAAGGTGACTGTTGAGACCACACCGCGCTATGTGAACGCGCGCTGTACCGCCTGTGGCGATTGCGCCAAAGCAGCCACCACACAGGTTAAGAACGCATTTAACTACGGCATGGATACCGTTCCTGCGGCATATCTTCCGCATCCTATGGCCTTCCCCATGCGCTACGTTGTCTCACCAGAAGTGATAGGTACGCCAGAGGCGGAAGCCATCAAGAGCGCTTGTAAATATGGTGCAGTCGATCTTGACGAAAAGCCACAGACTTTCGATTTGCATGTTGCGGCCGTCATCTGGGCAACCGGCTGGAGCCCATACAATGCTGAAAAGCTCGAATCTTATGGCTACGGTCAGATTGCCAACGTTATCACCAATGTAGAAATGGAGCGTTTGGCCGCCGATACAGGGCCAACGCAAGGCCGCATTCTCCGCCCGTCCGATGGGCAGGAGGCCAAGCGCGTCGCACTCATCCAGTGCGCGGGCTCGCGCGACCTCAACCACCTGCCCTATTGCTCGCGCATCTGCTGCTTGGCTTCGCTAAAGCACGCGGCGTATGTGCGTGAACAGTATGCGGATAGTCAGGTGGACATCTATTACATAGACATCCGCGCCCACGATAAGCTGGAAAGCTTTTACAAAAAAGTGAAGGCAGACCCGCAGGTGCGTTTCGTGAAGTCGAAAGTCGCGTCCATCACGGAAGGTGATGGCGGCAAGCCCGTCCTGCACGGCGAAGATACGCTTGCCCGCGAAATCTACGACCGCGATTACGATCTCGTGGTGCTTGCGGTAGGCATGGAGCCAACAGGCGGCCTGCCAGTGGCGAACAGCATGACCGACGATTACGGCTTTGTCGTTCCCCACGGGGATGATGGCGCTATCTATTCGGCAGGCGTCGCCAGCGGACCGCTGGATGTTTCCATGTCGGTGCAGTCAGCAACCGCGGCTGCTCTTAAAGCAATTCAGGCAGCACGGGGTGGGGCAACGGCATGAGTGCAGAAACTAAGAAACCTGGTGTCTATCTTTGTAGTGGTTGCGGGATAGGCGATGCAGTCCCTATGGCTGCGTTGGAAAAAGTCGCGACCCGGGAATACAAGATACCGGCCGAGAGATGCAAAACACACGACTATCTCTGCGGCGAAGAAGGTCTGGCTATGATCCGGGCCGATATCGAATCGGGAGAAGTCAATCAGGCGATTATCGCCGCCTGCTCACCACGCGTGAATGTGGATAAATTCCGCTTTGACGGTACGCAGGTGGTGCGCGCGAATTTGCGCGAGCAGGTCATCTGGATGACGGAGCCGGGCAAGGACGACACAGAAATGCTTGCCGCCGACTATCTGCGCATGGCGCTTGTCGAAGCGCGCAAGGTCGGGCTCCCGTCGCGATATGAGGGCGAATCTTATTCGGAGCGTATTCTGGTCGTTGGCGGCGGCCTTTCCGGTCTGACAGCCGCACGCGAAGCCGCGACCATGGGCTATGAAGTGCTGCTGATCGAATCGACAAGCGTTCTTGGCGGGCATTCGCGGCGCTGGTCGAAGCGTACTCCGCATCTTCCGCCTTACCGCGAACCGCAACCCAACGACATGGAAGAACTGGTTGCAGCGGTGAAGGGCGAGTCCCGCATTAAGGTATGCTTAAACACGCGCGTAACCAAAACCTCCGGCGCTCCTACCGACTTTACGGTGGAACTGACGCAGGAAGACGGTGCGGTAACGGAAGAACGTGTCGGTGCTATCATCATGGCGACCGGCTGGCGGCCTTACGACGCAAGCAAGCTTGGGCATCTTGGCTACGGCATATCGCCCGACGTGGTGACTTCAGTGCAGTTTGAAGAGATGCTCGCCACTGGAGCGCCGAAACGCCGCTCGGACGGCAACGCGCCGAAAACCGTCGCCTTCCTGCAATGCGCCGGATCGCGTGACGACGATCACTTGCCGTATTGCTCGTCAGTGTGCTGCTCGGCATCGCTGAAACAGGCGATCCAGATTCGCGAGGCTGATCCGTCAACCAGCGTTTACATTGTCTATGAAGAAATGCGCACGCCGGGCGTGGCGGAAGAGTTTTTCCGGGCCGCTCAAGCGGCGGGTGTAATCTTCATCAAGGGCAAAGTGAAAGGCGTCACCGCTCAAGACGGTCTGACTGTTAAGGTCGATGACGAACTGCTGCGCGAAGAGGTGCCACTTGCTGGCCTCGACATGGTGGTGTTGGCGACAGGTATGGTGCCTAACGCTGTGCTGCCCGTAGACGATGATGGAGAGCCGCTCCCTGAGTGTGACATCAATCCGATGTCGCCGATCCCAGTTGCGGGCTATGCCGGTGAGCAGCCCGAGGCGCCAACAGGCCAGCCTTGCGTCACCTATAAGGGCGCGCCGATCCTCAACCTGCAATACCGGCAGGGACCGCACGTTCCTATCCTTGCCGATGGTTTTTCGGACAGCCATTTCATCTGCTTCCCCTATGAGACGCGGCGCACGGGCATCTACACCTGCGGTCCTGTTCGGCGGCCGATGGATATGGCGGAATCAGCAGAAGACGCCACTGGCGCAGCGCTGAAAGCCATTCAGGCCGTTCGCGCCATCAGCCAGGGGCGGGCGTTGCATCCGCGTTCGGGCGATTTGTCCTTCCCGAAGATCAACCTCAACGCCTGCACCAAGTGCCGCCGTTGTACGGTGGAATGTCCGTTCGGCGCTATCGACGAGACGGAGGAAGGCTATCCGATCGTTAATCCTACGCGCTGCCGCCGTTGCGGCACCTGCATGGGCGCCTGTCCGGTACGCACCATCAGCTTCGACAACTATACCGTCGATATGATGACCTCCATGATCAAAGCAGTGGAAGTGCCGGATGAGGAGGAAGAAAAGCCGCGTGTGCTGATACTCGCTTGCCAGAACGACGCCTATCCGGCGCTTGATATGGCTGGTATCGCGCGTACACCGCTGAGCCCGTATGTCCGTACTTTGCCGGTGCGTTGCCTCGGTTCGGTAAGCCTGCTCTGCGTATCTGATGCGCTTTCGTCGGGTTATGACGGCGTGATGCTTATGGGCTGCAAATCGGGTGACGACTATCAATGCCACTTCGTTCGCGGCTCGGCCATGGCTCAAGAGCGTATGATGAAGGTCGGTGAAACGCTGCAAAGTATGATGTTGGAGAAAGAACGCGTAGAGACTTTCGAAATCGCCATCGCTGACGCAAAGAACCTGCCGGACATCATTGGCAAGTTCATGGAGACGATAGACTCCGTTGGCCCCAATCCGTTCAAGGGGATGTAAAATATGACGAAACCACTTCCCCAAACAGCCGCCCGCAAATACGATCTGGGCTTCGCGCAGTGGGTCTATGACAACATTGAGGGCGGTGACCGCATCTCGTTGTGTATGCAGTGTGGCATGTGCTCCGGTTCATGCCCCATTGGCGACCAAATGGACAACGGGCCGCGTAAAACCTTCATGATGATCCGCGCGGGGATGAAGGAAGAAGTACTTTCATCCAGCACCATCTGGAACTGCACGCAGTGCTACAACTGCACGGTCCGCTGCCCGCGTCAGATCAAAGTTACGGCCGTTCTGCAAAGCTTAGCGAGTGTCGCCGTTGCCGAGGGCTACGCGCCACAGAAGCCAACGCTCAAATTCTCTAAAGCGTTTTGGAGGTCTGTGAGCTGGTTCGGCAAGACGGACGAGCGCATCGTTACTGCGATCTACTACTTCTCCTACGGCCTGATGGAGGGTTTCCGCCTCGCTATGGCCAATCTGCCGATCGCTTCACGCATGGTGAAGGCGGGACGCATGGGGTTATTGCTGCCGCACCGCACGAAAGCTGCGGGCGACCTACGCGCCATCGTCGCAGAGGCAGAGAAAATCCAGAACAGAAAGCGGGCGGGGAGCTGATTTATGAGCAAGGTCAAATTCACCTACTATCCGGGCTGCAGCTCAATGGAATCGGGCAAGCATCTCGATATGTCGGTCCGCGCGATCTCAGGGCGGCTGGATATCGAACTGGAGACTATTGACGACTGGAATTGCTGCGGCGCTTCCGTCGCCCATGTCAAATGCGGACCGCTAGCGACCTCGGCGCTGTCGGGGCGCAATCTGGCCAAGGCGCGCCAGCAGGGAACGGCGGACGTCATCAGCCCCTGCGCGGCGTGTTATCTCAACACGCACGGCGTAAATGAGAGCATACGGGACAATCCCAAAACCCGGGAAGAGATCAATGAAGCGCTGAGCGTGGCGGGGCTGTCCTATGAGGGCGATCTTCATGTGCGCCATGTCTGCGAAGTGCTGGTCAACCATGTTGGCAATGAGCGGATCAAACACGAGGTCACGAACCCGCTTAACGGACTGAAGGTGGCGGGCTGGGTCGGCTGCCAAACGGTGCGTCCCTTCGCCGGGACCGAACGCGGCGGCAATTTCGACACCTATCACGATCCGAAATTCCTCGACAACTTCCATGAAGCCTGCGGCGCTGAAGTTTTGCCCTTCGAGCCGAAAACCGCCTGCTGCGGCGGTTCGGTGTCAGTCTACAGCCCGGATAAGACGCTGGGTCTGATGGCGAAAATCTTGCAGGCGGCCGAGGACGTTAAGGCCGATGTCATCTCTACGCCCTGTCCGCTGTGCCAGGTTAACGTCGAGATGTACCAGGACCGCATCAACAAGGAGTTCGGCACCAACTTCAATATTCCGGTCGTCTTCTACAGCCAGATCATGGCGGTGGCGTTCGGCATGGATGTCAAGGAAGCGGCGCTGGATAAGCACATGATCACGCCCACAAAGCTGATCGAGAAGGTGAAGAAATAATCGCTCGCTTTTGGGGCGTCGCATACGACTAGTACAGCCTGCCGGAAATGCTGACCTTATATACTGCGAACGCTCATCAGCATTTCCGGCGGATAAAGCTGTACTAGAAACAATAGCTTGCTAGTACGCTTAACCCGCAGGAAGTCCTGTGAAAGCGTGCTGCATATGGGGCAGGACTTTCTGCGGGGCTGTAATATTAATCAGTACGAAAGTAAGAAGACATTTATGCGGCATATTTGAGGGAGGGTTTTTGGAAGAAAGCGCGGATTTTCGCTGGCCTTTTCTGTAGGCTGCACATGGAGGAGACGACCTTGGCTTTGAAATCGGCTTTGCTGGTGGTAACCATGCGCCCAACGGTGTCAGCCTTAAGATGTTTCCAGACGAGTTCATCCGGGTTGTAATCCGGCGAATATGGAGGCAGATAAAACAACCGCAATTTTCCGCCCGTTGCCGCCACAAAGGCTTGTGTCTTTTTCGCGCGATGCGCCGAACCGCGGTCGACAATGAGGAAAATCGGATGATCGGCGCCGGCGATCAGGCGCTTCAGAAATTCGATGAACACCTCAGCATTCACGCTACCTTTTTCCCAGATCATGAAGCGCATATGCCCCTTCGACGTGATCGCCGAAATCAAGCTCATACCGTGGCGCGCACCAGTCGCTTCAACGATCGGCGTCTGCCCTTTCTTCCCCCAACTCCGCCCAGCATGATGGTCCGAGCGGATGTGCGCGGCATCGCCGAAATAAATCTCAGCGCCTTGTTTTTGCGCCATTTTCTTGATCTTCGGGTAGTCCGTTTTCAACCATTGCTGTACCAAAGCCTCGTTGCGTTCCACAGCGCGATGGAGCGGTTTCTGGCAAGTGATGCCGAGTTGCGCCAGAAGCCGTCCAACTGATACGGCGCTCAATTTGATCTTGAATGTGTCCTTGATCAGAACAGCCACCATTTCCCGCGTCCAAAGAGCAAATTCGAACTTCAATTGCAGCGGGTTCTTTTGCGTGATCGTATCGTACAGCCAACGGAGCTTCTCGCTATCCAGCTTAGGCGGACGACCGGGCACGGGCTTCGCCTTCAGCGCGTCCCAGCCTCCTTGCCGATACTGGCTCAGCCAGCGATAAATCGCAGCACGACCAATACCGAAAATCCGTGCCACGACTTCAGGGCTCTCCCCCTCCTGCACGCGCCGTACAGCACGTTCTCTCATAGCTTCAAGCGTTTGGTGATCCAGCTTGCGGGCGTCATCTTTTTTCATGTCAGCAAGTAAAGCATTCCGGTCTTACAAGGTCAACAAAAATGTCTCTTTATTTACGTACTGATTAATAATTCGAGAACAAACACAGGATATTTTTCCTGCAAAATTTTCTGCTTCATAGTTCCTCTCCACAGATCAAAGCAAGGTGCCCCCACTCAACCGCCACAGCTTCCTCCGCAGCCACAACTTCCCGAAGCTGGTTGCCCATTTTCATCCCGATTGCGCATATGATCCGCCATAGTGCTCAGTGCGTGGTCCAGAACTTCCTGCAGCCGCTCATCGGCAACGGTCTCTTTCAACGCCGTCCGCGCGCATTTCATCCAGATATCGCGTTCCTTGGGACCAATGGGAAACGGCAAATGCCGACGGCGCATCATTGGTGGACCATAAAGCTCCGGATAGGTCATTGGCCCTCCAAGCCAGCCAGCCATAAACGACCGAAGCCGCGCCTTCACCTCATCCATATTTGCCGGGTGCCATTTCCAGACGTATTCTGCCTCTGGATCAGTAGACATAACGTCGTAAAGGCGATCAACAAATGCCTCAATCCGTTCTTCTCCCATCCATTCATACAGGTTTTTAGCTACGGTACAGT
>JARRLC010000028.1:0-27686 GCA_037387425.1 Alphaproteobacteria bacterium
CCTTTAACGCCATGTGCGCCGAGCTAGAATGGCGTTACCGCGTGGGAGATGAGGCGTGCGCTGAAGCCTTGGCTGTTATCGCGTGCCAGGATTATCTCGATCCCCGTTTGCGCGGAGCGGTAGAGGCGGCGCTGGCCAAGGGCGCGCGCGTGTTGCCAGTGCGCATTGGCGGTGCTCAGATATGGCTTGGACCGTTGCTGGAAGCTGGCGACGATGGCGGGGGCAACGCAACATTCAATCTGTTGCTACGCCGCCTTAAGAATATCCGCCAGGCTGAAAGCACGATCCTCGCTGAGGGCAGGGCCTTCCCCTTGACGCCGGAACAGAGCATTCGTGAAAGTCTCGGGCTTAGCGCGGCGGCCATCGCCTCGGCCGTGGTGGCGACGATAGCCGGTCATCCGCCGCAAGGCATCCGGCAAGGCGTCGTGACGCTCGATGCGTGGACGCTTGAAAGCAAAGCCCACAAGCTGCTCGCCGCCTCGAATGGCGAACTGCCGTCTGTGCCGGAGATCGGGCAGGAAATGGCTCCGGTTGTCCTGCAACCGCGCCCCAAACGCTTCGCCTCCGATGGTGGCATCCGTTCAGCCACGCCGGAGGAAACTTTCGCACGGCTGGAACCGCTCGTCAGCGACATCACCGGCCTTATCCCCTCACTTATCAAATGCGACGCCCCCGACGGAATGTATGTGTTCGGCGCTAGCCAGTTGTTCGGCTCCTCGGCGGCGCACTCAGGCGATCACCGCGACAACCGCGTGCTGGGGCATTCCGTGCTGGCGGGCGGCAAGGGGCAGACAGAAATTCAGGCTAAGGTTAGTTGCCTCGGCGAGGCTATCGAACGCTATTGCTGTTCGATCTCGGGCGACGAACCGTGCCGACGCGCTCGCCTCGACGCGCTGGGCAACAGTGCCATTGCACCGCCCGCGCTGTTGCATTTCAGCGAACGCCAATATGCCACGCGCTATCACCATAATCAGAAATGCGGCATGTTCAACTGGGTGCCGATGCCATTTGAGCCCGCGCGCGAGATTGACTGGACGCCCGGCTGGTCGCTCACCCACGAGCGCACCGTTTGGCTGCCAAGCCTTTACTGCTATTTCCGCGCCCAGCCAGACCCCACCCACGATTTCTGCCGTGGTGACTCCAATGGCTGCGCGGCAGGAAACACGCTGGAAGAAGCTATCCTGCAAGGCTTCATGGAGCTGGCCGAACGCGACGCCTGCGCTATGTGGTGGTATAATCGCGTGCAGCGCCCTGGGATCGATCTGGCGAGTTTCGGCTCACCTTTCCTCGACCGCATGCAGGAACTTTACGCCAGCGCCGGACGCACGCTTGCGGCGATTGATATCACCAACGATCTCGGCATTCCAACGGTGATCGCGCTGTCCTGGCAGATCGCCGACGGACGCCGCATACATGTGGGGCTGGGCACGCATCTTGACGGGGCGATGGCGGTGTCGCGCGCAGTCTCAGAGCTGAGCCAATCCACTTGGCACGAATTCCAGCCCGAGGGGAGCAATGGGCAGGGCAACCCCACCTATAATGTCGATATTGAGCGCTGGTTCGCTGAAGCCAGCATTGAGAGCGAGCCTTATGTGCTGCCTGCGCAAGGGGCTGCGTTGCTGACAGCGGCTGACTATCCCCAGCTTACCACGCATGATCTGAAATCCGATATCGAAACCTGCATTGAGCTGCTGCGGTCGCGCGGGCTGGAAATGGTCGTGCTCGACCACACAAGGCCCGAGATCGGCTTTCCCGTGGCGCGTGTGGTGGTGCCGGGCCTCAGGCATTTCTGGACACGTTTTGCGCCCGGTCGCCTTTACGATGTGCCAGCGGCGCTCGGCTGGGTGGAACGCCCTTTGCGTGAAGACGAGTTAAATCCCAAACCATTTTTTATTTGAGGTCACACGATGAATGCGCCGTTTCCGGTTTCTGCTTCTGTTGCCGTTCCGCAGTTTCTCTGGCGTTTACGCCCTTATGTGCACTTTGAGAGGCTCTCAGATGGCGGAGCGCGGTTGAGTGCGGCGACCGATGGCCAGGAGATATTGAAAGTCAGCAGTCCGGCTTTGGTCGCACTTCTCAGCGGTTTGGCCGATGGGATGAGTGAGGCGCAATTACTCGCTGAAGCGAATGCGGGAACTGGAGAAGCGGCGGCAACCGCGCTTTATCAGTTGCGGCGCCTCATTGACGGAAAACTGGTGGAAGCGGCAGTTATGGCGGGAGATGAGACAGCGGCGATTTTTGAGCCCTGCCGTCCCGGGTTCGATATTCCCGAATTGACGGCAATTGATCTGCCCGCCAACGTTAAATTGGACCGCTTCGTCTGTCTGCGCACATGTTCGCGCGGCTTGCTGCTGGAACACCCGGAAGCCCCCTGCCAGATTACGCTTTTATCTCCAGCGCTTGGCAACCTCGCGGTGCGGCTGGCAAGCGGTATTTGCACGGCGGAAGCGCTCGGCGATCCGCTGGCGCACCAATTCACGCAAATATTGGCGGCGTTCGGGTTCGTCGCCGATTGCGAAGCCCCGGAAACACCCGCGCGCCAGATGTGGGAATTCCACGATTTTTACTTCCATCGCGCCAGCCGCGCTTATGGCGATTGGCAGCGGCGTTCCAGCACCTACCGCTTCAAAGATCGGCTTCCCGCGCCTCCGGCATTTCGCACTGACTATACTGGGGAAAACATCACCTTGCCGCCGCCGGAAAGCGCCCAGTTTCCTGCCAGCAGTCCTTGCGCTGAGGTAATGGCGCGTCGGCGTTCGGTCCGCAGCTTCTCGGAGCAAGCCGTTTCTCTGGAGGTAATTTCCGCGCTGTTGCATCGCGTGGCGCGTGCGACGTCTTCCCTTACCGATCGAGCTGGGCAAGACTGTTATTTACGCCCAGTGCCTGCGGGAGGCGGAATTCAGGCGGTTGAGGTCTATCTGGCGGTGCGTGATGGGCAAACGCTGGCCCCGGGCTTCTACCATTATCTCAGCGGAGAGCACTCCCTAACCCATATCGCCGGGGCTGAAGCGCCTACGCGCGACATGCTCGCCCACGCCGCTGGCGCAACCCGGCAAACCGAACCGCCGCCTATCCTGGCAGTGCTCGCGGCGCGTTTGCCTCGGCTTGCGTGGAAATACGAGGGGCTGGCCTATCATCTAGCTCTGCTCGATGCAGGCGTTATGTTACAGGCGCTCTATCTGGCCACGACGGATCTGGGACTAGGCGGCTGCGCCATCGGCCTGGGTGACAGCGCCGCATTCTTGCGCGCCACACAGAGCAGCGCGTTCGAGGAAGTGACAGTGGCGGAATTCGCTCTTGGCCATGCTTTGCAAATATAGGCGGTCTGTTCAGTTTTACGCAACCTTTGCGTGTGTATATCGAATGCGGTAGCGCAGATCGGGCCGCCATTACCTTAGAAATATCATGCCAATTGTTGCCAGCCTCTTATCACCAAAGGGCTGTGGCCCGTTCGGCGGTGAGAGCCGGTCGAGGCAACCACAAAACGCGAAAAGGAAAGAGCATGGGTCAAAACGATTCCGATATGAAAGCGTCGTTCGCGAAAGTCATCGCCAAGAGCTGGAATGATCCTGCTTTTAAAGAACGCCTGATGTCCGATCCGAAAGCGGTGCTGGCCGAGAGCGGCGTTTCCGTTCCCGAAGGCGTCGACGTAAATGTCTATGAAAGCACGAAGCAAAAATGGGCGCTGGTTATTCCGCCGGCACCAGCCAGCGGCGAGTTGTCTGATGAAGCGCTGGGCGGCGCAGCAGGCGGCATCAACGTATATTGCTGCTGTTGCTGATAGCGCTGTAAGCGCCCTGGGTGATGTAGGTTTACGCTTCCATCACCCCTGCCATATTTTCCGGCATATGATTCAAGAGCAGAAGATGCAGCAGCTCGCAAAAATCGTTGCCGTTCTGCGTGCGCTCTGTGGCGCGGGCTCCATATTGATAGCTGAATGTCTTGGGTAAGAGTTTCATATTATTCGCCATATAGCTAATTTTTGTTCGTATAAGATTGCAGTGGAGCAATATCCCAATTAACTTCTGCATTGTCCGCTTCGCCACAAGCAACACTCGCCACTGGAGCTTGCCTTGCAACCTGCTGTTATCGCCACGACGGGCCTTTATACGCCGCCCCTGAGCATCTCGAATGCTGAGCTGGTCGAAGCTTTCAACGCCTATGTCGAGCGTTTCAACGCTGAGAACGCCGCCGCCATAGAAGAGGGACGCATTGAAGCGCTTCTGCCCTCGTCGGTCGAGTTCATTGAAAAGGCGTCAGGTATCAAGTCGCGATATGTGGTTGAAAAAACGGGTATTCTTGATCCCGCTTTGATGCGCCCAAATATTCCTGAACGCTCGAATGACGAAATATCGCTGCTGGCTGAAATTGCGGTGAAGGCCGCCGAAGAGGCGCTAGAGCGTTGGGGCAAGCCGCGCGAGCGGATCGGGGCGGTGTTGTGTGCGGCTTCCAACATGCAGCGATCCTATCCGGCCATGGCGATCGAGGTTCAGGAAGCGCTTGGCATCAAAGGTTTTGCATTCGACATGAATGTCGCGTGTTCATCGGCTACTTTTGGGATCAAGACAGCGTCGGACTATATCGCAACCGGCTCGGTGGATGCAGTTTTGATGGTCAACCCTGAGATTTGTACGGGCCATCTGAACTTCAAGGATCGCGACAGCCACTTCATTTTCGGCGACGTTGCCACCGCTGTGATCGTCGAGCGGGCCGACGAGGCTGCAGGCGGCTGGGATATTCTGGGCGCGCGACTGAAAACGCAGTTTTCGAACAATATCCGCAACAATGCCGGTTTTCTCAACCATTGCGCGCCTGAGGGCCGCGACCTGCCAGATAAGCTGTTCATTCAGCAGGGGCGTAAGGTGTTCAAGGAAATCGTTCCGTTGGTTTCGCGAATGATCCAAGAACATGCTGCCGAACTTGGCATTGATCCGAAGACGCTGAAGCGGCTTTGGCTACATCAGGCGAATATCAACATGAACGACATGATCGGCCATCGCGTGCTAGATCGTAAGCCAACACCTGAAGAGAATGTCATTATTCTGGATGAATATGCTAATACTTCCTCTGCCGGGTCGATCATCGCGTTTCATAAGCACTCTGGCGATATAGCGCCGGGAGAGGTTGGCCTAATCTGTAGCTTTGGGGCAGGTTATTCGGCAGGCACAGTATTCGTGCGGAAACGCTAAAACTCCCTCCTCGCCCCTCAGTCTTTTAGGTTTCCGCTAGCTTTTTACTCTCATGCGTTTCCGCCGTTTGCTGACGCAATTCGTCGATGATCGTCTGAGCGTCTGCGGCGCTCATTTCCATCTTCTGCAACACGTGATCGGACATACCCAGAGCAATTTCGCGCTCGCCCATGATGACGAGACCGGCCCCGTGGTCCATCAAATATTGGTATTCTTCATCAGAATGCGCACGCGCGACAATACAAATCGCCGGATTTGCCTGCTGCGCCAGTTCGATAACGCGGCGGGTCTGGAAGGCGTCAGGTAAGGCGACCACGACGACCCGCGCATGTGCCGGACGCGCCGCACGCAGCACAGCCCGCTGAGTGGCATCGCCAAAGACGACCCGGTCTCCGTCTTCCCCGCCGCTCTTGGCGGTTTGCCATTCACCTTCGATAACGGCGAATGGCTGGTTGGCGTGCCGCAGCGCTGAGGCAACGAGCCGTCCGACACGTCCATAGCCAACGATAATCGCGTGATCGCGCAGCGCAGTGAGCCCCGCAGCGTGCGCCCGCGCCTTAAGAACAGCAATCCGCCGCTTTGAAAACGTGAAAAAATGCTTGTCCAAACTGCTCCCCAAGGAGCGAAAGCCAGCAATTGTCAGCGAATGCAGAAGGATCGACATGATGGCGGCGGCCAGCAGCAATCCTTGCTGTTTTTGCGTCATCAGCGACAGGCTGACCGCTAAGGTCGTCAGAATGAATGAAAACTCGCCAACCTGAGCTAGAATCCCCGCCGTTACGCCCGCACTCTTGGGGCGCACGCGAAACAAAAACGTCAAGCCGAAGAAGATCATCCCGCCGCTGAAAATAATGGCCACCAAAATGGTCACAATATCCAGGCTGTCGCTCAGTATTAGCGAGGGGTCGAACATCATGCCCACCGAGATGAAAAACAGCACGGTGAAGATATTCTGAATAGGCAGCGATTCCGCCGCCGCTTGATGGCTGAGGTCGGATTCGCCCAGTACAAGCCCGGCAAAGAAGGCGCCCAGGGCTAGCGACATGCCAAGCGCTTTCGATAATCCGAACGCCACGCCCAGCGCCATTACCACAACGCCGAGCGTAAACAATTCATGTGAGCCGATGCGCGCCGTAAACCCTAAGAGCGTCGGTAACAGCCATTGCCCAATCACGAACAAAATGGCGGAAAACACACCGAGCATCAGCAGGGTTTTAGCCACAAGCCAGCCAAGCGTAACTGGATCAGACGTGCCGTGTGCAATGACCGGCAACAAGATCATCGCCGCGATAACCACCAAATCTTGCACGACAAGCCAGCCCAGCACCACCCGGCCAACATCAGCGGAAAGCAATTGTCTGTCTTCCAGCGCCCGCGTGGCGACGGCTGTACTGGAAATGGCGATTGCAAGGCCGAGCACAAAACAGGCTGGCGACGACCATCCCAGAAGGCAGCCTGCCGCCGTACCGATAAGCGTACTCACTGAGATCTGAGCCAGTGCGCCGGGCACCGCAATGTGCCACACGGTTATCAAATCGCGGAACGAGAAATGCAGTCCGATCTTGAACATAAGCAGCGCTACGCCGATTTCAGCCAGCTCCGCTGTAAGGGCCTGATCGGCATTAAAACCAGACGTGTGCGGATCAGCGTTAAACCCAGGCGTATGAGGACCAAGAAGCACTCCCGCTGCGAGATAGCCGATCATATTCGGAAGCCGCAATAGTCGTGCGATAAGGCCGCCCATGTATGCAAACACGAGGCTGATTACCACAGTCGCAATGAAAGTGCCGTGAGTCATAATGATTTGTCTTTGGTTTTAAAAAACGCGAAAAGCCGATTGGCCAACGTTCAATTTACTGTAACAAGGACATCTTGCCTTGGTGTTCTTAACGCATTGTATCTGCATACTGCATTAACGATTTTATCAATTGGTAGCATATTGGCACAAATGGCGTTCGACTTTGGAACATTGCTGATGTCATCCAAACGATTGTCGGGATCGCATGAGGGTCAGTTGATATTTTCTGCTGGCCATATCACACCAGATTGAGGCTCATGCCGCCGTCCACCATGATGCTTTCGCCTGTGGTGTATGCGGATTCGTCACTGGCGAGGAACAGCGCTACCTTGGCGACATCCTCTGGTGTACCGAAACGGCGCATCGGAATTTGCGACATGAGCGCCTTGGCGACCGGTTCCAGGCTCAGATAGCGTTGGTTGATCGGCGTAGGGATAAAACCAGGGCACAGATAATTCACCCGGATGCCAAAGGGGGCCAGCTCAACCGCCAGCGAGCGCGAAAGACCAGCTACCGCCGCCTTCGCCGTGGAATATCCTGAATGCTGACGCGCATGCTGTGTTGCCATGATCGAGGAAAGATTGACCACAGACGCTCCCTTCGCCGCCTGCAAAAAGGGAAGCGCCGCGCGTGTTACGCGCACTGTGCCCCACACATGCGGATTCAGCACCTTTTCCCAGTCGGCGTCTTCCATGTGGCGGAAGTCAATGCGGGGCATGTTGCCTGCGTTATTCACCAGCACATGGAGCGTATCGCCGATGCCTTTTACGGTGGCGAGCATGGCGTCCACGTCGGCCTGCTGAGTGACATCGGCGCGCACAGCCACGGCTTGACCGCCTCCGCTTACGATTTCCGCCGCGCCTGCCTGGGCGGCTTCCTCGTTCATGTCCCCCATAACGACATGCGCGCCCTCAGCGGCGAACAGCTTCGACATGGCGAGGCCGAGACCGGCGCCCGCCCCTGTGATCAGCGCGATTTTATCTTGCAAACGGCCCAAAGTGGCCTCCCCAGGTAGATAATGGCTATTTATGCGAGGTTTGGCACCAATCGGGCATCTCTGTCAACGCGAGGGGCGGGCAAATTGCAACGTGAGCGTGACATTCTGTATGGTTTATATTATTGCGATATGTATGAGTATGACTACACCCAACAATTTTGAGCCGTTCGCCCACGTTGATACTTGGGTATTCGACCTAGACAACACGCTTTACTCGCCGGAATGCGCTTTGTTCGTGCAGATTGACAAGCGCATGAATGCATTTTTGCGGGAAATGTTCGAAGTTGGACATGAAGAAGCGCACCGAATTCAGAAGCATTATTATCATAAATACGGAACTACGCTTTCTGGATTGATGAAAGAGCACAATCTTGCTCCCGAAGGCTTCCTTGAATACGTGCATGATATCGATTTATCTTCGGTGCCTGAAGCGCCCGCGCTTGGACAGGCGATAGAACGTCTGCCGGGCCGCAAATTCGTCTTCACCAACGGCTCACGCAAACACGCTGAACGGGTGGCCGCCAAGCTGGGCGTCTTACAGCATTTTGACGACCTGTTCGATATCGTGGCGAGTGATTATACCCCCAAACCCGCCCCTGTGGCTTATGCGCGGTTTTTGAAAGCGCACGGCGTGGAGGCCAAAAGCGCGGCGATGTTTGAAGATCTGCCCCATAATCTTGAAAATCCGCATGCGCTCGGCATGACAACGGTGCTCGTGCGCTCAGTTTTCGGGGAACATCCCTCGCAACAGGCTTTTAACGCCATGAAGGCCAAGCCTCAGCATATTCATCATGTGACCGACGATCTGGCGGTGTTTCTTGAAGATGTATTAAGTGTCACCACTCCCACCCCGTTGACAAGACAGGGGCGTTGATCGCAAAACTGCGTTATCCATTTGAAATTATGCACCCTTAAGAATCAGATGCTGCTAAAAGCTGGGCATTTGTGTAGGGAGAAGGCGGATTATGAGCGACACTAGCACCCTCCAAGCAACCATTGAAGCCGCGTTCGATGCGCGCGATCAGATCAATTTCTCCACTGGAGGCGAAGTACGCGACGCGGTGAACGCCGCGCTCGATATGCTAGATAAGGGCGCGGCTCGCGTCGCCGAGAAACAGGGCGATGAATGGGTTGTCAATCAGTGGCTGAAAAAGGCGGTGCTTTTATCCTTTCGCCTCAATGACATGACGTCGATCAATGGCGGACCTGGCGGCGCAAACTGGTGG
Organism: Alphaproteobacteria bacterium; assembly: GCA_037387425.1. GTDB lineage: Bacteria > Pseudomonadota > Alphaproteobacteria > Rhizobiales > Rhodomicrobiaceae > JARRLC01. Next base: position 9,211 of record JARRLC010000028.1, read on the forward strand.
GACAAGGTGCCCTCTAAATTCGAAAGCTGGGGCGAGGCAGAGTTCCGCGCTGGTGGTTTCCGCGCGGTGCCGGGTGCAATCGTGCGGCAGTCGGCCTATATCGCGCCGGGTGTGGTGTTGATGCCGAGCTTTTGTAACCTGGGCGCTTATGTCGATAGCGGAACGATGGTCGATACCTGGGTGACGGTCGGATCGTGTGCGCAGATTGGCAAGAATGTGCATTTGTCGGGCGGTGTTGGCATTGGCGGTGTGCTGGAGCCGCTCCAGGCCGGGCCGGTGATCATTGAGGACAATTGCTTTATCGGTGCGCGCTCGGAAGTGGTGGAAGGCGTTGTCGTGGGCGAAGGCTCGGTGATTTCCATGGGCGTGTTCATCGGGCAATCGACGAAGATCGTCGACCGCAACACGGGCGAGGTGCATATGGGACGTGTGCCGCCTTACTCGGTGGTGGTGTCGGGCTCAATGCCGGGCAAGCCGTTGCCTAGCGGTGAGCCGGGACCGTCGCTTTACTGCGCGGTGATCGTAAAACGCGTGGATGAAAAGACCCGCGCGAAGACATCCATCAACGACCTCTTGCGGGATTAGGCATTTCTCTTTGCTTCCACCGGCTTGGTCTATCTAAGCCGGTGGGAGAAGCTTGTCTTTGCACGGCGCGCATTCACGCGGAAAAGCTTGCGCGTTGAACAAGCTTACGCACCGGATGAATATTGCGTCTGCGCGGGGCGGTCATGCGCATCGAAATGTGCGCAAATCGTACGCACAAACATGCGTCCACGTTCAGTGACATAGAAGCCGTCGGCGGTTGCCTCAATAAGCCCGTCTTCGTTGCTGGTGATGAACGTTTCGGCTTCTTCGATAACAGGTGCGGCAGCTTCGCCGAAGCGGTCGTGCAGTTCGCTTTTGGAGAAAACCAAGTCGCACATCAGCCGTTCGATAACGGCGTGGCGGATGTGGTCGTCAGGCGTTAAGGCGTAGCCGCGCGCTGTGGCGAGGCCGTGTTCCTGGATGCGGCGAGTATAATCGGCAGTTGGTACCGCATTTTGCGCGTAGCCCTGTATCGGACGCCCGATTGCCGAAGGGCCGAAACCGATGAGAGCATCGGCGGTATCGGCTGTGTAGCCTTGGAAATTGCGGTGAACCTTGCCGCTGACAAGGGTATCGCTCGCTTTTGCAAAATGATCGAACCCGACGCGAACGTATCCGGCTTCTGTCAGCCGGCAGGCGGCGAGGTTCGCCGAATGATAGCGATCTACCAGACCGGGCAGAGCCTCGGAAGGAATTTGGCGCTGGTGCTTCATACGCGAGGGTAGATGCGCATAGCCAAAGACAGCGACACGGTCTGGGTTGAGCGACAATGCTTGCGCGATGGTACGGTCAAGGCGCTGCACGGTTTGGTGCGGCAAGCCATAAATAAGGTCGAAATTGATAGACTTTATGCCGTGAGCCCGGAAGAGTTCTACAGCGTTTTTAGTCATTTCATAGGATTGCAGGCGGTTGATGGCCACTTGCACTTCTTCGCTGAAATCTTGCACACCGATGGATACACGATTGACGCCGGAACGCGCGAGCGCTTCCACCTGGTCTTCTCTTAAACCGCGCGGATCGATTTCAACGGCGAACTCAGCGTTTGGTTTCAGTGCGAAGAGCGACTTCAGATGCTCCGCAAGCGCGCCGATATCCTCAGCGTTAAGAATATCCGGTGAGCCGCCGCCCCAATGCAGATGCGTGACGGAATGGCTTGAGCCGATCCGCTCAGCAACGTTAGCGATTTCTGTATGCAGAACGGGCAGATATTTCGACACAGGTGCGTATCGTTGGATGGCTTTGGTATTGCACCCGCAGAACCAACACAGCGTATCGCAGAATGGGATATGGACGTAGAGGGAAAGACGCGATGCCTCGGGCAAAGCTGAGAGCCAGCGCCCGTAGGTTTCGTGTTCGACCTCAGGGGTGAAGTGCGCAGCGGTGGGATAGCTGGTGTAGCGTGGTACGGGAGCGGCGTATTTGCGCAACATTTCCGGCTCGATTGGAAGTTCGAGGTTGGAAGCGAGCGCGTTGCAGGATGTACGTCGCTGCGTGTCCTGCTGGTTGATTAACATAACCGTGTGACCCTCCGCATATGATGCCCGTTATGAACGTCCCCCTCACCAACAGCTTTTCTGAAGACTGTTGGATATTGAAATCATTGCAGTTTCCAAAAGGAATGGTTGCGTGTTCGCTGGAAGTTCTAACATAATAAATGAAATATCCGGCGGTACGCTAACAATCATAAACACTGCCCTAGACCATGTTTTGCCCGTCACTTGTGACGAAAGTAAGCAATAATACGGAATCGCTGAAAAGAGTCCATCCCGTTAATGATAAACACTCATGCCTCATATATTGAAACCACTCAAAAGCCCTAGGCCGATGGCGCAATGCGACATTGTGCAGATTATACGTGAATTGCCTTCAGATGCGACCAAAAGTTACACGCCGCTGCAAGTTCTCCGGGACAGCCCCTAGACATAATTTCTGGCGTGCTTGAAAAGAAAAGCTATTCACTTTTTCGTGCTTCGTTAGCTTCTATCTCTTTGTCACTGTCATATGATGTTTGGCTTGCGCAGGGCGTGTGCTTCCGTGAGGGGGGAAACGAAAGCCACACAACCACTGCAACGAGAGGCGGAAAGAGAAGCAGGCGAGCGTTTTATATGCCCGTGTCTACGAGGGGCGGAAGATCACGGGCGAAAGCTTCTTGCACAGTACGCATCACCTTGCTGCGCGCTAGCTTTTCGCGGGGATTCCCGCCTGCTTCTTTCCAAACCCGCCACCAACGGCTTGCGGCGCCGTGGCTGTCGGGACTTCCGCGAACCAAGACCTATGAGGGGGAAAGTCTGTGTTCGCGTTCTGTTTATGTTCTAGTATGAAGCAGCGTTTGGGTCAAGCAAAATTAGTACAAAAAGAGAACGTCCGTGTTTTTCCTTAGAGCGCCTCACTTTTGCGCAGCTTTAGAAATCTTGCTCCATATTCAGCACGCGCCCCCAGAACTTTGGCATGCTTTACGGGTAAATTTCTCAGTGATACTGTTAACTTGCTTCAATCAGGCGGCTTTTCCCGCCATACACAGAACGATAACGGCGAAGCAGGGATAACACTCCAGGAGGAACACAATGCGTATTATGCTCGTGACGTTGGTATGCGCCTTTTCAATGATGCTTGGCGGAACTGCCAGCGCCCAAACCGCCGAAGACGCGTTCGGTAAATGGCGGCATCCTGAAAACGGTTCGCTCATCAGCGTATATAAATGCGGCGGCAAACTTTGCGCCAAGGTGGTGAAAGTCACCGATCCATCGCGTAAAGACAGCAAGAATCCGAACCCGAAATTGCGTAACCGCTCTGTTGTGGGCGTGGTGATCATGAAGGGCGCCAAAAAAACCAGCAAAACCGCGTGGTCGGGCAATCTCTATAATACGCAGGACGGCAAAACCTATAGCGGCACCGTCACCGTGCTCGATAAGAAGCACCTCAAATTGCAAGGCTGCGTGCTGGGCGGGTTGATCTGCCAGGGTCCGACCTGGACACGCGTAAAGTAACGCTTACGTCCAAACACTGGGAGAGGGGCTTTCATTACGAAAGCCCTAATCTTCTCAAACGCGCTCCGATGACTTCTGGAGCGTCCTTTGTTTCCCCCCACGCCCAATTTGTCACCTCCTCCAACTGAAGCGTGATCTGCTGCGGCAAGACGCGAAACAAATAGACGAAGCCAAAATGCCGATGCTCAGGCTCATTATTCGCGGTGTTCTCCGGAATAACATGGGCGTCGAAATAGATCGGCGTACCTTGAGGCCAGCCTTCAAAGCTGTGCAGCTTCTGGGGCGGGATGCCGGTTTCCTCCTCAGCCTCGCGGATGGCGGCATCGCGCAACGTAGCGTCTGTGCTTTCCAAATGCCCGCCAGGGAACAGCCACCTCTCAAGCACCCGGTGATGGATCATTAGCAGCTTGCCCGCCTCATTCACCATGATCGCCCCGCTTGTGATATGTCCGCGAAACTCGTGGCGGCTTGAGACATTGCCGCCCTCAGCGATTAGCTGGCGTAAGGTGGCGACATCCCGCGTTTCATCAGGGAAGCGCGCGGCGTAAAGGTCCAATGTGCAAGAAATATCGTTATAAAGCATGGAATCGCCTTGCTAATGTTATCCGTCGCGTAGAACGTAAGTTGGATAATTGACACGGCCAACACTGAACGCGACGGCGATTTCTCTCTGTCTATGTAAGCTTACGCAAAATTGAACGTTAACGGTTGCAGCGCAATATGAATGCGCTATGCACCGCAGCAAAATGCTGCAATTATGTGCGAGCGCTTTGAGTGCTTATCTGCGAAGTCGCGATACTTGGCCAAATAGCGATGAAATAAAAACGTACCACTACGCTGCTTAGCGATAAGCTCACACAACAAACGTCACTTGGACAACAGTAATTTCGCGTATGGTTTGGAATAGATGTCGCGATATCGCTGTCTTCTCGCATAGCTGAGGGGAGGGCGGTTCGACATGGATCAGGGTGAGGATAAACTATGCCCCTTCATGAAAAGCCTAAAAAGAAAACAACCGCGACCCTCACAATCGATAGCGAACAGATAACCTTCCCAGTATATAGCGGCAGTGTAGGGCCGGATGTTGTCGATATTTCGTCATTCTACCAGCAAACGAAGCGTTTCACCTACGATCCCGGCTTCACATCGACAGCAAGTTGCCGCTCCACCATCACCTTTATTGATGGTGATAAGGGCATACTTTTATATCGCGGCTATCCTATCGATCAACTCGCCGAACAGGGCAACTTCCTGGAAACATGCCATCTTCTGTTATACGGCGAGTTGCCAAACCTGGCCCAATATCACGATTTCAAGAACCGCGTCACATATCACACCATGATCCATGAGCAGATGATCAAGTTCTTCTCAGGATTTCGCCGTGATGCGCACCCGATGGCCGTTATGGTGGGCGTGGTAGGCGCTCTGTCGGCGTTCTATCACGACTCCATCGATATCACCGATCCGGTCCAGCGCGACATCGCCTCAATCCGGATGATCGCGAAAATGCCGACGATTGCCGCGATGGCTTACAAATATTCCATCGGTCAGCCGTTCATCTATCCGCGCAATAACCTCGATTATGCATCCAACTTCTTGCATATGTGCTTTGCTGTGCCATGCGACGAATATCAGGTGAACCCGATATTGGCGCGCGCTATGGACCGCATTTTCCTGCTGCACGCCGACCACGAGCAAAACGCGTCTACCTCCACGGTGCGGCTCGCGGGGTCGTCGAGCGCCAATCCGTTTGCGTGCATCGCGGCGGGGATAGCCTGTTTATGGGGGCCGGCGCATGGCGGCGCGAACGAAGCCGCGCTGAAGATGCTTATGGAGATCGGCACGGTTGATCGTATCCCGGAATATATCAAGCGCGCCAAAGACAAGGATGATCCGTTCCGCCTGATGGGCTTCGGGCATCGCGTGTACAAGAACTATGACCCACGTGCGCGTGTGATGCAGAAGACCGCGCGGGAAGTGCTGGATATTGTGGGCATCAAGAACGATCCGCTGTTGCAAGTCGCGGTCGAGCTTGAGCGCATTGCTCTTGAAGACGAGTATTTCGTCGAAAAGAGGCTTTATCCGAACATCGATTTCTACTCTGGCATCACTTTGAAAGCATTGGGCTTTCCGACATCCATGTTCACGGTGCTCTTCGCCCTGGCGCGCACGGTCGGCTGGATCGCACAATGGAAGGAGATGATCGGTGATCCAGATCTGCGAATTGGGCGTCCGCGCCAGCTATATGTCGGCCCCGGTCAACGGGACTACACGCCGATTGCTCAGCGATAAATCAGGGCAGGGGAGGGGAGCAGTCATATACGCGTCCAGCCTCCCGGCCTAGACTATGGATGCTTCAGGGCGGGCGTTTGTTAGCTGCTAACGCCCGGCGTCCTGCTGGGATAGGTTGCTGCGGAGTTTATGCAGGAGATCGACGAAGGTGTTCAACTCTTCCTGGGTAAACTGATGCGAAGCGGATTTATACTCACGCTCAGCGATTGGCAGTGCTCGCATGAAGAAATTGCGTCCTTTCGGTGTGATGGACACTTCCACAGCCCGCTGATCACGCGGCAGAACCCGGCGTTTAACGTAGCCGTCATCTTCCATCTGCGAGAGCCAGCGCCCAATGGTTGAATGCGGCACGAGAATCAAGTTGCTCAATTCACGGATATTCATGGGGCCTTGCCGGGCAATCACAAGCAAAAGACGCCATTGCTCAAACTTCATGCCGATAGCTGCCAGTTGCTTTTCAAGCCGCTGATTCCACTGAGAAATCGCGGTTTCTAACAGGTGAGGGAGGTTGTCGAGCGGGACTGTGCTGTGCCCATCTAATTTTACAGGTCTAACCGCCATTGCAATATCAGTCATCGTAACTTTCCCAATCCTTCAAAAAGAACTGCTCTCACCGGCATAGTAGATACGAACCATACCGTTCCGGTTATGTGAATGTATTCCTGATTGCAGAGCGTTTTCTACACGAGTTTGTTTCTTGTAGACGCTCCAACTCTCAATTTTTTAAGAACGTTATTTTCGAAAACTTCCAGCCTTATCGAGTTAATCTAAGGTGGAGGTTGCAATTTTCGTTCTAACGTTCTGATATAGTTGGTTCCGGCTGTACACGACAATGACGGTACTGCGTGGAACATAATCAGTGTTCGCACAACATAAAGGCGAATATATGCCCAAATGAAGGATATAATTGAGCGCGTGCAGTAAAATTCAGACTTTACCGAACCGCCGGTTACAATTGTTCATATTGTGGACAAATAACAGGCGAAATTTTGTCTTAGCTAACCGTTAGATGACTGTAAAACGGTTCCGCGTACCTCAAATGGAGTAAAAACAATCTTAACGTGGCTGGGCAAATTAGTGGGCAGCAATACCGAGGTCTCACGGCAGCTACACAACAATATTATCCATGCGCATATTTTCCATAATGACGATTATGCGAATCGCAGGCCGGTGGATATTGCTGTTTAAAATCAATATGTTAGCTAAAATGCAGCGCGTTTTTTATACATCTTACAGCATCAGTCTTGCGAATCGACCTTACCGCGTGCGCTCCCAAATCCACCATTGGGCTTGATCTACGGCTATAAAAACGCCAGATCACGTATAACACTTGTTCCGAAGCCTCCGAAGCGTCTTAATCCAGCTGCTTCCTCAATACGGGCCGCCATATTCCCATTATGCCTGACACCACTGACGCTTCCAGGGCTTCTAGCGCCCCCCTTTCTCATCGCCCCACCTCGACGGCTTCGCGCTTCTTTGGAAACGCCTATTTACTGCTGACGCTTACCACATTGTTCTGGGCAGGCAACGCAGTTGTCGGGCGCGGCATCTCAGGAGAAATACCACCAATTGCGCTGGCGTGGCTGCGCTGGACACTGGCGACGCTTATTATCTTGCCATTCGCCTGGCCGCATCTGCGTCGGGATATTCCGCTGATACTTGCCCACTGGAAAACGCTTCTGGGTTTGGGAGTGCTTGGTCCCGGAGCTTTCAATACGCTTTATTATATTGGGCTTAGCAAAACTTCGGCCCTCAACGGGTTGATTATCAATTCGGTTGTGCCGTTGCTTGTGCCGGTCGCTACGTATGCTGTCTACCGGACACGGCTGAGCGCATTGCAGGCGGCTGGCGTGGTGCTATCGCTGACAGGCGTTGTGATCATCCTGACCAAGGGCGATATCATACAACTTGCTGCGCTTAATCTGAATGAAGGGGCTTTATGGGTGCTCGCGGCAGTCGTTTGCTGGTCTGTGTACACGACAGTTCTGCGTGAGCGGCCTACAATTCATTGGAAGAGTTTTGCTACTCTTACATTTGCGGTGGCGGCGGTCGCGAATTTTCCGCTCTTTTTGGCGGAACACTGGTTTTCCCGGCAGATGACGCTCACGACTGAGAGCCTGCTTGCGATCCTCTATGTCAGCACTTTGCCGAGCGTGGCTGCCTACATCTTTTATACACGCGGAGTTCATTTGATTGGATCGAACCGGGCTGGTGTTTTTCTTCACCTGGTTCCGTTATTTGGCGCAGTGCTCGCCATTGTTTTTTTAGGCGAGGCACTGCGATTGTTTCACTTTGGCGGCTTTGCGTTTATCATCGCTGGCGTAGCGCTTGCCAGCAGGCCCGCTGCCTCTCGTTAAGAGTTCATAGGCTTACAAACGCTCGTCCATGTAGATTTCACGCTTTGCTGGCCACTTCACCGTATAGCCGATGACGAGTTCCTTTTTTGCGTTCGGCTTCAGGTCAAAGTTCCAGGCGTAAACACCGCGTTTGTCATCCATCGTGGTTGTCGTTGGCTTCGTCGTCTCTGGATGCGGCGTCACAACTATGTTTTCATCTTCAGAAACCGGCACCTGTTCAGTCACGACGACTGGAACGGCCCAATCATGTAGGTTCTGAACGGTGATTTTGAAGCGCTGTTCGTCCACCTTTGAAGAGCTGATTAGCCCCGTCTCGCTTTGGGCGCGCTTCAACTCGACACGGGATACACGCACGGCGTCGTCGCGTCCGAAGCCGAGTTCCTTTTCCTCGCCTTTGGAAATATGCGGAAACGCACCCCGCCCGATGAACATATCATCGCGGTAAAGCGAGACTTCGCCCGGCAAGATGGGGGCAACGCCTGCGTAGGTGAATTTGGCGTGGAGAAAGGCGGCAAGATATTTTTTCGGCGCGGCTTTGGCGAATAGCTTAACCTTTTGCTTTTCGGACGAAATAAATACCCGTTTTTCCCCCACACCTGATTTCAGCGATACTGGCTGCGGAATTTCAAACGTCGCCTGATAGCCAGTTGCATTGACGATTGCAGGGCGCGGTATCGCTATACTTCCCCGCAGCATCTTTCGCTTAGCCGTGTCATCTGCTTCAGGCGCCTCTTTTGCGGGAGCGGGAGCCATTTCGCGCATCATTGATATTGGCGCACTCGCGCGTGCACGCGCCCCGAAGCGTTGAGCGAATTTCACTTTCAATGTTTTCAAATCAGGCGCGCTGGTGGCGTCAGTGGCGCGCATGGTGGACAGCGTGACTTTCGCGTTTTCCCAGTCCTCGCCTGTATCTTGGGCAATCGCACCACGGCGGATAACAGTGATTTCCGGATTATCGCCCTTCCCTTTTATCGACAGGCGCGCATCATAGACCGGCTGCCAGGACGCATTACCGACCTGATAGCGTACCGTGAAATCGCCTGTGGCGGCGGTAGCCACATCGATATTCACGCGAATTTCGGTGCGCGACCATGTTTCCTTGGGCTGCAATTTCAATTTCTCTTTAAGCACGGCGATTTTCTCGCCCAACTCACGCCGCTTGATTTTGGCATTTTGCATTGTGTTTATAGACTGTTGAAGGCGCGTGCCGACAAGATCGAACAGCGCGTTCCAGTCAATTTGCTTGTAGATTTCGGCGTTAAAGGTGTTGGCTCCGGCAACATCCTTTAGGGATTGAGCGCCGGGATTGTTGAACATCGGCAATTTGCTCAGCCGTTTCGCCATACCAGTTTGAATCATAGCGACTTGAATGATCTTGTCCTGAGCGTTGCTTTCGTCAGTCAAACGCTTGATTTCATCTTCGATACGCTTGCGCTCGCTCGCGTCCAGGCCAGCGGAACCGGGCTTTTTCACGATTACGCGTTTCGTATCCACCGAGCCGATTTCCACGCCCTCGGTCGCCTTGCCTTCCACGCGGACGGAGTTCGGTGTCACTGAAGCCGGGAGGTTGCTAAGAACAAGGACGTTTGTTCCAGCTTCAAGTGTGGCTTCGAACGTACGCAGGACTTCCGCCCCGTCTGGGAAAACGGTCACGCTATTAATGTGAGAATTCGCATTAACTTCAGCGGAGGCGGCAATTGTGGGAGTTAGCCCCGCCCCTGCCAGCAATAGTATTAAGAGTGCATGGCGTATCATCTGGAACACCTTTTCCTATGTATGGTTCACTTCCAGCAAAATGGTTTTGCATTCATTAGACTGGTCAACGTGGCTTTTTCTTTGCCTGAAGGTGCATATTTTTTCAATCGGCATTGCCGAAGCCCCACCCTCCCCTTTTCATACTCAAGGGCCTATTGGCGACATAAGAAACGCCGCATTCGGAGCAATTTCTTGCCATAATTATATAGGTTAACGTTTTTATTCCAGGCAAACGCTTAAATGCACGCCTTTCGTAGGGGGGAAGACAAATAATATCAGTCTTTGCCTTGAAGCGACCACGATATGAGAGTGGAAATACCTCTTTCAGAAGTGCACACGGAGGATTGTATGCGGTTGCCGCGTGTTTCAACAATATTTGGGATCTTCAGGGTTAGAGATAAAGGCAACCTGGAATATTGGGTCTCACAGTTCGTGGTGCTCATTTCCACGGTTCTTGGCGTATATCTGGCTGCCCAGGCCGGTTATTCGACTGCAATACAGTTCGAAGTCACGCGTGGCGAACGTGACGGCTATTATCTCCGGCGCGCGCTTGTCAGCGAGATCAAGGGCAATTTAGACGCGGTGGACGAATGGAGCCGCGATTTTGAAAAAGAGCTGCGCGCCAAGATTGATCCGACATATTTCGAACCAACTGATAATTTGCTGCATTTCTTCTGGCACAAGCAAGGTTGGAAGCATCTGGGCGAACTTTCCGATCCCCAAATACGCCAAGCTGTCCGCCGAGCTTCCTACGATAAGAAAGCCAAAATTATAAATGCGAGAAATAAGCTTCTGCCTGGCGACCTTAAGATGAAGACTTTTATTTGGGATACAATGAAAGAGCAGTTCACGACATTCCAACTGCCCCCGAAAGTACTTATGACGGTACAAAATTACTACGAGAATATAGATAATAACGTCAAAGCAGCGAGATCTTATTCTGAAGAAGCAGGCCCAGCATTTGCAGAAATACTTTCAGACACTGAGAAAGTACGCAATTCGGTTATCGCATACATAGAAGAAGATATGGCCAAACTCCGCGCCAAACTAGAAGCCAAAAATATCGACATCAATTAGTTGAAGTCACGCGTGGCGAACGCGATGGCTATTATATCCGGCGTGCACTCGTCAGCGAGATTAAGGGCAATTTAGACGCGGTAGACGAGTGGCGCCGCGATTTTGAAAAAGAGCTGCGCGCCAAGATTGATCCGACATATTTCGAACCAACTGATAATTTGCTGCATTTCTTCTGGCACAAGCAAGGTTGGAGCTGTCCGCCGAGCTTCCTATGAGAAGCGAGCCAAAATTATAAATACGAGAAATAAGCTTCTGCCTAGCGACCTCAAGATGAAGACTTTTGTTTGGGATACGATGAAAGAGCAGTTCACGGCATTCCAACTGCCTCCGAAAGTACTTATGAAGGTGCAAGATTACTACGATAAGATGGATAATAACGTCAAGGCAACGAGATCTTATTCTGAAGAAGCAGGCCCAGCATTTGCGGAAATACTTTCCGACACTGAGAAAGTACGCAATTCGGTTATCGCATACATAGAAGAAGATATGGCCAAACTCCGCGCCAAACTAAAAGCCAAAAATATCGACATCAATTAGATCGCCTGGTTTTGCCGCGAGGAAAGATAACACCTGAGAGAGCTATATGTTTAATCGATCGCTGAGTTTCACTGCTATTGCATTGAGCCTTGCCGCTTTGTGGGCTGCGCCAGTCTATGCGCAACAACAGGAAAAGGTCTGGCTTGGTGTAGCTGTTCAATCGCTTACACGCCAAGATCCGTACAATTCGAACAGGCGTATTCCAGCAGGTGTACGGATAATCAAGATTTACGACGATTCTCCGGCATCGGACAAATTCGTCCGGGGCGATCAGCTATTGACGATGGATGGGCGCCCCATCCTCAATGCAAAAATGATGTTCTCTTGGTTGGCGCACAAAAAACCAGGGGCAAAGGTGACGTTTGGCGTCAGACGGGGAAACAGAAGAGGAACTCTGACAGTAAAGCTGGACACCCGTACACAGGATGATGGCGGCCACACCACAACGGCAAATTCAGTGCCCGAGGCGCCCTCCCCTTCTCCGCAGCGTCAGGCCGCCGCAGAAGTCAAGCCACAGCCAGAGCCAGCGCCAGCCCCTGCCGCTACAGCTCCAGCAGCGAAACCCGAGCCTGCGAAACTTGCGGCGAAACCTGCCAAGCCGGAGCCAAAGCCCGTACAACAACAAGCAGCCGCACCTGAAAAGCCACAACCACAGCAAACCGCGATGGCAAATACGCCTGCGGCGCGGCAACAAACGTCTCAACAACAGGTTAAGGCTGAGACAGCCCCGGCCCCGGCCCCTGCACCAGCATCAACGCCAACTCCTACAATTGCCGTGGCTCATACTGGAACGCCGCAACCTGAAGCACCCACTACTGACACGACTGTGCCTACTACTGCGCCAGCGTCTCAAGGTGAGGCGCCTAAACCTGAAACGGCTCAGACTGAGACATCAGCCCCCTCCCCTGCCCCATCAATAAAAGTGGCGCAGGCTGAAACGCCTCAGCCAGAGGCCGCCGCTGCAACACCTGCGCCCAAGCCGCAAAAAAATGCAGGACTTGAGCAGTCATCGCAGCCAGCGCCTTACTCATCCGCTTGCGATGGTATTGGGATTGAAGTTGGCATTCTTCCAACAAAGACCAAAAAGCTCTGTCTGAAGCCAGGGGGCGGCAAAAAAAGCGGCCAAAGCTTCAGCGATTGCCCCAAGTGCCCGGAAATGGTTGTTATTCCTTCCGGAAGCTTCATGATGGGATCGCCGAAAACCGAAGCTAACGATAAAAATGGCGACCATAACGACCACGAATCGCCACAACATAAGGTGACCATCGCAAAGGCTTTCGCAGTCGGGAAATTTGAAGTTACCTTTGATGAATGGGAGGCATGCGTTGCCGACGGCGGTTGTCCGGAAAATTTAAGGCGCGACCACAACAAATGGGGACGCGGACGGCGTCCTGTCATCTTTGTGCGCTGGAAAGAAACACGAGCCTATGTGAAATGGCTTAGCCAAAAAACCGGGCACACTTATCGCCTGCTGTCCGAGGCCGAGTGGGAATATGCTGCCCGCGCAGGAAGCAAAACGGCCTATTGGTGGGGCGATAAGATATTGAGCACCCAAGCTAATTTCAGCTACGACGTGGAGGATAACGGCGTCAAAAAGTATTATGGCGAACCAGGCGGCATTATCCGTGAAAAAACCTTGCCCGTAGATGAATTTAAGCCAAACCCATGGGGGCTGCATCAGGTGCACGGCAATGTTTGGGAATGGGTCGAAGACTGCTGGCATAAAGATTATAAGGACAAGCCAGAAGAGTTGAAAAACACAGGCGCCGCCTGGAATGTCGGCGACTGTTTTCGCAGGGTCCAGCGTGGCGGCTCATGGAAAAATATCCGTTATTCCGCCCGGTCTGCCTCGCGCGGTAAGGATGAATTTGACCTGGGCTTCCAAACTGACCTGGGCTTTAGGATTGCACGCGATCTTAAACCATGACGCAAAGTTCGCGTTACGCATATAAGTCGATGGGGGGAGGCAAAAATGGCCTCCCTCTTTTTTGGGGGTGCATTTTGCCTCTGGAACATTTTGTCGCATATGCATTTTGTTGCGCGGCGGCCACGGTTTTGTCGAAAATATGGCTGCGTTGCGCCGCAAACAAGGTATTAAACGTTGCATATCAACACATGTAACGATATCACACATTAATTACGTTGCAATGCACCACTGTTTCACACTTCTCAGAAGTAGTGACCTGCGTTATTCTGTCGCACTGTAACGGCTGCTAACTGAATCACTGCCCGCTTGTGTATCGTTATTGGCCAGTCAGCCGTTATTATTACAACACGAGCAAGCAGATGTTCTAACGATTGTAGATTATTATGACGCCATCACAAATCAGACTCGTCCGTGACAGCTTCCGCAAAATTGAGCCTATAGCAAATCAAGTAGGACAAGCCTTCTACGACAAATTGTTTGAGGCGGCGCCTGAAACACGCAAGCTATTCAAGCGCGATATGTCGTTTCAACACGCCAAATTCATGAGTGTCATGAACGAACTCGTGGGTTTGCATCTGCGTTCGCTCATTTCCCTGCCGGTGACTTTGCTCAACAGCTCAGAAGCCGCAATGCCCACCATCTACGAGTTGGGCAAGCGTCATGTTCATTTTGGCGTAACGCCGATGCACTTTGGCTTGATGCGGAGCGCTCTGCTAGAGACATTGTCAGAACTACTGGGCGACGAATTTACGCCTAGAATGCGTGAAGCCTGGGAAGCTGCGTTCGATGTCATGGCAAACGTGATGCGCAAAGGACTGGAAAATAGCACGCCTTCATCCGACCACTTTCTGGATCGCTTTGAGGGCGAACAGGATGCCAAAGTTCAGAATGCTCCCTCGCAATTTTTCAATAGCTAGCGCCAGTTGACATTCAGCTCACGACGCTGCGGTAGAGCCGAATAAGAATTGCAATTCATGCATGAGTTATCGATATGTGAAAACCTTCTTAGCGTCATCGAAGATACAGCCAAAGCGCAGAACTTTGACCGTGTGCTACAGGTGCGCTTGGCAGTTGGGCCGTTCTCCGGCGTAGAGACCGAAGCGCTGCGTTTCGGTTTCGACGTTGTCATGAAGGGTTCGCTCGCGGATGGCGCCATACTGGAAATTAACGAGACTCAAGCCACAGCAATCTGCCTTGATTGCAATGCAAACACTTATGTAAAAGATCGATTGGCCCTGTGTCCGCACTGTGGTAGTTTCCGGCTTAAGATTACTGGGGGAAAAGAGCTTAAAATCATAGATTTGGAGGTAGAGTGATGTGCTCTATTTGCGGTTGCGGCGCTGATGACGTGCGCATTGAAGGTAAGCCCCATACTCACAAAGAAAAAGCTGGCGGCGAGCATAACCACCATGGGCATGAGCACAGCCACAGCCATGATCATAATCACCACCACCACAATCATGACCATAGTCACGGCCACCACCATAGCCACGCTCCAGGCACTTCTGAAGCCCGCAAGGTACAGATAGAGCAAGACCTCCTCGCCAAGAACGACGCGTTCGCCGCTGAGAATCGCGCATTTTTTGCTCGCCACGGCATTTTCGCACTCAACCTTGTGTCCAGTCCAGGTGCGGGAAAGACCGCACTTCTGGTGCGCACCATCTCTGAACTGAAAGATTCGCTGCCGCTCGGCGTAATCGAAGGCGATCAGCAGACCTTGAACGACGCTGAACGCATCCGCGCTTCAGGAGCGCCAGCTATTCAGATCAATACCGGTAAGGGCTGTCATCTGGATGCGCATATGGTAGGGCATGCGCTTGAGAATCTAGAGCCGGCTGACGGTTCAGCGCTCTTTATCGAGAATGTCGGCAATTTGGTGTGTCCCGCCGGGTTTGATCTGGGCGAAGCGCATAAGGTCGTTATTCTCTCGGTGACAGAGGGAGACGATAAGCCGTTGAAATATCCGGATATGTTTGCGGCGTCCTCACTGATGCTGGTAAACAAGGCCGACCTGCTGCCACATGTCGATTTCAATGTGGAAACCGCTATCGCCAATGCTCAGCGCATCAATCCTGAAATCAAGGCGCTGACAGTTTCCGCCAAGACCGGTGAGGGTATGGACGCATGGCTCACGTGGCTGAAAGCGGGATGTGCTTCTTGCTCTAAGTGAGTTCAAGTCGCGATGCTTGTCTGATCGCGACCAGCAAAAAAACTACGCGATGCTTGTCTGATCGCGACCAGCTAAAAAACTACGCGATGCTTGTCTGATCGCGGCCAGCTAAAAACTTACGCGGTGCTTACCTGATCGCGACCAGCAAAAACCCACGCGATGCTTGTCTGATCGCAACCAGACAAGCATCGCTTACAAGTAGGCCGATGGTCATAAACGCCGACTTTATCGGGAGATTAATTCGTCCAGAAGTCGCACAACTTGGTCGGATGCTTTTTCCATTACAAGCACTTCGCGGTAAGCTGCTTCACGCTCGCCATTCATGAATAGCGTGGCTGCCTGGCGTCCATGCTCGTGAACTGCGCGGTGCGGAGTTTCCAGTTGTGCGAACGCTGGATGCGCGCGAATGTTAGGATCAGTTACTTCTTGGTGCCACTTACCCAACCGGCAGGATATATGATCGCTGAGTTCAGCTACTGTTAGATTGTTCAGTCCAACTAGCATCTCATTCAGCCGTTTTTTCCAAAGCAAGTGATCTGCTTTTGCGCGGTACAGCACATAGTCTTTGATGTGGTATGCTTCCAGTTCCTCGAACTGTCCCTTAATGACCTCTTCAGAAGCCGCAACAGAACTGATGGCCTGGGTGGCATGGCCGTTTGTCGAGGTTACCTGATCGGCAATTTCAGTAACGCCTTGCGCCAGTTCGCGCGTCGCAGAAGCCTGTTCTGTGAGAATCCGCGAGATTTCGTTCATGCGTTGCGAATTTTCGTCGAAAATACCTTCCAGGCCATTGATTTTCTCATGAGCGGATGAGGTAACCTCACGGCCACTGCCCACGGCATTGTCTGCAAGCTGCATCGCTTTGGCCAGTTCAGCTACGTCGCTTTGCAAACGTCCGATGCGCTGTTGAATATCGCTGGTGGCTTTACTGGTTTGCGTTGATAGCGCTTTAACTTCACCAGCCACAACAGCGAAACCGCGTCCTGCTTCACCGGCGCGCGCGGCTTCGATGGTGGCGTTAAGCGCCAGGAGGTTGGTCTGCGAGGCGATTGCCTCAATAGCACCGACAATATCACCAATCTGATTTGCGGCCGTTTCCAGCGCACTAACGCTGGTGCTCATGGTGCTCGTGGCGGCGGCTATGGAGTCGATCGAGCCGCTGGCGCCTCTTACGGCCTGCGCCCCCTCTTTCATGAGTTGCGTCGCCGTTGTCATAGAGTCAGCCGATGTGGTGCCGAGCGAAGAAATCCCGTGCAAGGACGTATCAAGTTCGGAAATCGCCGCCGACATTGCTTGCGCTTTATCGTCAATGCCACGAACATCGCCCACCACGCGCGCAACTGCCGCCATGGCTTCGCTTGCCCCAGAAGAAAAATCAACCGTGCGAGTTAATAAGCCTGTATTACGCTTTGCTATCTGTTGAGCATGCTCATCCAATGCGCTGATCAGATCATCAGGCAGAGAGCCTTTATCATATGGCGCGCCAACTGAAATTTGCTTCAACGCATCAGTGATCAATGCAATGATTTGGGGAGACAAATCTCTATTAACCGAATCCGTGTGAGCCACAACATCGTGTTCGGCTTCTGGTAGTTTACGTAACCGCTTCAACATCGGTGGTTCCTACTTTTTTTGTGCGCCACCGAGACAATATTGATGAAAGCTTTATGCAACCTTAAATAGCAGCAAAAATTGCCAACTGTGTTCGTGTTTTTCAACACATCACAGCAGACGGAAGCATTCACTCAAAAAAACATCTGCAACATAAGGAAACTGCATGCCACTACCGTGACGATAGCGCCTGCGATCGCAGCCATGTACCAGCTTTTATGTTCCTCTGCCCGTAATGCCTCAATCTGCCTTTCGGACAACTCTGGCGCGTCTTCCGCCGGTTCGTTCTGCACCAACGATAGGCCATTCGCACCGGCTTCCACCATGCCATAACTGTTCAGCGGTACTCTCGCCCGCCCGGCGATTTGCGCCGCGATTGCAGGAAGCGGCATTGCCGGATTTTCGGCTGCATCGTGGACATAGCCCAGCGTGAGACGGCCACCATCTTTACGTAAGCACCTGACCGCCTTCACGATTACTGGCAGCGAGAAATATCGGTATACCTCACCGCGAAGCTCGATGGCGGCAATATCGGCATACGGCACTTCATATTCGCCATATGGGAACATCGGCGTCGGCCCGCGCCAGTTGGGAAGTACGAATGTGGCTTTGCCCGCGCGAAGCTGTATCTCCGTATGCGCAAGGGAAAACAGGAACAGCCCCGCGACAAAGAGCACAGCTCCGCTCGCCAAAAAGATCAGCACGAAAAGCGTGGCTGAAAGCCATTGCCCGATACTCACCAGCCATATCGCACCCATTAGTGCAGTCACGGATAACAGCAACAGGAAGAAAAACGCGAAATAAAGCGCATAGCTAAGTTTGCCGCCAGCGTTGTAAATCGTGACTTCTGGAGTGATCCTAATTTTGGTCATTGCGATATCCCTCATGCTCAAACCGAGCATGAAGGAAGGTAGCCCTCCGCCGGTAACGGTCAAGCGCAAAAGTGTAAATACACTGACCATATTCACACGGCAGATGCGAAAAAGCGCTACAACTCTATGAGGAAATGAAGCATTTCACCGCCGCCAAGAGCATCTTGCCCAAGTAATGCATTCCAAAGGAATGTGTATCCCCTACGAAATCGCCACAAGGTTGTAAACAACCAGCAAACAAAGCTTTTGTTGACATGTGCCTTAAAAAAACGTAACCACGCCAGTGGGACACCTCCCCCCACCGGG
>JARRLC010000029.1:0-25277 GCA_037387425.1 Alphaproteobacteria bacterium
CGCTCATTCATGGCTTCGCCGAAATACAGCCCTTGTGCGTAGTCACAACCAAGCGCACGCATATATGCCACATCGTCTTCGCGTTCGATACCAACGGCGACGACATCTTTGCCCAATTCACGCGCCATGGCGAGCGCTGCGCGCAACACCACCGCGCCAGATTTGTTGTCGTTGCCATGCGCGACAAGCAAGCGGTCGATCTTGATGGTATCCACGGCCAACCGATGCAGATAGGCCAGCGATGAGTATCCCGCGCCGAATTCATCGAGCGAAAGCCCAGCACCGAGGCTCTTCAGGAGGTCGAGCACTTCAATGGCCTGCTCGGGGTTCTCCATAATGAGTGATTCGGTAACTTCAAGGCGCAAACAGCCTTTCGGCACGCTCTCCCGGCCGAGAATAAGCCGCAATTCTTGAACCAGCTCTTGCTTGAACAGATGTCGGCTGGAAATATTCATGGCGACGAACAGCGGATCTTCCTCACGCGGAAGCGCACGGTGCCAGCGCGTAACCTGACGGGCGACGCGTTCCATGACATATGTGCTGAGTTCGCTGATTAGCCCTGTATCTTCAGCGACTGGCATGAATTCCGCCGCAGCCAGCGAACCGAGTTTGGGATGTTCCCAGCGCATATGCGCTTCGAAACCTGCCAGTTCGTCGTCGCCAAGGCGCATCACAGGCTGATACAGCACACGGATCTGGCGTTTTTCTATGGCTTGGCGCAGCCCTGTTTCGAGGGCTTCGCGGTCGTCAGGTTCGCGACGCATCTCTGGCTTGTAAAGCTCAATGCGGTCCGCGCCGGAGCGTTTAGCGCGGAACATCGCGGTTTCGGCCTCACGCAGAAGATCGGCGGGAGTGGATTGCTGGCCATCGAACACCGCGATGCCGATGCTGCCTGACAGAACGATATCCTGCCCACCGATTTTCATTGGGGCGCGCAACGAACGACGCACACGTTCCGCCAGAAAGAGACGCTCAACAGCATGCTATCGCTTACGGTAATATCCGCCGTGCGGTTGAGTGTTTTGAAAGTATCGATATCGAGATACAGGATCGTCGGTTTACTGTTTTCGTCCTGAACGCTGGCGATAGCGCATTGTATGCGGTCAAGAAACAGCTCTCGATTCGGCAGACCGGTGAGGCTGTCGTAGATGGCGTTATGCAGCAGGCTTTCCTGCGAGCGCTTTTGGCTCGTGATATCGCGCATGAGACCAGCGCAGCGCAGTTGCTTGCTTTGACGCGATGTCACGGCCTGAGCGCGCAATTCATACCAGAGATACGTGCCATCGGCGCGGCGAAGCCGAAACTCGCAGGTGACTTCGCCAGATTGCTGTTCTCGGACGGCGGCGAGCATAAGCCGCATTCGCTCTCGGTCGGAAGCATGCAGATGTTGCAGCCAGTCTTCTGCCTTGCCTCGTAAAGTACCAGGGGCATATCCAAGCGAGGCATCAACATCCGGCCCCACGAAGACGTCATCGCGCCTTATATCCCATTCCCACACTGAAGCGCCGGACGCCTCAAGCGCGAGCACCTGAAGCTGCAAATGTCCAGCGTCCTCGCCATAAATGGTTTCGCCGCTGTTGAAGGCGTATTGCGTCACGGTGAAGCTCAGCAACGCGACGATCAGCACAAGCCCGGCGTTCAAGCTCGACACCACCACTTCACCGGACATTTTCCCAAGGATGGTAACGGCCACGCCAAACATCCACACCAGGAACAGCATCCATGTGGGAAGCAGCGAAAGCGAGCGCTCCTGGCCACGAAAGGCGAGGAATAGAATCAGCACACTGCCGACAGCCGCCAGCGGCACATAGGACAACCGCGCCAACCCCGAAGCTTCTTGCGGATAAAGCAGCGCAACACCAATCAGGCTTACTTGCATGACGATCCAACCGACAAACCCCCATGTGAGCGATTTGTACCAGTGTCGTAATCGCAAGAATACAAACAGGAATATCAGCGCCCCGGCGGCAACGGCAGCTTCTGTTGCGGCTCGATATACGGCGTTGTTTTCAGGGTTAAGCTGGAAGAGTTTGTGCCAAAAACCAAAATCCACACAGAGATAGGCGACAACACCCCAAGCAAAAACAGCGGCCGCTGGAAAAATGGAATTGTGATTCGCACCGAAGATCGCCGTCAAATACAGCGCAAGCACAACGGTTATGCCCAGCAAGATCCCATTGAAAAGGGTAATGTCTAACGCTCTTTTAGCGAAATTAGATGGGCTCGCCAGATAAAGCCGTGGCGTAGTAACAGAAGCGAGCTCGACGATATAGGTGATGGTCGCCCCTGGTTCCAACACGAGTTTATAGACATCGGCAAAGTCGTTTTCGATACGTTCGGGCTTAAACCCCATTGAAACTGTAACGTTGGCGACGCGCGGCGCGTCCAGATCTGGCCAGATCATTCTGGAGCCAGGCAAATTGTAGCGTGGCGCCATAAGCCAGAGTGTTATGGTTTGATCCGTCGGATTATTCAGCGCGAAAACCATCCATGTCGGATTTGTGCCCGGGGTTTTCGCCGCGATGGACATACGACCAGCGACATTATCGGAACCCGCCGCCGTTTCGATGCTGAGATGATCGCCCCGGTCGATATAAATCTCCGACATAAGCGAAAAGTCGATTCGGTCCTGGTCGGGCGCGATGCTCTTTGCATTCAGCGCGTGTGCTGGAGCCGCGACAAATGCGCAGGACAGCAAGTATAGAAATACGGCGGCCACCCACGCCCCCGTTCGCCACGATGTCAATGTAATCAATGACTGCGTGCGTATCTCGGAAGCCTTCGTCAATTCTGCCATTCCAGCGGACCCTTTAAGCTTGGATTCGCTTACCGTTAGCGGCGCAAATCTTCTTCTACGATCGCATACAGCAAATGGTCCTGCCATATACCGTTGATCTTAAGATATTGGCGGGCAAGCCCTTCATACAAGAAACCGCATTTTTCTAAAAGCCCGCTCGAAGGTGCATTACTGGGAAGACACGCTGCTTCCAGACGGTGAAAACCAAGTGTATCAAAGACAAACGGAACGATAACCTTCATCGCCGCTGTCATGTACCCTTGCCTGCTATAGGGAGCACCAACCCAATAGCCCACGGAAACAGACTGACTCACACCACGCCGTACATTCGTAAGCGTTACGCCACCGAGCAACTTTTTATCACCACTTCTAAACAGAAAAAAGGCGTAACCCGTCCCGTCCCGGATTTCGCGATGGTAATGACGCAAGCGGCGACGGTACGCGGCACGGGATAATTCGTCTTCGCCCCACTCTGGTTCCCACGGACGTAAAAAGTTGCGGCTTTTATCACGTAACCGCGCCCATTGGGAATAATCTCCCGACTGCGGATAACGCAGCCACACGCCGTCGCCTTTTAGAATGGGGCCGTTCTCCAGTAGCGAGACCGACCGCAAAAACGCCATAGGAGACCTCCAAAAGCTAAACCCTGAATGGTTTGACCGCATCGTTATGGGACTCTTTGCTGTTTCTCCCATGATCCTAAAAGCAGCTTTAGCAAATCAACGCGCTGCATTTTACTGCTTTTTGCGCCGTTCGGGTGTGTCTTTCTGACGCCGAATCAATGCACCATTTCGCGGGCTGAGCTTTCTGTTACCGCATCGCGCAGCCGGTCGGATACTTCTTTCGGGCCAACGCTGGCGGTTACGGGGTGTTTCATCAGCACGAAGCTGGCCGCCAGCGCGCCCACATCCATCCGTGTTACGCTATCGATACGCTCTATCAGTTCAGCGGTTGGAATCTGGCGTCCGAACAGCAACAGATCGCGGGCAAGTTGCGCTGCGCAAGCCTCCGAGCTTTCCAGTCCCATCAGCAGCGACGCTTTGATCTGGGCCTTAGCGCGCGACAATTCGGCTTCTGTCGGGCCATCCATAGCGACCTCGCGCAGTTCGTTCATGACGACTTGCACCAACTCATCCACTTGCGCCGTGCCGGTGGCGGCGTGGATGCCAAACAATCCGGTGTCTGAGAAGCCCCAGCCGAAAGCGTGGATATCGTAGCATAGGCCGCGCTGTTCGCGTGCCTCCTGGAACAGCCGTGACGACATGCCGCCGCCCATCAGCACCGAATAAATCAGCGATGTGAAATAAGCGTCATCGCGGAAGGAAGGCGCCTCGAACCCGATGATAACGTGGCTCTGCTCGAAACGACGGCTAAGACTGCGATGTCCGCCCACATATTTCGCCGGTTCGTATGTGCGCCCTGCATCGGCAGGGAGTGTGCTGAACAGCCGTTCGCCAAGCGCTGCGATTTCGTCATGGTTTACCGCACCCGCCGCGCTCAGAATCATACGAGGGCCGGTATAAGCCGAAGTGCGATACGCGATGAGTTCGTTACGCCCCAACGCCCGCACAGTGCCGGGTGTTCCCAAAATGGGACGGCCCAACGGCTGATCAGGATAAGCGGCTTCCTGCGCCAACTCAAACACCAAATCGTCAGGTGTATCTTGCACGGCGGCGATTTCCTGGAGGATGACTTCTTTTTCTCGCTCCAGATCGTCCGGGGTGAACACAGGATTAAGCAGAATATCGCCGAGAATTTCCAACGACAGCGGCACATGCTCTTTCAGCACGCGCAAAAAATAATCCGTGGTCTCAAAGCTGGTGACGGCGTTCATCGCCCCGCCAACCGCTTCGATTTCTTCTGCAATCTGCAAGGCGCTGCGCGTCTGGGTGCCTTTGAAGGCCATATGCTCCATAAGATGCGCCAGCCC
The DNA here is from genome assembly GCA_037387425.1 of Alphaproteobacteria bacterium. Classification (GTDB taxonomy): domain Bacteria; phylum Pseudomonadota; class Alphaproteobacteria; order Rhizobiales; family Rhodomicrobiaceae; genus JARRLC01. The sequence continues at coordinate 4,728 of JARRLC010000029.1, forward strand.
GTGCTCGTTTCCAGTTTCGGCGCGTGCGCCAGTGTGGATCCACATGCCGAGCGAGGCTGTTTCAAGCTGCGGCATATTTCGTGTTACAATGCGTAAACCGTTATCCAATGTTGTTATTTCAGTCATGATTGAACACCTCGCGCTATGCTTCGCGCCCGCTCACGGATAAATTGACGCACCGTATCCGCGTTCGCATCGAGTGTGGAATATTGCTCAGTCCCCGACAATACCTTTTGCAGACGTTCCGGCACATCGGCTGAGCGTGCGGCGGCGCGTTCCATGGCGTCGGGAAATTTGGCCGGGTGCGCGGTGGCAAGCGCTATCATCGGCGATGCGGCGTCGGCGCCTTCGGCCTCGGCTTCGCGCTCTGCGGCGGCAAGCCCCACCGCCGTATGCGGATCGGCGAGGTAGCCTGTTTCGCGGTAGACGCGGGCGATAGTGGCGGCGGTTTCCGCCTCGTCCACGCGATGCGCGGAGAATGTATCGGCTATCCTTGCGCGCTCTGCCTCGCTGAGTGTAAACATGCCTTTCTCGGCGAATTCCGCCATCACAGCGCGCACACGTTCCGCATCACGGCCGCTCACCTCAAAGATCAAACGCTCGAAATTGCTGGAAATCTGAATGTCCATACTCGGGCTGGCCGTTGCCACAACTGGACGCGGCTCGTAGCGGCCAGTTTCCAGCGTGCGGGCGAGAATGTCGTTGCTGTTGGTGGCGATTGTCAGCCGCTTGACCGGAAGCCCAGTGCGCATCGCAGCAAAACCGGCGAAGATGTCGCCAAAATTCCCCGTCGGCACAGAGAAACGCACGCCGCGATTGGGAGCGCCAAGCGCCACGCCAGAGGTAAAATAATACACCATCTGCGCCACGATACGCGCCCAGTTGATGGAGTTAACAGCCGAAAGCTGCGCTTCATCGCGCAGCGCTTTCACCAGATTTTGGCAGTCGTCGAACGTGCCGCGAATGGCCATTGGGTAGACGTTTTCCGCGCCTGATGTCGTCATTTGCTTGCGCTGCGCAGGGCTGATGCGTCCATCCGGGAACAGCACGAACAGATCGATGGCTTCGCGGTTCTTAAACGCTTCCACCGCCGCCGCGCCGGTATCGCCCGAGGTCGCCGCTAGAATGGTGGCGCGCTGGCCTAAGCGCACCAGCGTACGATCCATCCACAAGCCGAGAAGCTGCATCGCCAGATCTTTGAATGCCAACGTGGGCCCGTGAAACAGCTCCAGTAGCCATAAATTGGGGCCAAGCTGAATAAGCGGCGTGGTTGCGGGATGCGCGAATTCAGCATAGGCGCTGGCGATGAGCGCTTCCAGGTCTTGCGCCGCAATCGTGTCGCCCACAAACGGCTTCAGCACGGATGCCGCCGCGTTGACATAATCGCGCCCGCCAAGAGAGGCTATCTGCTCATTCGAGAAGCTGGGCCATGCCTCCGGCACATAGAGACCGCCGTCGCGGGCCAGCCCGGCCATAAGCACCTCTTCGAAATTCAAGCGAGGCGCTTCCCCACGTGTGCTGATGTATTGCACCTGAGTGTCCTTAAAGCGTTATGCAGACGGTCTTACCAAAAAGCGCCGCCTAATAGGTGTAGCTCGTGCCGCCAGTAAAACCCGCGGATCCCGCAGTTCAAGGAGGCAGAACGCGTGGCGACACTATACGTTGCTTTCGCCGGGGGCAATCGCCGTATACAATGGGCAGGGCTGATTTTAGGGGGATATCAAACGGAAAAAGCACACCGATTATGTGAGAACCGTTCTGATTATTCCCGCGACATAACGGTTTCCAGGCGATACAGGGAAGTTTAGCTGAGGATCACACAGAAATTACTGAGTATTTATTGGGATGCCATCAGCCATGTCCGCTTTGGCGCGCCTTAATAAAATATCAGTGTGATTTGGTGGCGCAGTCAGCACTATGCTAAACTGTTTCGATCAGCTTTTTGTTTCAAGAGGCTTGGGGGCAACAAATAGTAGGTAGGAATCAAAAGGATAACTTGCGGCAACTTGAATTCTGCTGCTTCGCGCACCATTATGCGGACGATCGAGTCGCAGCGCAGCGTTTTCATTCATATTTATTTTCACGCTGACAATTAAAGGCAATTCACGATGGCGCGCCTAGTAGAGACGAAAGACAGAGCATTTCGGTTAAGGGCAGCCGCCATGGTTTCCGCCATGACCGCCATACTGGCGCTTGGAGGATGCGGCGGGGGCGGAGGCGGACTACTTGGCTCCTCTCCAGCAAGCAAAACTGAAGCGCCTATCGCACTTACCCCGAAAGGTGGGGGAGCGCAGAGCACAAGCAGTACTCTGACCGGCGAAATCGATAAAAAAGAATTGCGCAAGGCGATAGAACGCTACCGGATTATCAAAAAGCGCAGTGTAGGCAGATACAAAACCGCCGCCGCCGATCTGAACGGCGATGGCCGCGTGGAAGCCATCGTGATCTTTTCCGGCGATGACTGGTGCAAGAAAACCGGATGCTCCCTGGTCGTGTTCCAAATGGAACGGACGGGCTTTCGTCCTGTCACGCATGTGACGAGCGCCCATGCCCCCGTGCTGGTTGGGCCTGACAGCAGCTATGGCTGGCGCGATCTTATCGTGAAAACGGGGGGCGGCGCTGCGCCTATCCGTAAAGTGCGCTTGGCTTTCACGGGGAAGGGCTATCCGAGGAACGCGCTGCTTCAACCCGAACCTACAGGCGAAGCGCTTTCACAATCCCACGTGATCATGCAGGAAAATCCGGCGTTTTCATCGTCTTACAATTAGGTCGCGCGCGAATGGTTTCGTTTGCTGGGATGGGTTGCGTTTATACGCGACCCATCCGATGCCCTACGCGCTCATTCTGTCACCCGGAACCCATATAGCCAGTCATAGCGGCGCAGAAGCATGCTGTCCGGCATGAAGGCTAGCACCGCGTTCCGCGACATCCGCATGAAGCCGTCCATGTGGTAAATCTCACCCATACGCGCCGACGCCGCCACGATCTGGTTCGTGCGCCTCACGCGTCTGCCTTCGTAACGCTGGAACGCAGCAGCCAGATTATCCGGCGAATAGTCGAGTTCCGCCGCCAGCACCTCGGCGTCTTCAATCGCCATCACCGCGCCTGACGCCAGAAACGGCAATGGCGGATGCGCAGCGTCGCCCAGCAAGGTCACCGCGTCTTTTGACCAGCTGTCTAGCGGTGGACGGTGAAGCAGCGGCCATTTGATCCACCCGGCAAAGCAGGAGAGGATGTTTTGCGCCGCAGTCGGCCAGTCCGTAAAATCTGGGGTCGTGGCAGAGCCATCGCCCCCCGCACCGCTGGCGTTGCCGCGCCTGGAAGCGGCGGCCTCATCCACCACCGCCACGGCGTTCACCGGACCGGCGGGGCCGCACACATAGAGCACCAGATGCGCATTCGGCGCCATCCACAGCCCGACAGAGTGCTCATCTGTGAGCGCGGGCACATCGGAGAGTTTCGCAGTCGCCCGCCACGCCACCTTGCCCGAAGGCGACGGCGCACCGCCAAACATCTGTGTTCTCAACCGCGAGCGCGCCCCGTCCGCGCAGACAAGCGCGCTCCCCTCAATGTTCCGGCCATCGGTGGATGTGACCTTAACCGGTGTTCCGAAATTGGCTATCGAGGCAACGCGGAAAGACGATGTGATGGTAACGCCGCTCATCTCCCGCGCCGTTTCCAGAAGCAGCGCATAGAGCCGCCGGCGCTCGGTGGTTGAATACGGTGCGTCGTGGCGGCGTGCGATCTCGTCACCCAATGGCATGCTGGCGAGGCAACGGCTACTGCGTCCATCGCGAATGACAAGCGTTCGCGGACGCGCTGAAATGGCGTCGAATTTTTCCGCCAGCCCCCACGCTGAAAGGATGTGATAGCCATTCGGGCCGATTTGCAGCCCTGCGCCCACCTCAGCAAATTCAGCTTCTGCTTCAAGCACATGAACGGACTTGCCACGGCGCGCCAAAGCGATGGCTGCGCTTAAGCCTCCAATGCCTGCGCCTGCGATCAGGACCGGTAGCTTGGTTTGCGCCCCCATGACCACCTCTTTATCGCATCATCGCGTTGATGGGGTGTCATCCTCGTATAGACAATAAGGCGGGTCGGTCTGATCCGGTTCGATATGCGGATCGTAGGTGTATAGCGTGGAGCAATATGGGCAAACGATCTGATCGTTCGCGCCCATATCGAGATAGACATGCGGGTGGCTCATCGGCGGCCGCGCGCCCATGCACCGGAATTCCTTAACGCCGATGTGGATTTTCTCCACGCCGATTTCGTTGCATAGATGAGGCGTGTCATGTGTCGCCATTGTGAGCCCATCCCGTTTACGATTCTCGCCCCGGAATGCTGCCGCAACACACGTGAGACTGCAACCAGTTTCTAGTGGCGTGTATGCTAATTAACCGGAGCGCTTATCTGCGAAAGATTTCCCATCACACTTATCACAATCTGAGTGCTACTCGCTGTCCTTCCACACCATTTTGTGAATCCTGCTAAAATGTCGCGCAGATTCTTGACAGCGCGGCTCGGAGATTGGATGCTTACGCTTCCGTGGAGCGCTCAATCGTTGTTTCCACAAACTCTATTACCACTCCCACACACTCTATTCCAACTTCCACACAATCTAGAATACTGAGCGCAAACTATTTACATATGAGGGCAAAACATGGCGGCAAAAGATGACAATATCAACCGTTCAGAAACGGTCGTCGTCTGGGATATTGGGGTTAGGTTATTTCACTGGTTGCTGGTGTTGACTATTGCCGTCGCTGCTTACACTGGTTTCTTCGGACGCAAGAGCCAGATTGATTTTCACGTTATTGCGGGCGTTTCGGCGGCGGCTTTGGTCGCGTTCCGGCTGATCTGGGGCGTTTGGGGCACCACCTATGCGCGCTTTTCCAGCTTTATCGCGCCGCCTGGCAAGACGCTTCGCCATGCGCGGCATATTATCGGATCGCGGGGGCATGTCACCATGGGGCATAACCCGCTGGGCGGATGGATGATCGTTGTGCTTTTGGCGCTTGTCGCGGCTGTCGCGATAACGGGCACTGTCACGCTGGGCGGCGTGGTCAAGGAAGGACCGCTGGCGCCGTTCGTTTCGTTTGCAACCGGCTTTGGCATTCGCGAAGTCCACTATTATCTCGCCCTTGTGCTGGCCATATCTGTTGGCGTGCATATTCTCGGCGCGGTGTTTGAGAGCCTGCGTATTCGCGAAAACCTCATGCGCTCGATGGTGACCGGATGCAAACAGGCGCGTCCGGACGCCGAAACAGCCCCCACCAGATCCGCGCGGCCTATAGTCGCGCTGGGCGCTACCGTGATCTTAGCGGCTATTACGATACCCGCCGTGATGCATTTCTCTGCGCTCCCCGTGCCAGGCGTGCCCACCGAGCCTATGAACGCCACTTACGCCAAAGAATGCGGCGCGTGCCATGTGCCCCACCATCCAAGTGTTGCCCCCGCCGCCACGTGGAAGGCGATATTCGCCAACCTTCAAGACCATTTCGGAGAGAACGCTTCACTGACGCCAGAGCTTACGGACAAGCTTAGAGCCTATGCGCTCGCCAACTCGTCGGAGAAGTGGGATACGCGCGTGGCGAACGTCATGCGCAGACCAAGCAAAGAACATCCGTTGCGCATTACTGATGCACCGATTTGGAAACGCATACACAGCCATTTCCCGGATAAGTTGTTTAAATCTAAAGCTATCGGCGGAAAGTTGAATTGCACCAATTGCCATCGTGACGCAGAGACTGGTTTGTTCGCTCCTCGCAATATTTCTATAAAACGGGAGAATAAGAAATGAAGACACTGGTTCGCGTCATTTTACAAATTTCAGTTGCAGTAAGTGTTGTTGCGGCAGCGCCTGTCATGGCTGCTGAAATGTCCCCGCCCCGAAAAGCGATTTATGAACATTATGAAGCAGCGGCAAAAAGCGCTGATCCATCATTTGCGGGTTTTTCCGCTGAGCGTGGTAAAAAGTTTTTCCATGGAACACACACGGGCGGCAAACCAGATATAGACTCGTGCACCACCTGCCACACCAAAGACTTGACGAAATCCGGCAGAACGCGCGCAGGCAAACTCATCAAGCCTATGGCCGCTTCGGTCAATCCTATGCGCTTCATCAGCCCGGCAGACGTTGAAAAATGGTTCACCCGCAATTGCTCAACTGTTCTTGGGCGCGAATGCACAGTCGTCGAAAAAGGGGATGTGCTTGCTTATCTGCTTAGCCTGTAAGTTCTTCTGAGAAAAAATAATAGGACGCGGAAGCCAACATAAGCGAAAGCATGACAAACGAGGACGACTAAGCGTATCGCGTTTGTTTCATTCGCAGATGAAGCTCTGATTACAAAGGTTCGAAGAGACGTCTCATCGAACCTTTGTAATTGCGAAAGTTGCTTTAAATCCAGCTGCACAAAAACACGCCCACGAAAAAATCTGTGAGCGTGCTTTGTATATAAGTCGAGGTATCTTAGCTGGAGGGCACCACCAAAGTCAGTTACGCCGCTCCAAACCGGATATCCAAAATCTCGTAAGATTTATGCCCACGCGGTGTGGTGACTTCCACGCTATCGCCAGCTTTCTTGCCAATCAACGCCCGCGCGATGGGAGAGTTGATGGCCAGCTTGCCGCCTTTCACGTCAGCTTCGAAATCACCCACGATCTGATAGGTCAGCTCATCGTCGGTGTCTTCGTCAACGATTTTCACGACTGCGCCGAATTTTACGGTATCGCCGGAAAGTTTAGACGGGTCGATAACTTCAGCGCGCGAAAGCTTATCTTCCAGATCAGCGACGCGGGCTTCGTTCATACCTTGGGCTTCTTTAGCAGCGTGATATTCCGCGTTTTCCGACAAGTCGCCGTGAGCGCGTGCTTCCGCGATAGCCTTAATAATACGTGGCCGCTCCACGGACTTCAGGTGTTTGACTTCTGCTTCCAGCGCATCATAACCAGTGGCGGTCATCGGAACTTTTTCGAAAGACATCCCAAATTCTCCTTTGGCCTCATCATCTCCCTAGGCCGTATCGTCTGTATGAATTGTAAGTGAAACAAGGACGTTAGCGATATTTTACAACAGGCGCTAAACCCTTCCGGATCGAACACCTTTTTGGATATATTTCTGCAATGGGGCTACTTCAAGTATCCCTGCTTTCATTGCTACAATAGCCTTTGTTACCGCCAACGCACCAGATACGGTGGTGTAATAGGGAATGTGATATAGCAGAGCAGTACGCCGAATTTCTGCGCTATCTGCCAGTGCCTTGGCACCTTCCGTAGTGTTAAATACAAGAGAGACTTCGCCATTCTTCATCGCATCCACGATATTCGGCCGTCCCTCAAGAACTTTATTAACACGTTCGCACGGAATGCCATTTTCTTCAAGATGCCGTTTTGTTCCTCCCGTGGCAAGCACTTTGAAATCCATGTTAGTAAGTTCGCGCAACGGGGCGATGATACGCTCTTTATCGGCGTCCTTAACTGAGGCGAATACAGTCCCGGAAACTGGCACGTTGCTGCCGCTGGCGATCTGGCTTTTGGCAAAAGCGGTGGCGCAGTCGACGTCAATCCCCATAACCTCACCGGTCGAGCGCATCTCAGGCCCCAAGATCGGATCGACCTCGGGGAAACGCGTGAACGGAAACACGGCTTCCTTGACCGCGATATGTCTGATTTGTGGCTCGCTAAGCCCCATATCCTTGATCTTGCGGCCCGCCATGACGAGCGCTGCAAGCCCAGCGACCGGCAAACCGACGGTTTTTGCTACAAACGGCACCGTACGGCTGGCGCGCGGATTCACCTCCAAAATGTAAATGTCATCGTCTTTGATGGCGAACTGCACATTCATCAACCCCACCACTTTCAGCGCGATGGCCAGCTTCCGCGTTTGCTCCTTAAGCTGTTCTATGATTTCAAACGACAGCGAATATGGCGGCAGCGTGCAAGCCGAATCACCTGAATGCACGCCAGCTTCTTCAATGTGCTCCATAACGCCGCAAATGAAGACGTCCTCACCATCGGCGATGGCGTCAACGTCAACTTCGATAGCATCGCGCAAATAAGAATCGAACAACAGCGCATTCTGAGCCAATACAGCGTTGATCTGCGCGGTACGCCCCGAATAGCGGCTGTTGACGTCCGGCGGCACGAACGACATGAGCGTAGTCTTGATGTAGTCTTCCAGCGCGGCTTCATCGTGGATGATGGCCATGGCGCGCCCGCCCAGAACATAAGACGGTCGCACCACCAGCGGATAGCCTATTTGCTCGGCAATGATACGCGCCTGCTGCACGGAATAGGCGATGCCATTGCGGGGCTGGCGAAGCTCCTGAAGATCGATCAGCACCTTGAAGCGGTCGCGGTCCTCGGCCAGATCGATAGCATCCGGCGAGGTGCCAAGAATGGGCACTTCAGCCGCGGCAAGCGCCTTAGCGAGCTTCAACGGCGTCTGCCCACCGAACTGGACGATAACGCCCTTCACAACGCCGTTCTGGCTTTCTGTGCGCACGATTTCCAAAACGTCTTCTGTCGTCAGCGGCTCAAAATATAGGCGGTCGGAAGTGTCGTAGTCGGTCGAAACGGTTTCCGGATTACAGTTGACCATAATGGTCTCATACCCTGCATCCGACAGCGAAAACGCTGCGTGACAACAGCAATAGTCGAACTCAATCCCCTGGCCGATACGGTTCGGACCACCGCCCAGTATGATGATCTTCTCGCGATCGGAGGGAGCCGCCTCGCACACGGGCTCACCGTCCAGACCACTTTCATAAGTGGAATACATGTACGCGGTGGGCGAGCGGAACTCAGCCGCGCATGTATCAATGCGCTTATAGACCGGGGTCACCCCCAAACTTTTCCGCCGCGCGACAACCTGCGCTTCGCTCAACCCCGATAGTATGGCGAGCCGCACATCGGAAAAGCCCATAGCCTTCAGCGCACGCATGGAACGCTCGGTCTGCGGCAAACCATACTCGCGGACACGTTTTTCAGTATCCACAATATCTTTGATCTGCCGGATGAACCACGGATCGATCTTGCACGACGAATAAATCTGCTCAGGGTCAAACCCGAGACGCAACGCCTGCGCTACCTTCAGAATGCGGTCCGGCGCCGGACGACCCAACGCTTCGCGAATGACATTCTTGTCGTCGCCCTGCCCTATCCCTTCAAGCAGCACATCGTTAAGGCCGTTGAGTTCGGTTTCCATGGAGCGCAGCGCTTTTTGCAGCGATTCCGCAAAGGTTCGGCCCAGCCCAAGCACTTCCCCCACCGATTTCATTGACGTGGTCAGAATGTTCTTGGCGCCAGGAAACTTCTCGAACGTGAAACGCGGGATTTTCGTCACCACGTAGTCAATCGTCGGCTCAAACGAGGCAGGCGTCGCCCCCTTGGTGATGTCGTTGTCCAACTCATCCAGCGTGTAACCGACCGCCAGACGCGCCGCCACCTTGGCGATGGGAAACCCTGTCGCCTTCGACGCCAACGCAGATGACCGCGACACGCGCGGGTTCATCTCGATGATGACAAGCTTGCCGTTGTCGGGGTTCACGGCGAATTGCACGTTAGAACCGCCTGTATCCACGCCAATTTCGCGCAGCACCGCGATCGAGGCGTTGCGCATCATCTGGTATTCTTTGTCGGTGAGCGTCATAGCTGGCGCAACAGTGATGGAATCGCCGGTATGCACGCCCATAGGGTCAATGTTTTCAATGGAACAGATGATTATGCAATTGTCGGCGCTATCGCGCACGACTTCCATCTCATATTCCTTCCAGCCCAGCACCGACTCTTCTATGAGAACTTCATTTGTGGGCGAGGCGTCCAGCCCGCGCGAGATGATCCGTGAATATTCCTCGCGGTTATAGGCGACGCCGCCGCCCTGCCCTCCCAGCGTGAAGGATGGGCGGATGATGGCAGGCAGACCAACGTTTTCAAGCGCTTCCTGCGCCTCAATAATATTGTGAGCCAACGCCGAACGCGGGGTCGCAATACCGATATTCGTCATTGCCTCGCGAAAGCGCTCGCGGTTCTCTGCCTTATCGATGGCCTCAGCGGTGGCGCCGATCATCTCTACGTTGTAACGCTCTAAAGTGCCGTCCTGCGCGAGCGCCAGCGCAGTGTTAAGCGCGGTTTGCCCGCCCATAGTGGGAAGAAGCGCCATGCGCTCGCCCGGGTGTTCTTTGCGTTCGCGCTCGATAACCTTGGCGACGATTTCCGGCGTGATCGGTTCGATATAGGTCGCGTCTGCAAGGTCCGGGTCGGTCATGATCGTAGCCGGGTTCGAATTCACCAACACGATACGATAACCGTCAGCGCGAAGAGCTTTGCACGCCTGGGTGCCGGAATAATCGAATTCACAAGCTTGGCCGATGACAATCGGACCGGCCCCGATAATGAGAATGGAGTCGATATCTGTACGTTTGGGCATACTGCTTAAGCCTTAAAGGTTTTGTGCGCTTATATAGGAACCATGCAGAACTGCAACAATGAGCTGCACCTTAACAAGCTGCAACAATCCCACGCAAAATCCGATATTTTTGCCTGTCTCAAAATGGCACACAACACAATATCAGGTTTTGCAAAGCTCTCTTAACCTAGACAAGAGAAACTCCATACAAAAACGAACAAAAAACCAGCTTTAAAGACTGAAAACATATTTCAATGTCATATTTTTCATATTTCCGCCAGATGTTTAGACCGCCATACGTATGGTGCGTTCAATTTTACTTGTACGGAGCGAGTGTTTGTTTCAGTCTTCTGTCTGCATTGTGATAGCCGCTTACAATGCCGCAAGAACGGTCACGCGCGCAGTTTCTTCCGCGCTGGCTCAAGACCATGTCAATGAAGTGATCGTGGTGGACGACGCCTCGCACGATGGCACAGCCGATGCCGCAAGCTCTGCCGACGATAACACTGGCCGCTTGCGTGTTCTTCGCACAGAAACAAACGCCGGCCCAGCGAAAGCGCGCAATTTGGCGCTGCGTCACTCCACAAGCCGCTATTTCTGCGTGCTCGACGCCGACGACTACATGCTCCCAGGGCGCTTGTCGCGGCTTCTGAACAGCGGCGCGCCTGAATGGGATATGCTCGCCGACGACATGATCATCGTGCCGCAAGAACAGGCGGGAGAACCGGTTTCGATCACACGCGGCAAACCGCCCACCGCGCGCCCGATCACGCTGGAAACGTTCGTGCGCGGTAATATTTCGACGCCGGGACGTCCGCGCGCAGAGTTGGGTTTTCTAAAGCCTGTCATCTCCCGCGCATTTATGGACCGGCACAACCTCTTCTACGATGACCTCCGTCTGGGTGAAGATTACGCGTTTTATGTTCGCGCGCTGTCACATGGCGCACGGTTCCATGTCGTGAACGCTTGCGGCTATGTCGCCATTGAACGCAGCGATTCGCTTAGCGCGCGACATACCGCCGCGGATCTGAAAGGCATGGCTGATTTCGACGCCGCCATGCTACAAGACGCCGCCTCGCGACTCGGCAGCAACGAACGCGCCGCCTTGGCCGCTCATCACGCCGCAACATGGGCGAAATACGCTCACGCCAGCATACTGGAACGCAAACACGAGGCCGGATATCTCTCAGCGCTCCGCCTGCTGTTTGGGAAATTCCGCCCTGCCCTGCCCTATATTCTGCGAGAAACCGCTAACCTCAAGCTTGGGGCAGCGCTCCGCCATTTGCGCATTGGCGCAAAAAAAGGCAGCCGCTCCGCGCGTTTCCTGATAGGCTTTCCGGATACGCAACTGAATAACCGGACATGAGGGGAAATCCTCCCGCGCCACGGTAGGGTATGTTACCGCTTTATTATCACGCCAATTCGCCGATTCACCTGACACCCGCACCGTATAAGCTTGTGCTGTGCTTAGGGCTTAGTGCGGCGCTCGTCTTCATCCCCTCGGTGTGGGGCATGGCCACCGCCACGCTCGCCATCGCCGCGCTTTACGCGGTGGCGCGCCTGCCTTTGCGGACAGTGCTCGCCGCGCTGAGACCGGTCGTCATCGCCACCGTGATCATCTTCGCCCTGCATGCGGCCTTCAGCGACTGGCACAGCGCTGTACTCATTGTTTTGCGGCTTATGGCGCTGGTGCTCCTCAGCACGCTGGTGAGCCTCACCACGCCGTTTTCTGACATGCTTGATGTGCTTTCACGCGCGGCGCGGCCTTTTGCGCGGTTTGGCGTTAGTCCGCCGAACGTTGCGCTTGCGGTTGCGCTGACTATCCGTTTTATCCCTACGCTCTTGCATGATATGCAGGAAATCCAGCGAGCACGGATGGCTCGCGGAGGCAAACGCGCAAGCCTTTTCGCTCTCGGGCCGTTGATTGTTAAAATTCTATCAATGACGAACGCGCTAGGAAATGCTATCGCGGCGCGAGGATTTGAAAACCGCAAATAATTACAGGGAACTCTGGCAGCACCCATGCGGACACAAGATATTGCCTATATCGCGCTTTTCGGCGCATTGACCGCCGTGCTGGGGCTTATTCCCACCGTTTATCTCGCGGGCGGACAGGTTCCCATCTCGGCGCAATCGCTGGGGCCGATGCTGGCCGGTTCCGTGCTCGGCGCGCGACGTGGAGCGGCGTCACAGTTGCTCTTGTTGCTGATCGTAGCGTCGGGGCTACCCATTCTGGCGGGCGGACGCGGAGGGCTTGGCGTTTTCGTTGGGCCGACGGCTGGTTTCTTGATCGCGTTTCCCATTGCCGCCTTTGTCATTGGCCTGTTCGCGGAACGGCTTTGGCAGCGTCTGACATTCGTGAAATTGCTGGCGATCAATATCGTGGGCGGCATCATCGTCGTATACGCTTTCGGCATTCCCGGATGGGCGTTCGCTGCGGGCAAACCCGTTACCGATGTGGCGTGGCTGTGCGCCGTATTCTTACCGGGCGACGCCATAAAAGTCGCAATCGCCTCCGCCGTTGGAATGTTCGTTAAACGCGGGTATCCGCTGATATAGCGTCTGCACTAATTTGGGTAGCTGTCTACACAATGAACATGGATTTTTACTTTTTCTACATCATACAGCGGATGTGATGTCTTGGCCGTTAATCCCTTTTATGGTTTAAGAAATCAGAAGGCTGTAAATCCTATTAACGCGAGTAGATGACGATAGCGTATTTTTACTCAGTTTATTCGGGCATCATCCCCGAAAAACAGATATAATACCGCAAACTGAACGAGAGGGTTAAGGCTGATGCGCAGACGTAAAGTTCTGTTTTTGCTGCTAATCGCCATTATCTGTGTTCACGGCGTTTTTCTGGCATGGCGCGTAGGGTGGATTGCCTCTCTGCCGCTGTTGGGTCCGTACTCAAAAACCGAAACCGCACAAGACCAGCCCGTATCGCCTGGCCGTCCTCAAGTCGAGGATACCACGCGCCCCACCTTTGATGTCGTGCGGGCAGAACCTTCCGGCGATGTCATCATGGCGGGACGCGCCGAACCGGGATGGACAGTCTCTGTCGAAAGCGGCGGCAAGCATATCGGCACCGCCGTCGCCAATGATAGCGGCGAGTGGATCATTCAGCCATCCAAGCCAATAACCGTCGGCGAACACTCTCTGACCTTGAAAGCGCAGTCCGCAAAAGGCGGACGCACGCTATTTTCCAAGCAAAGGTTAATGCTGTCGCTGGAAACGCAAGGGGGAAACCAGCCGCTTGTTGCGCTGACCGAAGAAGGCAAGCCCACGCGTGTGCTGCAAAGGCCGCCAAACAGTAAGGCGACCAGCCCAACTAATCACGCCGCGCTCGCAAAATTTCAAAGCGGGAAGGTTCCGCCGTCCAAGCAGGTAACGTTTTCTTCGATCGACTATGAAGAGGGTGGCGAGAAAAGCGTTGTTCGTTTTAGCGGTTACGTCGGCCCAGGCATAAAGGTTTCAGTATACATCGACAACGAACATGTAGGCACAGCCTCTGCCGACGCCACGGGAAGATGGTCGTTCGCGGCTAACCGTGAACTCTCCGGCGGCAAACACGACATGCGCGCTGACGCCCTCGAAAATTCCGGCAAGGTAATTTCGCGTGCGGAAGTGTCGTTCAACCATGAAGCGCCGAACCCAGAGCTTGCCGAAGAGAAGGTTTCGCCAGAGATAATGCAACAAACGCCGGCTTCCGGCGAAGCGCCTTCCAGCGTGGCTCAGTCTGGTGAGGAAACAGAGGCAAACGGCGCTGATCTCGCCCAGCAAACGAAAAAGCGTGTGAAGTATCCAACAGCAGTCGTTATTAAAAGCGGTGACACATTATGGCAGATCGCCGAGCGTTATTACGGAAACGGCGCGAAATACACGCAAATTTTTAGGAACAACAGAGGGCAGATCCGCGACCCTGATCTTATATATCCTAATCAGCGGTTCGTATTGCCCAAAAGGTGAGACTGATATTCAAGTATTACGTATATTCATGGCTGTAACAGGTAAACGTGTTTTTACCTGTTACGCCTGTTTCTTTGTCAACGTTTGGGCGTGAGTATTGCGCACGAGCACACCACGATGCTTCGGATGCGGAGCAAGCTTAGTATCCAGCCCTATCACACTTTCCGCCGCGCCTAGGAAGATAGCTCCGTCTGGCGCAAGGATACGCGTCATCTTGTTCAAAACTTCGGATTTCTTGGCAGCGTCGAAATATATCAGCACGTTGCGGCAGAAGATAACGTCGAAATTGCCCAGCATTCCGTAATCGCCCAGCAAATTCATGTGACGATACTTCACCCGTGAACGAACGTTCTCCTTCAATTGCCACATATCACGAATCTGGTTGAAGTAGCGCAACAATTGAGGCGTCGAAAGTCCGCGTTGCACTTCGAACTGGCTATACAGACCTTCCTTAGCCCGCGCCAAAGCAGCCTCGGATAAATCTGTACCGATGATATCTATCCGCCAGCCCGGCATGCGCGACGCCAGTTCCTCTACGATCAACGCAATGGAATACGGCTCCTGCCCAGTGGACGCCGCCGCGCACCAGATGCGAAGGCTTTTCTGAGCCGCCCGATTGCGTATCAACTCAGGCAGAATTTCATTACGCAACGTATCGAAAGGCAGGCGGTCGCGGAAAAAGTAAGTCTCGTTGATTGTCATCGCCTGGACGACTTCCTGCGCCAAGCGAGGGGCCTGATTGAGCTCCAGGATACGCACCAGATCGCTCAGCCCGTTTATGGACTCGCGGCGGATGATAGGCGAGAGGCGGCTTTCGACCAGATAGCGTTTATCAGCGTCGAGGATCAACCCTGATTCACGCCGCAAATACGCTCTCAGTGCATCGAATGATCGCACTTTCTGCGCTTCACTTTCCCCCAGAAACTCACTCATTGTCACGATCTTTCGGTAAATTGGTTTATTTTGGCTATCGTAACCAAAGTTGCTTTAATCAACCGGCATACCAATCTGCGCTAGTTTTTCTCGAATGATGTGCTCATTAAACGGTTTCATGATGTATTCATCAGCTCCCGCTTCGATTGCACATTGAATTCTTGATATATCGTTTTCTGTTGTGACGAATATTACTTTCGGTTCTCCCCCAAAAGGCATGTTCCTCAAATCTTTCAGAAATTCCAAACCGTTCATTTCCGGCATATTCCAATCAAGGAATATAATGTCGGGCATATCCTCATAGCAGACACGTGATGCCTCAACGCCATCGGCTGCTTCATCAACGTGAAAACTCAGGTTTTCAAGTATCCGCCTTGTAATCTTGCGTATGACTGCGGAGTCATCGACTACGAGAGCATTCATCATTGTGGGACTCCGTACTATAAAACTTATCCAATGCTTCTCAGTTCTGGAAGTTGAACAACGCTTCAATATCCAGAACAGGAATAAGCAACTTGTTTACGCGATAAAGCCCAGTGGTCAGTCGCGATCGATGCGGATCGAAATGCGACGGGATCGGGATCTGCATCGAGTTGGCCAGCGACAGCACGTCGCCAACTTCATCGACGACAAGCGCAAAATTTTCGCCCTTGTGCTCGATACCAATCGCTAAAGCATTCTGAACATCGACTTCACCTGGGACGTTGAGACGCCTTCGCAGACTTACAGCCGTTACAATCTTGCCGCGCAAATTAACAAGCCCGGCAATATCAGCAGGTCCATTTGGCACCGGCGTCACTTCCGTCACACGAAAGATCGTATGCGTATTTTCAACCGGCAGACCAAAGATCTCGTTATTAACGAACACCGTGAAGTAGCTGCTTTCACCTTCGGCAGCGATATCAACGTTGTCTATCTTAAGAGCAGCCTCATTCATGCCGCCATCTCCCTGGAGCTATGCTGTGGGCTTTCCTGTTGATCCTGCGTCGCAAAGATGGACGACAGCGTACTCACCAGGGTTTGACGATCCAACTTGCTGACATTGACTGTCATACTGTGGTCTATGGGCAGCCCCATAACTGTGTTTGCTGGCTGCTCATACAAGCGGATCATCGGCATATCGTCGGAAACGAGGTTACTGCGGATGTATTGCGCAATATTCCGACCCTCGCTGTCCACCATTTCGGCATCCACCAAGACCGCTTTGAAGTCCTGCGCATGCTCAAAGAGGGCATTGAGCTCAACATCTGAGCTAATCGTCGTCAGCTCATAGCCTGCGCCTTTGAGAACAGGCTTCAGCGTGTCCTGGAAGAACAGATCGCCATCGACCAGCAGAATATCCTTCGTCTCTTGGCGGTAGATGCTGGAGAAAGCCGCCTGCAAGTAGTAGGTCACATCGATAAGCTCGACTGCTTCGCCTTTGATTTCCGCTGAGCCCACAACATCGTCGGCGTAGCTCGGCAATTGAATATCCAGACGCTCTTCCAGAATATCGATGATCTCATCCACAAGCAGACCGATCGTATGGTCGTTCGCGGTGATAACCAGCACCGGATGCGCCTTACTGCCGATTTCCTGCATTGGCGAGGTTGGCAGCAATGGCATCAGACGACCCTGATGCAGCATTACATAGCGGCCATCCGAATGCTCGATACGGTCGGGCTCCACCATTTCGATGCGTGACAAGAGCGAGAGCGGCAACACTTTCGGCAAGCCGTTGCCCGCACGGAACAGCACCAGGCGCGTCTGCTCGACAAGGCCATGCGTTTCCTTCGTGTTGTCGCGTTTTTCCGCTGACTTCTCAATGCCCAGCTTGCTAGCGATACCGCTCGGATCAAGGATCAGCACCACGGAGCCGTCACCCAAAATAGTCTGACCGGTGAACACTTTAAGGTGCGCCATCGACGGATTAAGCGGCTTGACCACGATTTCCTGAACATCAAGCACTTCATCAACCCGGATACCCAGAGACTCAGTGCCGACACGCAAAATCACGACAAGTTGGTTGTCTTCCTCGCGACCTTCCGAAATCCCGAGGATCTCGCTTAGATCCAGAACTGGCACCACTTCGTCACGCAGCTTGAGCACGAGAGCGTCTTGCACCTTCTCGATCACGTGGCGTGAGTCGCGGCCCAGGCCGACGGCCTCCACAACCGCATGCTGCGGCAATGCGAAACGCTGATTGGCGACCCGGACGATAAGCGCTGGGGCAATAGCCAGAGTAAGCGGAATTTTCAGCGAAAACCGCGTGCTTGCTCCTGTTACCGTAGACAGCGAAACTGACCCGCCAATCGATTCGATGTTCGAGCGCACAACATCCATGCCCACGCCACGACCTGAAACCCCCGTCACTTTCTGGGCGGTGGAAAAACCAGGCGCGAAGATGAAACTCGCGATTTCCTCTGTGGTCATATGTGCGAGTTGCGACTCGGTGGCGACACCTCGGGCAATGGCCTTTTCCTTGATCTTTTCCAGATTAAGGCCGCGGCCATCGTCAAAAATATCGATGGTGATCTGTCCAGCTTCGTGCGAAGCCGCCACGCGGATTTGTCCAAACTCTTCTTTACCAGCCGCAACGCGTTCTTCCGGCGTTTCAATGCCATGGTCAGCGCAGTTGCGGATAAGGTGCGTCATGGGATCGCGCAGCACTTCGATAAGCTGGCGGTCAAGCTCGGTGTCGGCGCCATCGGTAACCAGATCGATCTTCTTGCCGAGTTCAGTGCACAGCTCGCGCACCAGACGCGGTAGCGATGAAAACAGCCGTCCGACGGGCTGCATTCGGGCGCGCATCACCGCATCCTGAAGATCGGTCGTCAAACTGGACAGACGCTGAAGCGGCGGCTTGACGGCGTCATTTTCGCGGTTGCGGGTCAATTCGAGAAGCTGGTTGCGGGTTAGCACCAGTTCCGAAACAAGTTGCATGATCCGCTCGATAGTATCGACCGCAACACGAATGGTTTCGCTACTTTTAGCGGCAGCATGAGGCTTGCCACCGCTATCTGCTTTTGCGGGTTGGGGCGATTTCGTCGCCGCTGGCGCTGGCGCAGCAGCAGGGGCCGCCGCAGCAGCAGGAGCGGCAGGAGCAGGAGCCGCAGCAGAAGCCTCAGGAGCGGCCTCTTTTTCCGCAGCGGCGTTTTCACCTTCGCCACTCTCGGCTGCGGCTTCTTGTTCAGCTTGTCCGGAAGCTTCGGCTTGTACGGCTTCTATATTAGCCATTTGCACGGCTTCAGCTTGAATCGCCGACTCTGGTTTATTTTCAGCGACATTGGCTTCCAGAGCAGCAATAAGCGCGCTGTCATCGCCTGCTGGCTCTTCGCCAAGCTCAGGAATATCGGTGACAATTTGCTTAATGCGGTCGATCGCCTCAAGAATGATCGTAACCATTTCCTCGGTCGGCGGAGCACCATCACGCAAAGCGCCGATCAACGTTTCGGCGTGATGCGCAACATTCGGCAGCCGCACCAACCCGAGGAAACTTGATGTGCCCTTAATGGTGTGCACGAGACGGAAGATACTGGCAACTAACGAAGCATCAGTTGGATTACGCTCGAACTGAACGAGCTGCGTTTCAACCCCTTCTAAATGCTCGGCGGTTTCGGTGAGAAACTCACTGAGTAGCTCGTCCATGTTTTGCCCCTTTTTATTATTCTACGCCTTGGTATTTCATTGGTTTTGCTGCGAGGATTCGATCCGCCATGTTTTGCGGCCGCTCCAGCGGAGGTGCATATCCGTGATTGACGAGGTCGGCTGTGCGATCCAGCACAGTACGGAGCTGCGCGGAGAGACGAGCGCAGGTTTCGTCGATCTCTTCGGCCTCGATGGTTCCATCTTCACGACGGTGATTCGCGATCATGCTGATGCTTTCCAGGATGATCTTATCGAGCAACTCGACCATCGATTCAAAATCGTGCCGGAAGTCTTCTTCCAGATCATCATAGATTTTCAGCACTTCCGCGCTTCCAGGCAGAGGAGAGCCTTCAAAATACGCCCGATAGCTGACTGGCTTCCACGCGAGCAACTCGTCCACCATTTCAGGCAGAAGCGCCGGTAGATTCTCAATCATCAGGAGAATTTCGTTGAAGTGGTTCATATAATCGTTGGCGACGCCCGAAGCCGGGTTCACCAGGGCCGAAGCCCTCGATTCGAGGGAATGCATACGTTACCTCCGGTTCGTCACTGCTACGACCGCCAGTGGCGGATTTTTAAGGATGCTCATGGTCTTTCAGCCGTTTGGAAGAAATCCGTGTCCAATACGTTTGGTACTCGCAAACTCCTAAGAATCGGTTTTCAAGTTGTATTTAGTGCTATATCACTATCAAAGGTTGACGTTCGCAGTTGTGGGCGCTTGACATCACGAAAGGTCTTTTACTGTCTTCTTTATGTTTTTTCATATTGCATCGCAATATGTCAGCATAGTTCTGTATGATAAACTACAGTTATACCCATGAATAAAAAATATTATTTCAGAATAATAACGGGTTAACCGCGATGAAATCATGAGGTTTGATAGATGCCTTTTCCAAGATTAACATGGGCTGGCTTATTAATAGCAACGTTGGGCTGGGGTTTCTTACTTTCTTATCCATTGATAGCCCCGCACGTTGTAAGCGCATCGGCAAAGCCAGGAATGCACGATCCAGTGCGTTTCATTCTGATTTTTGGGGAAAACGCGGTTGTCTCTGGTTTTGGGTTGGCGCTTTTGGGTGCGCTGGAGAAAGCTTTGCACCTGTTGATGCGAATTGGCCATTTCGGGCACGCACGTCCTCTGCCGCCGCGTCTGGCTCCTCCTCCTCAGGAGTACGCTCAGGAACATGCGCCCGCGGCTCCAGCAGCAGCCTCGGCGGTTCCAGCCGCATCATCACATACGCCGCCATTCATATCCCAGCGCTCAAGCGAGGATATCGTGACACGCGGCGAACTGAACGGACGCGATTATGTGCTGTTCCGAGATGGTTCGGTGGTGATTGAAACGTTAATCGGCCCCCGACGCTTCGCATCAATCAGCGAAGCGCAGGAATTCATCGGCGCGAATTGACGCAGTGCACAATGGTTGTTCTCAGCGAAGCACTGCAACATGGGATGGGGTGAGTGCTCTGCGAGCCTCTAGTGCACTGACACATTCAAAAGATTCATATGTCAGCGCACTAGCTCTTTGTTTATGCATCGATTTTACCAAACTCCGGTGTAACCTCCGTTTGGATCGATGCACTAGGGCCTGTTGACATTCACCGCACGGGCTG
>JARRLC010000030.1:0-3632 GCA_037387425.1 Alphaproteobacteria bacterium
CCGATAATCCGCGATGCCTTGTCTATGCTGTCGATGGTTCCGCGCGCTTCCACTGTGTCGCCGATGAACACCGCCTTGGTGAAATCTATGCTCTGCGACAAATAGAGCGCACCGCGCCCGGGAATTTTCATCCCCACCAGCGTGGACAGCAGGCTCGCATGCAGAAAGCCGTGCACCACACGCTGCTCAAACTCGGTGCGCGCGGCGAATTCGTCGTCCATATGCAGCGCGTTGTAATCGCCCGAAAGCTTTGCGAAAGCAGCTACATCTTCAGCCGTAATGACGCGGCTCACGCTGTCGGTGTAGCCTACATACAGTTCGGCGAGGCGGTCGCGCGGGGAGGATGTTTCGTCCACAACGTTCACCAACTTTCCTTACACCATTAAGAAAAAGCGTTCATTTGTGTTAGCTCATTGCGCTATGAGAATTCCAGTCATATACAAAGTGCTAGAAAAAAGCACTAATTGACACAGTCAGGGCATTCATCGAGGAGCAAAAATCCCCATGTCTTCAACCTTCGACACCGTTGCCGATATCATTGCCAACGCCAGCGACGTGGAGCGCGACAGCATCACTCCCGATAGCCATATCATCAATGATCTGGAAATCGACAGCCTAGCGTTCCTCGATATCGCGTTTGAGATCGACCAGGCGTTTAAAATCCAGATCCCCGTTGAGAAATGGATGGAAGAGATTAACCAAGGCAACGTCTCGACCGATGAATATTTCCTCTTGAAAAACCTTTGCGCGCGCATCGATCAGCTCGCCGACGCAACGGCAGCGTAAGGCTACGCACATGCGTCTCGAATATTTCCAGATGCTGGATGAGCTGGAAGCGCTGAACCTTGATGAGCCAAGCATCGTCGTGCGTTCGCGCGTGCCCGATGAGAGCACCGTGTTCGAAGGGCATTTCCCCGGCCATCCGCTGGTGCCGGGCGTGCTTTTGGCCGAGACGATGGCGCAGGCTTCCGGCTATTTGCTGTTGGCGCTCGACGGATGCAAGCGCATGGTGTTCCTCGCCAAGCTGAAGGAAGCCAATTTCCGCAATTTCGTGCCGCCGGGCACCGAAATGACAGTTGAGGCCCGCCGCATTCACGACGGCTCAGGTTACGCGGTAATGCAAGCATCCATCACGAGCGGGAGCAAGAAACTGGCGGACGCGCAACTTACCTTCCGCATCGTGCCGTTCGCCAATGATGAGCTGAAGGCGCATGTCGAGCGCGAAGCCGCCCGGTTGGGCTTTCTGCCATCAAATTCCGCGCAATAGAGGCGTAATCAGCAAGGACACGAACCAGCCCATGGGAACGGATGTGCGTGAAGTCTGGATCACGGGGCTGGGGCTCATCAGTTCGCTTGGCGAAGGGGCTGAAGCGCATTGGGGCGTCAAGCCGGTGGTCGAAGAGGTACGGTTCGCGCCTTACCCTGTGCATCCGCTTGGTTCGGTAGATTTCTCGCGATTCGTGCCTAAGCGCTCCGATCAAAACCAGATGGGGCAGTGGCAGCTTACGGGTGTGGCCGCTGCCGGGCTGGCGCTTGAGGATGCAGGGCTTGCGGGGAACGCTGAATTTCTGGACGCTACCGACCTCATTATAGCAGCCGGAAACGGCGAGCGTGACATTGAAGCCGACCGCAAAATTCTCGATAGGCTGGCTGAGGCCGAGGCTGACGCTGACGCTGACGACACCGCAGACACCGTCCAATATCTCAACGAAACGCTGCCGCGCTCGCTTCGCCCCACCCGCTATCTAGTGGAGCTGTCGAACCTGCTCGCGGGCAACATTTCCATTGTGCATGGCGCAACCGGGTCTTCGCGCACCTACAAGGGCGAGGAAGCCGCAGGCGTCTCGGCGGTGGAAGACGCGTTCCGTCGCGTGCGTAGCGGTCAGGCCGATATTTGCCTCGTCGGCGGGGCCTATAATGCCGAGCGCGAAGATCAGTTGCTGATTTTCGAACTGGGCAAGCAGCTCTGGCAGGGCGCGCATAAACCGCTGTGGGCGCGTCATGGCGCAGGCGGCGGCATGGTGCTTGGCAGCCTGGGGGCGTTCCTGGTTATCGAAGCACGCGAACATGCTGAAGCGCGCGGCGCACGCGGTTATGCGCGCATTTCCGGCGCGGTATCCGGGCGTTCGGGGCGCGAAATAGGCAGCGAAGCCGCCAGTCTGCGCGCGCTGTTCAACGCGATGGATGTCAAGCTGCCGCTCAGCGAGCTGCCTGTCATGAGCGGCGCTAGCGGCGTTGAGCCAACACTCGCCGCCGAACTGGCCTTTCTGCGCGGCCTGCATAACGATGGCTATTATCCGCTGATCCGTGGCTTTGGCAGCGTGTTGGGACACGGCGTTGAAGCGCATTTCCCTATGGGCGTGGCGCTGGCGGCGTTGGCTGTGGCGCGCGGCGAATTCTACCCGCCGTTCGATACGACACGCGAGGAAGACGTCGCGCTGAAACGCATCGCCCGCGTGCTGGTGACAGGCGTTGGCCACTGGCGCGGCGAAGGGCTGGCGCTGATCGAAGCGGTTGAACAACCGCGGGAACAAGCAACGCCACAAGCGGGGGAAAGCGATGGCCAGTGATCTGAAAGACGCGCGTGGCCGCCCCGTCGCCGTGGTGACAGGCGTGGGGCTGGTGACATCGCTGGGGCAGGGCTGCGCTGACAATTGGGCCGCGCTGGTGGCTGGAAAGTCTGGCTTGCGCCAAATCACGCGTTTCCCGACCGATGGCTTGCGCTCCACCGTCGCTGGCGCGATTGACTTCATGGGGCTGGATGAGTTGAACTCGGTGGCGCGGTCGGAAGCCATCGCCGCCGCCAGCGCCGAAGAGGCACTCGCGCAAGCTGGCATCGGCGCGCTTGGCGATTTTCCCGGTCCGTTGTTCGTCGCCACGCCGCCTTCGGAATTTGAATGGCCGCAGCTCCGCCGCTTGTATGAGGCCGCGCCTGAGCATACCGCGCCTGCCTATGGGCCGCTGCTGGCCGCCGCGCGCTCCGGCGATTTTGCCGACATGGCGCCGCAACTCGCCTTCGCCACCATTGGGGAAAACCTTGCGGTGCGGTTCGGCACACGCGGGCAGCCCGTCTCGGTGTGCACGGCGTGCGCTTCGGGCGTAACCGCCATCCAGCTCGGGCTTGAGGCCATCCGCCGGGGCGACACGCAAGCCGCGCTGTGCATCGGTGCTGATGCCACGGTGCATTTGGAAGGGTTGTTGCGCTTTTCGCTGCTTTCGGCGCTCTCCACCCGTAACGATCCGCCGGAAAAAGCCTCGCGTCCATTCGCAAAAGATCGCGACGGGTTCGTGATCGCCGAAGGCGCGGCCGCGCTGGTGCTGGAAGATTACGAGGCCGCCAAAGCGCGCGGCGCGTCCATCCTCGGCGTGGTGCGCGGCTGCGGCGAAAAAGCCGATCTCTACCACCGCACGCGTTCCAAGCCGGACGGCACGGCGATTATCGGCGCGATCCGCAAAACGCTCGCCGATGCTGGTGTGGAGCCTGAGGAAATCGACTATATCAACGCGCACGGCACCGCCACGCCAGAGAACGATCGCATGGAATACGTCTCGCTGAAGGCCGTGCTCGGCGATCATCTGGCCACCACGCCCATCAGCTCGAACAAATCGCAAATCGGGCATACGCTGATCGC
>JARRLC010000030.1:3714-39003 GCA_037387425.1 Alphaproteobacteria bacterium
AGCGCAAGTGAGCACCATCCTGGCCAATTCATTTGGCTTTGGCGGACAGAACGCGTGCATGGTGCTTTCCGCTGAACCTGCCTGATATAGGGAGCATTTTCCATGGGCAAACTCGTTGTGGTGACAGGCGGCGCGCGCGGCATTGGCGCTGGCGTTGTGCGGCGTGCGGCGGCGGATGACTTCGATGTGCTGTTCACATACCGCGACTCTGGCGATGCGGCGGCGGCGCTCGTGGCGGAGTTGCAAGCCACCTACCCCGCGCAAAACTTTGAAGCGCGTCAGCTCGACTTAGGCGCGCGCGCCGATGTGGAAGCCTTCGCCGCCGAACTCATGAAAACGCCCGCGCTCTACGGCCTCGTGCACAACGCTGGCATGTCCTACGATGCGCTGTGCGCCATTCTTAACCAGGACAAGGCCGAAGCGCTCATGCAGGTGAATTTCTGGTCGCTGACGAGGCTTGCCTCCGCCGCCATCCGTCCGATGATCCGCGCAAAAGAAGGTCGCGTGGTGGCTGTCGGTTCGGTCACGGCGTGGAAGGGGACGCCCGGCAACGCGGCTTACGCGGCCTCCAAAGGCGCGATTCACGCCTATATCAAGACCTTAGCGGTGGAGCTTTCCGGTAAGGGCGTGACGGCAAACGCGGTTGCGCCGGGCTATGTCGATACCGATCTGATGACGCCATACGCCGCCATGCGATCACAAGCCGAAGGGAAAATTCCAGTGAAACGCTACGCGCTCCCCGGCGAAATTGCTGCGTTGATAGGATATTTGCTAAGCGGCGACGGTGGATATATGAATGGAGCAGTGCTACCAATTGATGGCGGACTAGGCGCGGCTGGTGGTTTTTAAGTTAGGGCGAGAGAGAAGACGATGCCTGAGGATCAAAGTTTAAATATGCTCCAGGACGAGACTTTGGTGATGGTGGTTACGTTTCTGCCAGCGCTTCTTTTCTATCTGATCAGTAGTCTTGGAGTAGGCATCATCGCGAAAACGAGGGGGAGAAGTTTTGCCTGGTCTTTGATTTCTCTGGTTCTCACTCCGGTTATTGCCGGGCTCATTGTATTTTTGATGGAACCGCGGCCAGTTCACAGAAAACCCCCGCCTCCCATGTAGGGTGAGAGGCGATGTCGTCTCTAAAAGCACCTATCGCTGCGTGCGCCCGTCCGCTTACAAATCGAGCACGAGCCGCTGCGGGTCTTCCAGGCTCTCCTTCACGCGCACCAGGAACGTGACAGCCTCGCGGCCATCCACAATGCGGTGGTCGTAGGTGAGCGCCAGATACATCATCGGGCGGATCACCACTTGGCCATTCATCGCCATCGGGCGTTCCTGGATTTTGTGCATCCCCAGAATGCCCGATTGCGGCGCGTTCAGAATAGGCGTGGACATTAGCGAGCCATAAACGCCGCCGTTGGAAATTGTGAACGTGCCGCCTTGCATGTCGTCGATGGTGAGGCGGCCATCGCGCGCGCGGCGGCCATAATCGACCACGGCTTTTTCCACATCAGCAATGGACAGCGTATCGGCGTCGCGCAGCACCGGCACCACTAGGCCGCGTTCCGTGCCAACAGCAATGCCGATATTGTAGTAATTCTTGTAGATGAGTTCGTCGCCTTCAATCTCGGCGTTCACCGCTGGGATTTCGCGCAGCGCATGGATGCAGGCTTTCACGAAAAATCCCATGAAGCCAAGCTTTACGCCGTGCTTTTTCTCGAACAAATCTTTGTATTGCTTGCGGGCTTCCATAACGCCGGTCATGTCCACTTCGTTGAAAGTGGTGAGCATGGCGGCGGTGTTTTGCGCTTCTTTCAGGCGGCGTGCGATAGTCTGGCGCAGCTTGGTCATGCGGACGCGTTCTTCGCGGGCGGCGTAAGCGGGAGCCACAGGAGCACGGGCCGCTGGGGCTGGTGTGGACGCGGGTGTTGGTGCCGTAACCGGGCGTTCCAGCGCGGAAAGCACGTCGCCTTTGAGGATGCGGCCGTTCTTACCGCTGCCGGGAATAGTTGAGGCGTCGAGGTGGTTTTCAGTCACGGCCTTGCGCACGGCTGGCGATTGCGGTGCGGTAGCGGTGGACGATGCCACGGCGGGCGCCTCCTTAACGTTCTGCGCGGGGGCAGCGGCCTCAGCAGCCTTAGCGGAGGGCTTGGTAGCAGCGGCCCCTTCTCCCTCATTGATCGCGCCCAGTATGGCCCCGACCTCTACCGTGGCGCCTTCGGCAGCCTGTATCTCGGCGATGACTCCACTGGCTGGCGCGTTGACTTCAATCGTCACCTTGTCGGTTTCCAACTCCACGAGCATTTCGTCCAGCGCGACGGCGTCGCCCGGCTTTTTGCGCCATTCGCCAACGATGGCTTCGGTTACCGATTCTCCTAAAACGGGGACGCGTATTTCAATCGCCATGGTCGTCAACCCTTAAGTTTATGGTTCGTGTGCGAACAAATCTCAACGAGCCTGTTTTTGTTATATTGTCAACGCCTTATCCACGAAGTTGTGTAATTCGGCCAGATGCTTACTCATCAACCCTGTTGCCGTGGCCGGAGCGCCAGGGCGTCCCACATAGCGTGGGCGGTCATGCCCCCTGTCGAGATGATCGAGCACCCATTGAATGACACTTTCCATGAAGTTCCACGCGCCCATGTTTTTCGGCTCTTCCTGGCACCAGATGAATTCCGCGTTGGGGAAGCGGCCAAGCTCTCGAATGAGCGCGCGCACTGGCAATGGATAAAGTTGTCGCCTGGAATTTTTTCGGCGGTGTCCCACAGTACGCGATGGAAGGTGGTGTCCGGGCCAAACTCATCCAGGGTGGAAACCGCGCGTTTATGGCGCAGAAGCGATTTCGGCGTCATGAGAATAAGAGGTTTACGGAATTTGCGGTGCATCTGCCGCCGCAGAATGTGGAAATAGTTCGCGGGCGTCGTGCAATTGGCGACCTGCCAGTTATCCTCGGCCGAAAGCTGCAAGAAGCGCTCCAGCCGGCCGGAGGAATGCTCTGGCCCCTGTCCTTCATAGCCGTGGGGCAAGAGCACCGTGAGCCCCGACATACGCAGCCATTTGCTCTCGCCCGATGACAGAAATTGATCGAAGATTACCTGCGCGCCGTTGGCGAAATCGCCAAATTGCGCTTCCCACAGCACCAGCGCCATGGGCTCCGTAAGGCTGTAGCCGTATTCAAAGCCGAGTACGGCATATTCCGACAGCATGGAGTTGATGACATCGAACCGCGCTTGCCCCTTGGCGATGTGATTGATGGGAACGTATTTCTTCTCGTTTTCCTGGTCGATGATGGCGGCGTGACGCTGCGAGAAGGTGCCGCGGCGGCAGTCCTGACCGGAAAGGCGCACGGGGAAGCCTTCATTAACGAGCGTACCGAAAGCAAGCGCTTCAGCCATGGCCCAGTCTATGCCCTCGCCTTCATCTACCATCTGGCGGCGGGCTTTGAATAGCCGCTCAATTGTGCGGTGGGCCTTGAAATCTACCGGGATGGTGGTGATTTGCTTGCCGACCGTGCGTAGCGTGTCCAGCGCGACGCCGGTTGTGCCTTTGCGCGGTCCTTCCTCTGCGATAGCTATTCCTGACCAGCGGCCGTCAAGCCAATCGGCCTGGTTGGGGCGATAGGTTTCGCCGGCCTTGAACTCGTCTTCAAGTCGCTGGGACATTTCTTCACGCAGGCGGTCTACTTCGCCGTTCTCGATCAGCCCTTCGTTGACCAGGCGTTCGGCGTAAATGTCAGACACGCGCGGATGCTGTTTGATACGCTTATACATCAGCGGCTGAGTGAAAGACGGCTCGTCGCCTTCGTTGTGGCCGTGGCGTCGATAGCAGAACATATCGATGACGACCGGTTTGTGGAATTTTTGGCGGAATTCGGCCGCCACCTTGGCCACATGAACCACCGCTTCCGGATCATCACCGTTGACGTGCAGAATTGGCGCTTCGATCATGCGCGCGACATCGGAAGGGTAGGGCGAGGAACGTCCGTAATGCGGTGATGTCGTAAAGCCTATCTGATTGTTGATGATGAAATGCACCGATCCGCCCGTGCGGTGACCGGCAAGCCCGGAAAGCCCGAAGCACTCGGCGACCACGCCTTGGCCAGCGAACGCCGCGTCGCCATGGATGAGGAGCGGCATAATCTGCGTGCGCTCCTTATCGGCGTATTGCTCCTGCTTGGCGCGCACCTTGCCCAGCACCACCGGGTCCACCGCTTCCAGATGCGACGGGTTGGCCGTGAGCGACAGATGCACCCGGTTGCCGTCAAACTCGCGGTTGTGCGATGCGCCGAGGTGGTATTTCACATCGCCTGAGCCTTCGATGTCGTCCGGGTTTGATGATCCGCCTCGGAATTCGTTGAATATCGCACGGTAGGGCTTGCACAACACGGTGGCGAGTACGTTCAGCCGTCCGCGATGCGACATGCCCAGCACGATTTCGCGCACGCCAAGCTGGCCGCCGCGCTTGATGATCTGCTCCAGCGCGGGGATCATCGCTTCGCCGCCATCAATGCCGAAACGTTTGGTGCCAGTATAGCGCTTGTCCAGGAATTTTTCGAAAGTCTCAGCTTCTACCAACTTATTGAAAATGGCGCGTTTGCCCATTTCGGTGAAGTTGATTTCCTTGTCCACGCCTTCCATGCGCTCCTGAATCCAGGATTTTTGTTCGGGCACGGAAATGTGCATGAACTCCATGCCGATCTTGGCGCAATAGGTGCGGCGTAAAATTTGCATGATTTGGCGGATTGAGGCCGTTTTCAGCCCAAGCACGCCATCAAGGTATATCGGCCGATCGTAGTCGGGCTCTTGGAAGCCGTAAGTTTCCGGCTGCAATTCAGAGTGCGGTAAGCGCTTGGCGAGTTGCAGTGGGTCGAGGTCGGCGGCGAGGTGTCCGCGCACGCGATACGAGCGGATCAGCATCAGTGCGCGCACGGAATCGCGCACCGCCAGCATGGTGTCGTTAGAGGAAAGCTCAAAGCCATTTGCCTGCGCCGCTGCGGCTATCCGGTCTTCCAGATGCCGCCCTGCGAGTTCTGGCCAGTCGCCTCCTGAGAGCGCGGTGATAAGCTCGCCATTGCCAGCAGGCGGCCAATCCTCCCGCTTCCACGATGGGCCGTTGGCTTCTGCGACGACGTTCTCTTTACGGTCTTTCAGCTCAGTGAAAAACGAGCGCCAGTCAGCGGAGACGGCGCCTGGGTTTTCCTGAAAGCGCGCGTAAAGATCTTCGATATACGCCGCGTTGATGCCATGCAAAAACGAGGTTTGGTCGAAGAAGTCGTTGGGGGCATGCTTTTTCATTGTCTTAACGCGCCCCTAACGTAAGAGGCTCCCGCATCTACAAACACGAACACTGAAAACAGATTACATCATCCAGAGTTACGAAATTTGCATGCGGGAGATAAAAGTCAACCGCGGAGCACTTCAACAAGTGTTGTTCCCAGGCTCGCAGGAGACGGAGCCATGCGGATTCCCGCTGCGCGCATAGCCTCAATTTTGCTCGCCGCGTCGCCCTTGCCGCCTGCGATAATTGCGCCTGCGTGGCCCATTCTGCGGCCAGGAGGAGCGGTTACGCCTGCGATGAAGCCCGCCGTAGGTTTCTTGATCTTCGATTTGGCCAGGAATTCGGCTGCTTCTTCTTCTGCTGAGCCGCCGATTTCGCCGATCATGATTATCGATTCGGTTTCAGGGTCTGCGAGGAACATTTCCAGCATGTCGATAAACTCGGTGCCTTTCACTGGGTCGCCGCCGATGCCCACGCATGAGCTTTGCCCCAAACCGGCGAGGCTCGTTTGATGCACGGCTTCGTAGGTGAGTGTGCCAGAACGGGACACGATGCCCACTGAGCCGCGCCGGTGGATATGGCCGGGCATGATACCGATCTTGCATTCATCGGGCGTGATGACGCCGGGGCAGTTTGGACCGACCAGCCGAGTTTTCGAGCCGTCCAGCGCGCGTTTCACCTTCACCATATCGGCAACGGGTATGCCTTCGGTGATGCACACCACAAGCGGAAGTTCGGCGTCGATGGCTTCCAGGATAGCGTCAGCGGCGAATGCTGGCGGCACATAAATGGCTGTGGCGGTCGCGCCTGTCTTTTCCACTGCGTCGGCCACGGTATTGAAGATCGGCAGTCCCAGATGCGTCCCCCCGCCTTTGCCGGGCGTAACGCCGCCGACCATTTGCGTGCCATAGGCGATGGCTTGCTCAGTGTGGAAAGTGCCATGCGCGCCGGTCAGCCCCTGGCAGATGACTTTGGTATTTTTATCGACGAGGATAGACATGCGTTGTGTACTCCGATCAGTGGCGTGTATTCGCGTTGTAAATATCAAAGAATGTTTTTTACGTTCTTCCGTGTTAATGTGGCGCTTCTTCCTGAAAGCCGTGACGTTGTGCATCTCGAAATGGATTAACAACGCGGACGCTGCCGTAGGTCTGGCCGTGGTTCAGGTCTTCGCTGTAAAGGGTAGATGCGCCTAGCGCTTCGGCGGCAGCAACGATCGCGCCATCCCAGTAGGAAATGCGGTAGCGTGCGGAGGTTTCGGCGGCGGTCTTCACCAGTCCGACATCTGTTGGAACGCAAGGGAATTCTTCGAAATTCTCGATCCACTCCAGCGCTTGGCTTGGCAGCATACGGAAATCGGCTTTGCGGGTGGCGACATTATAGAATTCTTGCAGCACCTGCGCTGAAAGCCCGAAGTCTTTTTCGTCGATCAGCTCAATCGCGATCGTCTTTTTTGTAAGATCCCCCAGGTTCCTGGAAGCCGCGTAAAGAAGTATGTTCGTGTCGAGGAAGCATTCCACCGCGGTCATATATGTCCTCTCTGTTCCAGTCCCAAGAGCCGCGATCAAACGTCGCTTCCTGAGAAAGCTGTTTGAGCCGTGCCCGCGCCCGGGCGGCTCTGTCGGATTGGGACGCAAGGCGCGTGAGGTATTCACGCACCAGGGCATTGACGGTGGTGTCTTGTCCGGCTGCGTAACGCCGGACTGCCGCCAATACTTCGTCATCCACGCTAAGCGTAATGTTTTTCACGACGGTTCTCCGAGAGCACAGTTACACAGTCTGTTCACACACAGCATATTACACATATCCTGTGTGCACAGTTTATGTGTAACCTAGCAACCCCGTCAAGCCGCGTTCTTACGTACCTCCCCAACGATTTTCTGCGCCGCGTCGGCCAGATCGTCCGCCGGAATGATGGTAAGGCTGGATTCCCGCAGGATTTTCTTGCCTAGCTCTACGTTGGTGCCTTCCAGGCGGACCACCAGCGGCACGTCCAGCGCCATCTCGCTTGCGGCGGCGATGATGCCTTCCGCGATGATGTCGCAGCGCATGATGCCGCCGAAGATGTTCACCAGAATGCCTTTCACGTTGTCGTCGGAAAGGATGATCTTGAAGGCGTTCATCACCTGCTCTTTAGAAGCGCCGCCGCCCACATCAAGGAAGTTGGCGGGCTCTTCGCCATAGAGCTTGATGATGTCCATGGTCGCCATGGCAAGCCCCGCGCCGTTGACCATGCAGCCGATGGTGCCGTCAAGCTTCACATAGGACAGGTCAAATTTGGAGGCTTCCACTTCCGCCGGGTCTTCTTCGCCCAGGTCGCGCAACTCAGTCACATCCTTGTGGCGGAACAGCGCGTTATCGTCAAAGTTTACCTTGGCGTCGAGGCACAACAGGTTGCCGTCTTCCGTCACGACCAGCGGGTTGATCTCCAAAAGCGCCATGTCTTTTTCTAAGAACGCGCGCGTCAAATCGCCGATCAGCTTTACGCATTGTTTGACGGCGGGGCCTTCCAGCCCGAGCGCATAGGCGACTTTCCGACCGTGAAACGGCGAATAGCCCGAAGCCGGATCAATCGTAAGCGTGACGATTTTCTCAGGCGTTTTTGCAGCGACTTCTTCAATGTCCATGCCGCCTTCGGTGGAGCAGATGAACGCTAGCTGCGAAGTCGCCCGGTCGATCAGGGCCGAAAGGTAAAGTTCGCGCACAATGGCGGAACCGTCTTCGATGTAAAGGCGTTTCACAACGCGGCCTTCCGCGCCGGACTGATGCGTGACAAGCGTGTTGCCCAGCATTTGCGAGGCAAACTCGCGCACTTCATCAACCGACTTCGCCAGACGTACGCCGCCTTTTTCGCCAGCGGCGGCTTCTTTGAACTTGCCCTTGCCGCGTCCGCCGGCGTGGATTTGCGCTTTCACCACCCAGACCGGACCGGGAAGCCCTTGCGCCGCCGTCAAAGCTTCATCCGCTGTGAAAGCGGGTGCGCCTTTTGCTACAGGTACGCCGTATTCCCGCAAAAGCGCCTTGGCCTGGTATTCGTGAATGTTCATGCGCGTAGCTCCAAAGTTATTAACGATCTTGTTTCGCCGGTTTGCCGGAGATAGGTAAAGGGCATCAAGTGCCAGCC
Organism: Alphaproteobacteria bacterium; assembly: GCA_037387425.1. Lineage (GTDB taxonomy): Bacteria > Pseudomonadota > Alphaproteobacteria > Rhizobiales > Rhodomicrobiaceae > JARRLC01. Next base: position 12,110 of record JARRLC010000030.1, read on the forward strand.
TGCGTTAAGCCCGGTGCGATGCGCATGCAGGTTTCCACCAGCGATTGCACCGCGCTTACTGAGCGTCCGAATTCATTGCGTTCTTGAGAGTTCAGGTCGATTTCCACGACGCGTTCCATGCCCTTGGCGCCAATCACAGCGGGAACGCCGATGAACAGTCCTTTCACGCCGTATTCGCCGTTGAGATAAGCCGCGCATGGCATCATGCGTTTCTTGTCCTTCAAATAGGATTCAGCCATCGCCACCGCCGCCGAAGCAGGCGCATAATACGCTGAACCGTTTTTCAGCATGCCTACAATCTCTGCACCGCCATCGCGTGTGCGCTTGATGATGTTCGCCAGTTTTTCCTGTGTGATCCAGCGCATTTTCACCAGATCGGGCACCGGAATGCCGCCAACTGTGCAATATCGTGGAAGAGGCACCATCGCATCGCCATGACCGCCAAGCACAAACGCTGACACATCTTCCACTGACACATCAAACTCCCGCGCCAGCAAATATCTAAGTCTCGCCGAATCGAGAACGCCCGCCATTCCCACAACTTTATTACGCGGCAGGCCCGTGATCCGGTGCAAAGCCCAAACCATGGCGTCAAGCGGGTTCGTAATACAAATAACGAACGCGTCGGGCGTATATTTTTTGATGCCTGCGCCGACCTGCTCCATCACCTTGAGGTTGATTTCCAGGAGGTCGTCGCGGCTCATGCCCGGTTTGCGCGGAACGCCTGCCGTAACAATTACCACATCCGCACCACGAATATCGATATAGTCGTTGGTCCCACGTAGATTACAGTCAAACGCTTCTATGGGCGAAGACTGGACGATGTCGAGGGTTTTGCCTTGTGGCGTGCCTTCGACGATATCGAACAGCACAACATCCCCCAGTTCTTTCAGTCCGATAAGATGTGCGACCGTTCCGCCGATCATACCAGCACCGATCAGGGCGATTTTCTTGCGCGCCATGAAGTATTCCTCCAACCGCAATCGACATTTCATTTAGATGGAACCGAGGTAGCGCGAAAGCTCGCCGACCGCAAGGAGGCTTATGGGGGAAGACAGCTGATTTTTATATCACCTTGTGAGTCGTATCCGTATGCGGTGCAGCAGTGCTTTTATGCGCAAAGTCTAAATTTGTACAAGCCCGCGTCAGCCAATCCCGCGTTTTGGCGTCCAGGAGCGGCGTGAGCGTGGCGGCGACGCGAGCGTGATATGCGTTAATCCAAGCGCGTTCGGCCAGCGTGAGCAGCGACAGGTCGATCAGGCGCATGTCATAAGGCGCGAGCGTGAGCGTCTCGAAACCCATCATGGGACGCGTCCCCCCAGCTATCGTTTCCGGCTCTGCAACCAGCACCAGATTTTCAATGCGGATGCCGTAGGCGCCCTCGCTGTAATAGCCCGGCTCGTTTGACAGGATCATGCCAGGCTCAAGCGCCGCAGAAGACCGTTTAGAAATACCTTGCGGCCCTTCATGCACTGACAAATAGCTGCCGACGCCGTGTCCGGTGCCGTGGTCAAAGTCGAGCCCCGCCTGCCAGAGTGCGGCCCGCGCCAGCACATCCAAATCGCAGCCGCGCGTGCCTGCTGGAAAGCGCGCCATGGCGATGGCGACATGCCCTTTCAGCACCAGCGTGTAATGCCGCCGCATCTCCGCCGTGGGCGCGCCGATGGCGACCGTGCGCGTAATGTCTGTGGTGCCGTCTATATATTGCCCACCGGAATCAATGAGATAGAGCTCGCCCGGTTTGATCCGCCGGTTGGTCGAGCGCGTGACGCGGTAATGCACGATAGCGCCGTTCGGACCGCTGGCGGAAATGCTGTCGAAGCTAATTTCGCGCAAAGTCGGCGCTTCGCGGCGGAAGGCTTCCAGGCGTTCGGCGGCGTTGATTTCGTCCAGGTCGCCGTCTTCTGCGTGCGCGTCCATCCATGCCAGGAAGCGGCAGATAGCCACACCGTCGCGGATGTGTGCGGAGCGCGCGCCTTCGATTTCGGCTGCGTTTTTGCGCGCTTTGGGCAAAATGCACGGGTCTTCGCCCCGCACAATCTTGGCGCCTGCCGCGGTGAGTTGGTCTGCGAACCATTGCGGGGTGTGTTTGGGGTCTAGCCGCACACGAGCATTGGCGCGGCCAAGCTCGGCGAGGGCCTCACCTAGCGCTTCCGATTCGTGAAGCGTGGCGACGCCTTCCAAGTGCGTGCGGACTTCCGGTCCGGCTTTGCGGCCATCGACGAAAAGCTGCGCTTGCCCTTCAGCAGGTACGATGGCGCGCGCCAGCACGACAGGCGTGTGCGGCGTGTCGCCTCCGCGAATGTTGAACAGCCAGGCGATGGAATCGAGCGCTGTGATAATGACCGCGTCCAGCTTCTTGGCGCTAAGCATGGTCTGAATGTCGGAGAGTTTGGCGCTGGCGGCGCATCCTGAGAGCGCTTCCGGGTGCGGCTCGATAGGCGCAAACGGAGCGGACGGACGGTCTGGCGCGGTCCAGAGCGCATCCAGCGGATTGTCTTCCACGGGAACCAGCGTAGCGCCTGCATTCTCGGCGATTTTGACTAAATTCTCCACGCTATCAATGGTGAGCAGCCAGGGGTCGTAGCCGATTCTATCGCTGGAGGTCAGATTTTCGGCCAGCCATTGCTGCGAGGTTGGTTCGGGAGGAACGATGGTGGTGAATGCCGTTTGATCTACCTGCGCGCGCGCCTGGAGCGTGTAGCGCCCATCCACGAAAAGCGCCGCCGCATTGGGCAACACGGCTGCAAATCCCCACGATCCGGAAAAGCCGGTAAGCCACAACAGCCGCTCGGCGCAAGCGGGAACGTATTCGTTTTGATATTCATCGGCGCGTGGCGTCAGAAAGCCGGTGAGATTGCGGCGCTGGAGTTCTTCGCGCAATTGACCAAGCCGCGCGGCGCCATGCTGCGGACCGCCGAGATCATCGAAGTTTTGCAACATGGATGGAGTTTCCATGGCGGCCGTCTCCCGCGTTATTATAGCTTTACGATCAGCCCCCATTGCCCACATAAAGCAAAGTCGGAAGACGTCGTAAAGATTTATTGTTCATTTGGGCGGCTGGATTTCTCCGGGGCTGGCTTGTCGTTGTTTTGCTGGGGCTCTTTTTCTCCGGCGTTGGCTTTTGGTGGTGTTGGCGATTTATCTGCAGAAGCGGCGTTGGCTTGTTTGCCGCCAGCTTTCATTGCTTCTTCTATGTCTTTGGCGGAATATTCCTGCGCTTTACATGAACATCCCTTTATGTAGCGCTTCCGATTGAGAAACGCCGTGGCCAAGTCTGTGTAGCGTTGACCTTTGAGCGACACCATCTGCTCAATTTCTTCGCCGGGATTACGATAGACGAATAACTCTGCCGGAGCTGCGCATTGCTCTTGGCATTTGACTTCGTCTTCCTTGAAGCGGCTTTCCAGTGTTGAGAAGCTGATGGGGAAATAATAGCCATCGCAAAGGCGTACGCACATGGTGCGATATGACGCAAACGGCAGATTGGATTGACTGGGATTTGTGTTCGCGTAGCTGCTATCGTAGTTATCGTCTTCCTCGTCGTCCCATAGTGAGAGGAACGAGTTGGAACGACGGCGCGCTTTGTCTTCACGCACGTAATTGTCGCCACAGCCATTGCGCGCCAGCTCGGCTACGAGGTCGTTTTGCCGCATGCGCCGGTTGGACCGGTCATTGATGGCCTCGCGTTGGCGGCGAAGGTTTTTGACGTCGCGCTTGGTGGTTTCGATTTCTTCATCAAGACGCAAACAAGCCGGCGTACGTTTCAGCGAGCGGCCGAACAGGAACATATCCTCGTAACATTTGCGGTCTTCGGCTTCGTTTTCGGCGCGACGGAGCACACGTTTTAGGTCGTGGAGCTGTTGATCGAGCGAGGCCAATGCTTCCCGGGGGCTGTTGCTGAGCTGCCAGTCGCTAACCAGTTGGCGCTCCAGATCTTTACAGCGTTGGCTGCGGCGATCTTCGTTGCGGTGCCCACCAGCGCTATCGTTGGAGCGGCGATCGTCTTGGGAGCGGCGGTTATCGTCGCGTCTGTTGGAGCGGCGACTGCGGTTGAAATCTTGATCATCGTCGCGAAAGCCATTGCCTTGCGCGTGGGCCGTGTAGCTTGGAGCCATAACGCCAAACAGCAATGCGACACCCGCCAGCATCACGCAGACCTTGCCAGATTTCATAAGGCGCGCCAGAAATTGACGGGATTTTCGGGAATTCAACATTTGCGTTCTTCCAGCACGTTTACAGATAGTCTCAGCGAACCTTGTATGATGGGTTCAATAATTCGCCTGCGGAAGTTTGCCGCAAAGTTGATAGGCAACACCAGCTAATTCGTGGGCTGCGACTTCACCGGCAACTCGGCAAGTACACGCATAGCATCTGTCGAGTTGGCTGCGCGAGCATAATCGAGCGGAGTTTGCCCATTTCCAAGTTTTTTCGTTGGGTCGGCCCCTAATCCGATTAACAGGCGAAGGAGTTCTGGCTGGTTATTGAAAGCTGCAAAGGCAACAGGCGTTTCGCCCCGTCCGTCAAAGGCGTTAAGGTCAGCGCCGAGACCGGCCAGTGTGCGTATGACGCCTTCGGTCGTTTCTTTGTCGCTGCCTTCAATGTATTTTTTTAAAGCGATGAAAAGAGGCGTTGCTTTCGCTGCGTCATCGGTGCGGACATCGACATTCACCCCTTGATCGACAAGAAGTTTCACAATGGCCGCACCTTCACGCATGGAAACGGCGTGGTGCAGGACGCCGAGGCCTACGCGGTCGCGCGCCTTAGGGTTTGCGCCATATTGTAATAGCGCCGCAGCTATCGGTGTCGTTTCCGCCGCCATCAGTGGCGTCATTTTTGAAAGCTCATCAGGGCGGTTGGGGTTAGCCCCACGCTTGAGTAGCAATCGTACTTTACTGGTGTCTTCGAAAGCGAGGGCCGCCCAGAGCGCCTGTTCCTGCGAAAGTTCGATAGACCGATCGAAAGCGTCCAGGTTGGTCTGGTGTTCGATACGGTATTCTGTGGGCTCTTTGTTGTCGGAAGCGGGGGAGTTGATAAAATCGTTCAGGTTTTTTGTCTGCGCCCATGCGTTGCCAGTCAACGGTGCGCATAATATCGTCATGCAAGCTGCGATTGCCGCTTTATGGCGCCAAGTTGGAATCGCGAAGCAATATGAGCTCAGAATCCGTTTCTGCATGAAATCCCACAAAGCACCCTGGTTGCTTGCAATCTGAAATAGAAAACAATCTTGTCGGGCATATAGCCCGCCGTTTCATTCCCGTTAGCTCCCCCTTTAAGGTGGAGCTATTATAAACAGAAATACACGCCCTGTCTCAGCAAATTATGGAAGCAGGCCGTACTTATCATCTTTCCGAATTGTAGCCCATTGTAATTGTTTCCGCTTTTAGCGCAAGTCCCCGACTTAGACTAAAGTTTCATGATATTGCTTCAAAATGTTATTGAATAACCGGGAGATAACCCATTTGAGCTAAAACGCCGTTTACACCAAAACTGTTCAACTATTAGGAATTTTAAGACCCCTGTCCTTCCAGGCGAGCGGCTGCTTTTTCCCGCCCGATAAGGGGAAGAACCTGTTTCAATTCCGGGCCGTGCTCGCGTCCGGTTAGCGCCAGCCGGAGAGGCTGAAACAGGGCCTTTCCTTTGGCGCCGGTTGCAGCGGCAACGGCTTTCGTCCATTCGCTCCACGTCGCGGTGCTCCAGGGTTCAGGCGGCAAAGTGTCGCGTGCGGCGTTCAGCACGGCCTCTGCCTCTGCCTGAATTTGCGGTTCGATGGGGCCTTCCACGATATGCCACCAGTCTTTCGCATCTGCGAGAACGCGCAAGTTTCCGCGAACAGCTTCCCAGAACGCGCTCTTTCCACCGATGCCGTCAGCTTCCAGGCGGTTGGCCACGTCGTCATAGTCTAACTCGTGCAAAAGTTTAGCGTTCAACGCCCGCAGTTCGTCAACATCGAAACGCGCAGGCGCACGGGACAGTTTGCCAAAATCGAACAATGCCGCAAGTTCGGTCAAATTCTTATGCGGTGCAACCGGATTCGACGTGCCGATCGTGCCCGAGTGACTGAGCACGGCAAGCGGCTCCAGCCCTTCCTCACGGAAAGACTGGATAGACAGCGAACCGAGTCGTTTTGATAACGCCTGGCCATCGGCGCCGACCAGCAGATTATGATGCGCGAATTGTGGTGGCTTTGCCCCCAGCGCCTCGAAAAGCTGGATCTGCACGCCAGTGTTGGCGACGTGGTCTTCGCCGCGAATGATATGGGTGATGCCGAATTCACTGTCATCGACCACACTTGGCAGTGTGTACAGATAGGTGCCATCCGCGCGAATCAGTACCGGGTCGGACAGCGACGACGCTTCAATCGTCTGTTCGCCGCGAACCAGATCGCTCCACCCAACGGTGCGGTCTTCCAGTAAGAAACGCCAGTGCGGTTTGCGTCCCTCGGCCTCCAGCTGGGCGCGGTCTTTGTCTGTGAGCTTCAGCGCCGCGCGGTCATATACCGGAGGCGCGCCGCGTGCACGCTGGCGTTTGCGGCGGCGTTCCAACTCGTCGGGCGTTTCATAGCATGGGTATAGACGGCCAGCGGCTTTCAGCTTTTCGGCGGCGGCGTCATAGAGGCCGACGCGCGTTGACTGGCGCGCTTCAATATCCCATTCCAGGCCAAGCCAGCGTAAATCCTCGCGGATGCCTTCGACATATTCTTCGCGGCTACGTTCTGTGTCGGTGTCATCAAAGCGCAGCAAAAACGTGCCGCCTTGCGATTTCGCAAACAGCCAGTTGATGAGCGCCGGGCGCAAATTGCCAATGTGAATACGACCCGTGGGGCTGGGTGCAAAACGAACGATGGGTTTCATAAGACTTCGCGAAATTTGTTGGTTATGGGATAACGCCGGTCACGGCCAAAATTCCGGTCCGTGATCTTAACGCCGGGCGCGGCCTGACGGCGCTTATATTCGGCGATATAGAGCAGGCGTTCCACTTTTTTTACAATTTCTGGAGCATGACCGCGTGCGACAATGTCGCTGATTGGCAGTTCCCAGTCAACCAGACACTCTAGAATGTCATCAAGTGCGTCGTATGGTGGCAACGAATCCTGGTCCGTCTGGTTGTCGCGCAATTCGGCGGAAGGCGCTTTGGTGATGATGTTATTCGGAATGACCTCGCCTTCAGGCCCGAGACATCCTTTAGGTCGAGTTTCGTTGCGGAAACGGGACTGCGCAAAAACTTGCATCTTGTACAGGTCTTTAATCGGATTGAAGCCGCCGTTCATATCGCCGTAGAGCGTGGCGTAACCTACCGAGACTTCCGATTTATTGCCCGTGGTGACAACCATCGCGCCGAACTTGTTGGAAATTGCCATCAAAAGCGTGCCGCGCGTCCGCGATTGCAGGTTTTCTTCGGTGATGTCCGCTGCGCGGCCTTGGAACATGGGGGCGAGGCTTTTCGTGAAGCCTTCCACCGGTTCGGCTATCGGCACGATGTCGTAGCGAATGCCAAGCGCTTTAGCGCAATCCGCAGCGTCAGCAAGCGATTCTTCCGAGGTATAACGGTAAGGCATCATGACGGCGTGCACGCGGTCCGGCCCCAGAGCATCCACCGCCATTGCCGCACAAATGGCAGAGTCTATGCCGCCGGAAAGTCCTAGCACCACACCCGGAAAGCCGTTTTTGTTGACGTAGTCGCGTAAGCCCTGCACGCAGGCGAGATAGATTGCTTCTTCGCCTTCTTCCAGCCGTGTGTTGACGCCTGGCTCACAAGCCCAGCCATCGGCGTTTTTGGTCCATGTGGTCAGCGTGATGGAAGGCTCCCACGCGGGCATCTGCACCGCCAGCGCGCCGCCACGGTTGATCACGAGCGAGGCCCCGTCGAACACCAGTTCGTCTTGGCCGCCAAGCTGATTGATATAGGCGAGCGGTAATCCGGTTTCCGCCACGCGGGAATAGGCGTGTCTCATGCGGATGGCGAATTTCGTGCGCGTGAAAGGCGAACCGTTCGGCGCCAGAAACATTTCCGCACCACGCTTGGCGAGATGAGCGCAAATCTCCGGCACCCAGATATCCTCGCAGATGGGGGCGCCAATGTGCGCAAGTCCCCGGAAATTCAGCGGTTCCGGCATCGCTCCGGCGGCAAATACGCGTTTTTCGTCGAACACACCGTAATTCGGCAGTTCTACTTTGTGGGAAACCGCTTGCACCGCGCCATCATCCAGCAGCGCCACTGAGTTAAAGGGAAAAGCGTCGCCCGGCCATGGCGTGCCCAAGAGCAGGGCAGGCCCTCCGTCCGCGGTCTCAGCGGCAAGAGCGGACACCGCTTCTTGCGCCGCGCGGATGAAGGCAGGCTTCAAAATGAGATCTTCCGGCGGGTAGCCCGTGAGAAACAGCTCGGGGAATACCACCAGATGCGCGCCCTGTGCAGCCGCTTCTGCCCGCGCCTGGCGCACGAGCGCTGCATTTCCTGTGATGTCGCCTACTATAGGATTAAGCTGTGCCAGTGCAATTGTAAGAGAAACGCCCTGTACTTCCATACGCTGACATGGCTCCTTTAAGGTGTATACCAAGGACGCTTAGCTTCCGTTCACACTATCAAAGATCTTGTTGACTTGGCTTTCGTTTTCAACTTTGTGAACCACGCCGTCATAAATGAGGTATTTCCATTGCAGGCGCGATGTGCCCGCCAGTTCAAGCGGCTTCACGGCCAGCAGATCTTCCATTGAGGAATTGGCGTCCATCCACGGCGCGAACAGCACGTCTCTATGCGCTTCCAGCGCTTTTCCGGGCGGAAGCAGCCCCTCTTCTACCGCTGAGCGGATCATATCAACGTACGCGAATTGCACAAAGCCGGAGCAAATAAATTCATCAGGCGCGTACTTTCTGCTTTTCTTAAGATAGTCAGAAATTGTCGGAGATTTGCCAAATATTAGATTGCGCAGCCGGGCTAAGAGCTTGGATCGACCAACCGCCAATTCTGCAAGTAGTGAGAAATTATAGTTGTCATCCTTGATGAAACGCAGCATTCGCGCGCCGACCATCGGACGCATTGCATTGGTGAACCAGTCGGCTTCCAAGCGCTTGACGCCGACGATATAGCGCGGCTTGCGTTTGGCCTTGGCGTAAATGCTGGATGGCGCGACGTATTCGGAAAATGCGTTCAGGTCGACGCCTTCGAAGCTGGCTTCGATCACATATGACCGCTCAACCGCTGGATAATGATGCGGCGTGATGAATGTCAGTGCGGAGTGGGCGAAGCGGCTGTCATCGAATGTGCGTGTCAGGAAAGAAAAGAAGCTTTCCATGCGCGAAGTCAGGATAACATCGCCCGGCATCAGAAAATGCCCATAGCGGAAGCGTTCAACCGGCATCGGCCAGGTTACGTTCGTCTCATCTGGCAGAATAGGCGAATTTTGCGAAAACGGGCCAGGGGATGACGAACTGAAACCGCGGGGCGCAGGGGCGGGTTGCTGCGCACGGGTGGCAACGGCTTCGTTGATCACCTCCTCGACAGTTTTCGACATGTCCTGGTGTTTGATGCGGTTACTTTTGGACGGTGACTTCGCGGACTCCATGACGATCATCCCCAAGACATATTGTCTGAAATTATATGTGTAGCTTCGTACACAGTCTGTAGAATGAGCGCAAGAGGTATGCTCTTACGCCACATCCGATGCGTGTGCCGTTATACGTCCATTGCCGCTGGCTCTGGGCTTGGCGCTGTTGAAGACCGGTCGCGCCGGAGCCGTTCAGCGATTAAAAACCCGAGTTCGATGGCTTGATGCGCGTTCAGACGCGGATCGCAATGGGTGTGATAGCTGCTGCACAGTTGCGCATCGCTGATAGCTTGTGCGCCGCCTGTGCATTCTGTCACGTTTTTGCCAGTCATTTCGATATGGATGCCGCCAGGATGCGTGCCCTCGGCGCGGTGGATATCAAAGAACTGCTCCACTTCTTTCAACACACGTTCAAACGGACGCGTCTTAAGCCCACTGGCGCTTTTGATTGTGTTGCCGTGCATCGGATCGCAGGACCAGACGACCATTTTACCTTCCCGCTTCACAGCTTGCAGCATTTCCGGCAGGTGATCGTTGATCTTATCCATGCCGTACCGTGTAATGAGCGTAAGGCGGCCGGGCTCGTTGTCAGGGTTGAGCGTGTCAATTAGCCGCAGAAGTTCGTCTGGCGTTAACGATGGCCCGCATTTCAGGCCAATCGGATTGAGCACGCCGCGCAAGAACTCGATATGCGCATGGTCGGGCTGGCGGGTGCGGTCGCCGATCCAGAGTAAATGCCCCGAAGTTCCCACCCACCGATTGCTCGTGGAATCAATGCGCGTCAACGCTTCTTCATAGCTGAGCAAAAGCGCTTCGTGGCTGGTGTACATGTTCGTGGTGCGCAACTCGTGCATTTTCTCCGGGGTCAGCCCGCACGCTTTCATGAATGTGAGGCTGTCGGAAATGCGGTTGGCTAGTTCGCGGTAGCGCTCGCCAATGGGGCTGCCTTCTAGGAAATCCATTGTCCACTGATGCACGCGATCCAAGTCGGCAAAGCCGCCTTGTGCAAAGGCGCGCAATAGGTTCAACGTGGCGGCCGATTGCCTATACGCTTTCATCATGCGGCGCGGATCGGGCACGCGCGCTTCCGGCGTGAAAGCCAGGTTGTTCACGATGTCGCCGCGATAGCTGGGAAGCTCCACGCCGTCTTGCTTTTCGGTTGGCGCGGAGCGCGGCTTGGCGAATTGCCCGGCGATGCGCCCTACTTTCACCACCGGACAGCCGCCTGCGTAAGTGAGCACCACCGCCATTTGCAGGAAAACGCGGAAGAAATCGCGGATGTTGTCGGCGGTGTGTTCGCCAAAGCTTTCAGCGCAATCCCCGCCTTGGAGCACAAAGGCTTGCCCGGCAGCGGCTTCGGCCAACTCACGCTTCAGCGCGCGAATTTCTCCGGCGAATACCAGCGGTGGGAAGGTCGCAAGCTCGCTTTCAACGGCTTTGAGTTCCTCGGTATCAGGATATTCCGGCATCTGCTGAACAGGTTTGGAACGCCAGCTTTGCGGGGTCCACGTATCCGCCATCATATAACTCCTGTGGCAATGCAATTACATCGATGTTGTTTTTTATAAGCTATCAACGCGATGATGCCCACAGTAATTAACTTAGCGCTCGACGCGAAATAAATGCGTATTCCCCTTGTTTCCCCCCTTCACCATGTGTTCGGACCAATGGCTGTAAACGTCTTTTCGCGCTCGATGAACTGGTAGCGAGCACCGCAATGTGGGCATATCACATGCAGATGGCGTGTAATCCTCTGAGGGTTGCGTCTTATGCGAATTCCCGGATTTCTCCCCTGCAACTCCGCCATATGGCTTCCCCATGCTTCCTCGGCAAGCTGTATCGCTTCGGCGCCGATGACGGCGCCACATGCCGGACAGGCGAAAACACGCGCGGCTGCCTGCATCCGCCGTCGAGAAAGCCAGTGGCTAACGGCAACTACGGGGATTATCACGGGCAGGAAGACAACGAGCAGAAAGCCCGCCAGGATAATCACCAAGCCGTGGCTGTAGCTTCTGGCCGACTTCCAAAATCCCATTCTCATTCCCATTTTTTACCGTAGGCAAAGTTACGCGCCTCCCCGCCAATCAAATAGAGGGGGCATAATTAATCGCAATTGCTGGAAACGATCATGGCAAAAGAGACGTCGATTGTCAGACGCCTCAGTTGTTTTCGTTTTGTGATGGCTTGCTGTCGTCTATCAACGCCGCAAGTCAGACCGGCCCATCAGGAAGTAGTCGATGGCGTGCGCGGCCTGCCGCCCTTCGCGGATGGCCCACACCACAAGCGATTGCCCGCGCCGCATGTCGCCCGCCGCGAAGATTTTTGCACGGCTGGTGCGGTATTCACGGTCGTCGGCTTTGACATTGCCGCGCCTGTCGAGTTCCACGCCCAAATCTTCCAGCATGCCTTCATGCACCGGGTGCACAAAGCCCATCGCCAGAAGCACGAGATCGGCCTTCAGATCGAATTCTGTGCCTGGTATCGGCTTGAGCTTTTCATCCACCTGCACACAATGGATTTTTTCTACGTTGCCCCCCTTGCCAGAGAAGTGCGTTGTCATCACGCTCCACATGCGCTCTGCGCCTTCCAGATGGCTGGAGGAGGTGCGCATCTTGATAGGCCAGTTCGGCCAGGTGGCCAGCTTGTCTTCTTGCTCCGGCGGCTTGGGCATAATTTCGAGCTGCGTCACGCTCAGCGCGCCTTGCCGGAACGATGTACCGATACAGTCAGATCCCGTATCGCCACCGCCGATCACCACCACGTGCTTGTCCGCGGCCAGAATGGGGTCCTCGCTGCCCAGTGACTCGCCTGCATTGCGGCGGTTCTGCTGTGGCAGGAAATTCATCGCGAATTCCACACCGTGCAGGTCGCGGCCTTCTACGGGCAGATCGCGTGGGCTTTCAGAGCCGCCTGCCAAGAGTACCGCGTCGTAATCGCGTTCCAGCTCGCTGATGGGCTTGGATACGCCCACATGTACGTTGCAATAGAAGGTGACACCCTCAGCTTCCAACTGGCGGGCGCGGCGCTCTACCAGCCATTTTTCCAGCTTGAAGTCAGGGATGCCATAGCGCAAAAGCCCGCCAGGATGGGCATTCTTCTCGTATACATCCACCGTATGTCCGGCGCGCGCCAGTTGCTGCGCAGCGGCCAATCCCGACGGACCTGCTCCGACAACGGCGATGCGCTTGCCAGTTTTCTGTTCGGCGGGTTCGGCCATTACCCAGCCTTCTTCCCACGCCTTATCGGCGATGGTGCTTTCAACGGTCTTAATGTTAACGGGCGCGTCTTCCAGGTTCAGCGTGCACGCCGCTTCGCATGGCGCCGGGCAGACACGTCCGGTGAACTCAGGGAAGTTGTTTGTGGAATGCAGGTTCAGCGCTGCTTGGCGCCAGTCGCCACGATAGACGAGGTCGTTCCAATCGGGGATCTGGTTGCTGACTGGGCATCCGTTATGACAAAATGGGATACCGCAGTCCATGCAGCGCGCGGCCTGGCGCTGCACATCACGGTCTTCCAGCGGAATGAGAAACTCGCGGTAATGGCGCACGCGGTCGCCTGCCGGGGCATAATTGCGGTCCTGCCGTCCGATTTCAAGAAAGCCAGTAATCTTTCCCATCGTTTTTCTACTCTCGCTTATTGGACTGCCTTACGCCGAATTAGACGCACTTATGGCAGTCATTGCTGCGGTGCAACATATTGTGCGTTGCGGAACTTGCCTCAGCGTGTTGGTATCAACGTCCGTGACGCAACCCGATTTCAATCACGTCCAGTCCTGTTGTGTCGGCCGCTTGCTCGTGCGCCATTTTTTCCAGCGCTTTCCGGTATTCGACTGGCATCACCTTCACGAATTTGGGCATATACGTTTCCCAATTGTCGAGAATGGTTTTTGCCCGCTCCGATCCCGTGTAGTGCCGGTGGTTTTCGATAAGCTGGCGCAAGCGCACGGCGTCGAAGCGGCTCATGTCACGCATGATGTCCACTACGCCGTGGCTATGCAGGTCGCCTGATTGGTGGCCGATATTCGCCATACGCTCTTCTTCGGCGGGGATTGGTTCCAGATCGACCATCGCCATGTTGCAGTAGCGTTCGAAATCGCCATCCTCGTCGAGCACATAGGCGATGCCGCCTGACATGCCCGCCGCGAAGTTGCGTCCGGTTTTGCCGAGTACAACCACGACGCCGCCCGTCATGTATTCGCAGCCGTGATCGCCAGTGCCTTCGACGACAGCCACCGCCCCGGAATTGCGCACAATAGCATTCGCCGGAAATTGCGCCGTAAAGCACGGTGTTGCCGACGATAATGCTCTCCTCGGGCACAATCTTAGCTTCTGGGGCGGGGCGCACGATGATACGGCCGCCTGACAAGCCTTTGCCCACGTAGTCATTGGCGTCGCCCACCAGATCGAGCGTGACGCCGTGCGCCAGCCATGTGCCGAAGCTTTGTCCGGCGGTGCCGTGCAGCGTAATCCAGATGGTGTCTTCTGGAAGGCCGTCATGGCCGTAGCGCTTGGCGATCTCGCCTGACAGCATGGCGCCCGTGGTACGGTCAACATTGCAGATGGGTAAGTCCAGCTTGAGGGGCATCGTGTTTTCCAATGCCGCCTGGGCTTCCCCGATCAATTTCCGGTCGAGAATATCGTCGATCGGGTGATTTTGCTGTTCTGTGTGGCTCGTGGCCACTTCGGCAGGGGCTTCCGGCTTGAAGAACAGATTGGCGAAGTCAAGTCCCTTGGCCTTGAAATGCTCAATGGCGTTTTCTTTATCAAGCCAGTCAGAGTTGCCGATAAGCTCACTGAATGTGCGCACACCTAGCGCGGCCATGTATTCACGGACCTCTTCCGCCAGGAAGAAGAAGTAATTGATGACATGCTCAGGCTTGCCGTGGAAGCGGCGGCGCAATACTGGATCTTGCGTAGCCACGCCCACCGGGCAGGTGTTGAGATGGCATTTGCGCATCATCAGGCAGCCGACGGTAATGAGCGGCGCTGTGGCGAAGCCGAATTCATCCGCACCAAGAAGCGCGCCCACCAGGATATCGCGGCCCGTACGCACGCCGCCATCGACCTGCACTGCGATGCGTCCGCGCAACCGGTTAGCGACCAGCGTTTGCTGGGTTTCCGCTAGGCCGATTTCCCACGGGGAGCCTGCGTGCTTGATTGAAGTCAGCGGGGATGCGCCTGTGCCACCTTCATAGCCTGCGATGGTCACGTGATCAGCGCGCGCCTTGGCGACGCCCGCTGCGACCGTGCCGACGCCCACTTCCGAACCCAGCTTCACGCTGATATCGGCGGCGGGGTTGACGTTTTTCAGGTCGAAGATGAGCTGCGCCAAGTCTTCGATAGAGTAAATATCGTGGTGCGGCGGCGGAGAGATCAGCCCTACGCCCGGCGTGGAGTGCCGCACCTTGGCGATGGTGGCGTTGACCTTGTGGCCGGGAAGCTGGCCGCCTTCGCCTGGCTTGGCGCCTTGCACCATCTTGATTTGGATCATGTCAGAATTGGCGAGATATTCCGTGGTTACGCCAAAACGTCCGGATGCCACCTGTTTGATGGCGGAGCGCATGGTGTCGCCGTTGGGAAGCGGCTTGAAGCGGTCGGGTTCCTCGCCGCCTTCGCCGGTGTTGGATTTGCCGCCGATGCGGTTCATGGCGATGGCAAGCGTGGTGTGCGCTTCGCGGCTGATGGAGCCGTAGGACATGGCGCCGGTCGCAAAACGCTTCACGATTTCAGTGGCGGGTTCCACCTCTTCCAGCGGAATTGGCGTGCGGCCGATTTCCTCAGCTGACTTCACGCGGAACAGACCGCGCAGCGTCATAAGCTGTTCGCTTTGGTCGTTGATTGTCTTGGAGAATTCGCGGAATTTCTCTGGGACATTCATGCGCACGGCGTGTTGCAGCGTAGAGATTGTCTCTGAACGCCAGACATGCGTTTCACCGCGCATAGGTTTCTTTCGCAATTTCCTTCAGCCCGACGCCTTCCACCTGGGTATGGGTGCCGGTGAAATATTGGGCGATGAAATCTGAGCGCAGACCCACCGCATCAAAGATCTGTGCGCCGCAATAAGATTGGTAAGTCGAAATGCCCATCTTGGACATGACCTTGAGGATGCCCTTATCAATCGCCTTGATGTAGCGCTTGACCGCCTTTTCTTTTGCCTCAGGGGCTGGATCATTGGCGAACTTGTCTTCAATGATCTCGAACGCGAGATAGGGGTTGATAGCCTCCGCGCCATAGCCTGCGAGTGTGCAGAACTGATGCACTTCATAGGCTTCGCCCGTTTCCACAACCAGCCCCACCGAGGTGCGCAGGCCCTTGCGAATCAAATCGTGATGCACGGCTGACGTTGCGAGCAGCGACGGAATCGGGATGCGTGACGCGCTGGTGAACCGGTCGGACAGGATGATGATGTTATATCCGTCCCGCACGGCGCGTTCCGCCATGTCGCTGAGGGCTTCAAGCGCGGTTTTCATGCCCGCCGGGCCCAGATCGGCAGTGTAGGTGATATCCAGCGTGATAGAGCGGAACGCTGCCTCGTGTATGCCGTCGAGCGAGCGCAGCCGCGCCATTTGGTCGTTGGTCAGAATTGGCTGATGCACCACAAGCCGCTTTTGCGTAAGCGTGCCCTCCAAATCGAGGATGTTGGGGCGCGGCCCGATAAACGACACGAGGCTCATCACCAGTTCTTCGCGGATTGGATCGATAGGCGGGTTCGTCACCTGCGCGAAGTTCTGCTTGAAGTTGGTGTGGAGTTGCTTTGACTTATCCGACAACGCCGAGACGGGGGTATCGGTGCCCATGGAGCCGATGGCTTCCTGCCCCGTTTCCGCCATGGGGCCCATGATAAATTTCCAGCTCTCTTCCGTGTAGCCGAAAGTCTGTTGCAGATCGAGCAGCGAGACATCTGGCGTGGTGTGAGCTGGGGAATGTGATGGCAGGTCTTGCAGGCTAAGTTGCCCGGAATCCAGCCATTTTTGATACGGATAAGCGCCAGCGAGGTTGGCCTTGATTTCCTCATCCGAAATGATGCGCCCTTCTTGCAGATCGATAAGCAGCATTTTGCCAGGTTGCAGCCGCCACTTGTGCACGATCTGGTCTTCCGGGTAAGGCAGTACGCCCATTTCCGAAGCGAGAACAATTTTATCGTCGGCTGTAACGAAATACCGTGCCGGACGCAGGCCGTTGCGGTCGAGCGTTGCGCCGATCTGGCGGCCATCGGTGAATGCGACAGAGGCCGGGCCGTCCCACGGTTCCATCAGAGCAGCGTGATCTTCGTAAAAAGCGCGGCGTTTTTTGTCCATGAGAGGATTGCCGGCCCAGGCTTCGGGAATGAGCATCATCATGGCGTGAGCGAGCGAGTAGCCGCCCGCCACAAGGAATTCCAGTGCGTTATCGAAGCATGCAGTGTCTGACTGGCCCTCATTCGAGATAGGCCAGAGCTTGGAGATATCGTCGCCAAACAGTGGCGTAGACACGCTCGCCTGACGCGCCGCCATCCAGTTGACGTTGCCGCGCAAGGTGTTGATTTCGCCGTTATGCGCCACCATGCGGTAAGGATGCGCCAGCTTCCACGATGGGAATGTGTTGGTGGAAAACCGTTGATGCACCAACGCCAGCGCAGACTTCACGCGTGGATCGCGAAGGTCTTGATAATATTCGCTGAGCTGGAACGAGAGGAACATCCCCTTGTAAATGATGGTGCGGCTCGACATCGATACAGAATAGTAGCCGAAATCATCTTCCAGTCTTGATCCGCCCCATGCTTCGGTAATGGCGTTGGAAGCCACACGCCGGGCGAGATACAGACGCCGTTCGAATGCGTCTTCGTCTTCTAGCCCCGGTCCGCGTCCGATGAAAACTTGTTGATGCACTGGCTCAGTAGCGGTGACGCTTTCTGGCAGCTTCTCGTTATTGACGGGAACATCGCGCCAGCCGAGAACGGTCAAGCCTTCATCAGTTAGCACTTTTTCCACAATAGCGACGCATTTTGCGCGCCATTCAGCGTCTTTCGGCATGAAAAGCTGGCCAACGCCGTATTGCCCTGATTCGGGGAGCGTAAATCCGAGACGGGCGGCTTCTTCTGAGAAAAGCTCATGCGGCATCTGAATGAGCATGCCTGCGCCGTCACCGCTAAGCGGATCGGCGCCCACAGCACCCCGGTGTTCGAGGTTGGCTAGGATTTTCAAGCCGTCGTCGATTATCTCGCGGGATTTGCGTCCCTTAATATCGGCTACAAACCCGATACCACAAGCGTCGTGCTCAAATTCGGGCTTATAAAGCCCTCTTGCGCGCGAAAAAACACTTCCGCCCTGCGCATTTGCGTCTTGGGCGGTGCTGATAAGCATCCGTTCCGTCATGGCTTCTCAATGGCCTTATTTACGCGGCATCCGGCAGGACCGGCGCCGGGCGATACAATTGGGCGTCCTTTATGAAAAGGCGCCCCACCTCAATTGCATTTGGCGGATGAGAACCACCAGGCTGCGTTCATGGCGAAGCCTGCACTAAACCCGCCAGGGCTTGGGAATAATCAACTTGCGATACACACAGCGCAATAACGCGCAAAAAAACTGGCCCGTGATGCTGCACATTGTCGAATCTGCCGACAAACGAGCCAGATACTGCCTCAAAGGACAGCACCGCTGACCTATCCCTTGTGGGAAAATGACAGACTTTAAGCTGTGTGACAAGCCATCAAGCAGAAATGTTTAAGACCTAAATAGTCGCATAGGCATAAAATGCCCAATAATTAGGCAAAACATGTCGAAACTAATGCATATCCAACGATTAGCACTGCAACTTACGCTATGTAAATTATGCAGAATGCAATAACGCTATAGGTTATTTGAGATGAGTCGCTCGAAGATTTGCGTCTGCCTTAGATAAGTTTGCGGACATACAAATCAAGTTTAGGCGCTCCACAAACAGCTTACCTCTGCGACGATAGCCGTGCGAACTGCCCCGTTTGTCGAAGCGCCTCGCCCAGCACCATGGCCAGCGCTATCGCGACATTCAGTGAGCGAACCCCTGGCTGCATGGGGATAATAAGCCGCGCATCAGCCGCCTCATGCACATTTTCTGGAACGCCCGCGCTTTCCCGCCCTACAAGCAAGGTGTCGTCCGCCCGGAATAGGAAGTCTGTGTAGGGAAGCTCGCCGGAGGTTGTCAGCAGCACCAGCCGTCCGCTTTGCGCGGCGCGTGCTTCCTGAAAGGCATTAAATGAGGTATACTGAGTTAAGGAGACGCGGTGGAGATAATCCATTCCCGCGCGTTTTAAAGCGCGATCGGACATATCAAACCCAGCAGGGCCGATCACGTCAGCAGCGACATCCACGCAAGCTGTCATGCGTAGTATCGTTCCTGCGTTTTGAGGAATATCTGGTTGATAAAGCGCTACACGCATTAGTTGAATCTCTGTATTGGTTTATACCACTGCTGGTAGCGTTCTTGCAGATTTTGCCTAATTACGAAACGCGCATTATAAAAAAGGGGGTTGCGCTGAATTGTCTCCTTTCGTTCAGCTAGACACCGGTTCGTAAACAATGTCATAACGCACAATTAGAATAAATTCAAAAATGCGTATACTCTCTACCAGTAGAGGGAAGGGGCCGCATTTTATGGGGTTTTGCGTTTTCAAAGGAGCATAGAAAGGAATTCTCGGTAATGTCGACAACTCTCGATGAAAATGTCAATCGCCGGGATGTGATACACATCGCTGCGGCGGCTGTTGTTGGTGTAGGCGCGGCCGCGTTTCTTTGGCCGTTGATCGATCAGATGAATCCTGATGCCTCCACTCTATCATTTGCAAGCATCGAAGTGGATCTTTCTCCGATCCAACCGGGACAAGCTATCACGGTGATGTGGCGCGGTAAGCCCGTCTTTATCCGCAACCGTACACCAGAAGAGATCAAGGCATCTCAGGATACGAAACTGGAAGATCTGCCTGATCCTATCGCACGCGTTCTCGGGCCAGACTGGGGTTCAGCTCCAGGCTCCGACGAAGGACGTACGAAGAAGGGGCATGAAAATTGGCTCGTCGTTATCGGCGTTTGTACGCATCTGGGCTGCATTCCAAAAGGTCAGAAAGCAGGTGAACCCAAAGGCGAGTTTGGGGGGTGGTTCTGCACGTGTCACGGTTCGCAGTATGATACCGCAGCACGTATACGCAAAGGTCCGGCGCCGCGTAACCTCGACATTCCACCCTATAATTTCATGACTGATACAAAAATTAAGATTGGCTAAGGTTGAGGGAAGCCCACATGTCACATCACAGTACTTATCAACCCAGCACCGGGTTTACGCGGTGGCTGGATAGCCGTCTGCCCATTCTTCGGTTTGTAGACGACACACTTACAACATTTCCAACGCCGAAAAACCTCAACTACTGGTGGGTTTTCGGTGGGATTTTGGCTGTTTGTCTCGCATTGCAGATCGTCACCGGCATTATTATGGCCATGCATTATGCGCCGAATACGCTGGTGGCTTTCGACACAATCGAAAAATTCGTACGTGACGGTAACTTCGGCTGGCTGATGCGCTATATGCACGCGGTTGGCGCCACGATGTTCTTCTTCGCTGTGTACATCCATATGGGGCGGGGGCTCTACTATGGTTCTTACATGGCGCCGCGCGAGATCTTATGGATTATCGGCGTGCTTATCTTCCTTGCCATGATGGCCACGGCGTTTATGGGCTACTCGTTGGTTTGGGGGAATATGAGCCTCTGGGCAGTGACTGTGATCACCAACTTCTTCCAGTCTCTCGACACCATTTACCAAGGCTTGGGAACGACACTTGTTGAGTGGATACGCGGCGACTTTTCGGTTTCCAATGTTTCGCTTAACCGTCTTTACAGCCTGCACTATTTGGTACCGTTCATCATCGTCGGGCTTGTCGTATTGCACGTCTGGGCGTTGCATGTGCCAGGGAACAACAACCCATCCGGCGTAGAAGTGCAAAATCCTGAAACAGAAACCCTGCCTTTCCATCCGTATTACACGGTGAAGGACGGGTATGCGATTGCAGCTTTTCTGATCCTGTTCGCTTTTATCTTGTTCTGGTTGCCGAACTATTTCAGCCATCCGGATAACTACGTAACGGCTGATCCGCTTAGCACACCGGCGCATATCACGCCTGAGTGGTACTTCCTGGCTTTCTACGCACTCCTGAAGGCTGTTCCGTCACAGCTCGGCGGCGTTGTTGCCATGTTTGCTTCGATTATCGTGTTGTTCTTCGTGCCGTGGCTCGATACTTCGCCTGTTAAGTCAGGGAAACACCGCTCATTCATCTTCAAGCTTGCCTTTTGGATGCTGATATTCTCTTTCCTTGCATTGAGCTATCTTGGCGCCAAATCGCCTGAAGGCTGGTATGTGTGGCTATCACGTGTCTTCATGGGCTACTACTTCGCCTACTTCTTGCTTCTCTTGCCGTTGATGGGACTTTTCCAAAAGACAAGCCAGCAGCCGGCAAGCATCGAAAAATCTGTGTCTTAGGCGCATATAGGGGGAAAAATCCAATGAAAATCCTTTCACAGCGCCACATTCGCACAATCGCGGCAAGTGTTACCGCAGGTGTAATGATGGTGGCCGCATCAGCGGCTATGGCAAGTGGCAGTGACACGAATATCGAACGGCAAAGCTGGTCGTTTGGCGGTATATTTGGCTCTTTCGACAGAGCCCAGTTGCGTCGCGGTTATATGGTGTACAAGAACGTCTGTTCATCTTGCCACAGCATGAATCGCGTGCATTTCCGCAATCTGGGAGAACCCGGAGGACCGGAATACACCCCGGAAGAGGTGAAGGCGTTCGCTGCTGAAGTTGAGGTCACTGACGGGCCGAACGACGAAGGCGAGATGTTTAAACGTCCTGGTCGGCCCACAGATAGCTTCCCGTCTCCTTATAAGAATGTAAAGGAAGCGGCTTTCTCAAATAACGGTTCGGCTCCGCCAGACCTTTCGCTCATGGGCAAGGCACGCGGCGCCGCGCGCAACATTCATTGGTACATGGAACCGCTATATTGGATCTACGATATGGCGACCGTGTATCAGGAGCAGGGGCCAGATTACATCTTTGCCTTGCTGACAAGCTACAAAGAACCGCCGGCTCTGAAGATCTCCAAGGAAGAGTGCGCTCATCATCAAGGCTACAAATTCGAAGATGGCGTGTGCAAATTTGAGGTTATCGAGGGCCTGAATTACAACATTGCCTTCCCTGGTCATCAGGTTGCGATGATACCGCCGCTCTCCGACGATCTGGTGGAATTCGTTGAAGGCACTGCTCCGAAGACCAAGGAAGTATGCGAAAAAGATCCAGAGCAAAAATGGCTGGCTGACGAAAATAGATGCAGCATGACGACAGCCAAACTTGCTCGCGATGTCGCAGCCTTCCTCATGTGGACTTCCGAACCCAAACTGGAAGAGCGCAAGTCATTGGGCGTGTGGGTGATGGGCTATCTGCTTCTGATGACAGTGCTGCTCTATCTGTCGAAGCGCGCGCTTTGGCGGAAGGTAAAGCATTAACCTAGTTAAGTGTTATGCGTATCGGATGGCCCTTGTTCCCTACGGAGCAGGGGCCATTCTTTTATCACCTGAAGCATCCCACCCTGACAGCGGAGGCGCTTTTCGCCGCTGCATTTCCGCGTCTGGCGACATAGCGCTTGCGGCACACGGCGACTTTTGGTGGAACGCGGTTCTCTTCAAACAGATCATACGCCTGCTTCATATCGCGCCAGAATTTCGCGGAAGGGTGCCAGCGAAACGCTGCCAGCCGCGCAGCCGTTAACCGGAACGGATAGGCATGCACGCCGACACGCGTTTGCCCGTTATTCAGCGCCGCGGTGACGAGTTTCCACACTTCGTCGATAACGTCATCGGTCATGGCGTAGCACCCAACCGAAGCGCAGGCGCCATGCACCATCAGAAACGCTCCCGTCCGCCTATGGGCGCGGTCGAATGTGTTCGGATAACCCAGGTTGAAGGCCAGATGGTATTTGCTGTTTGGGTTAAGCTGGCCCTTGGTGATGGTGTAGAACCCTTCTGGCGATTGAAGGTCGCCTTCCGCCCGCTTTGGTCCAAGATGTCCAGACCAGGCGCAGATGGGATACGTGGCGAACAGCTCAAATTTGCCTTGCCGCTTCATCCAGAGTTCTAAAACGGCCTCGCCTTTGAAAATGCGAAGGAAAACAGGCGAGCCAAGCTTAAAGCCCTTTTCTTTCAGCCGTTCTTTTAGACGTGAAAGATCGGGGGTGCCGTCAAGCGTTTGCCCGTAGTAAATGTTGCCGTGACCGTTGGGTGAAAATGTTCTCTCGGTTATATCTATCGTGTATTTCGCTTTGCCCGTGGTTGTGTCCCACCAGCGCAGCGTCTTATCCCAGCTTCCGGAAAATATATGGCGGCCATCGCGCGAAACTGCCGCTGATGAAACGGTGTGCTCATGCGCTTTAAACGATCTGACGGCTTTTCCCGTGGCTGTATCCCAGAGCTTGAGGGTCTTATCTGCGCTAGCCGTGAGCACCTGTTGGCCGTTAGGCGAGAAGCTGGCCGACATGACCGCGCCCGAATGCCCTTTGAAAGTCTTGAGCAAGCGCCCCGTCGCCGCATCCCACAGCCGCGCTGTCTTATCCTTGCTGCCTGAAAGCAGGGTGCGCCCGTCGGGCGAGTAGGCAACCGAGGTTACAGCGCTTAGATGGCTTTCGATGGTCCTAGTAAGCTGCCCGGAACTCGCATCCCACAGCATGAGCGAATTATCGGCGCCGCCTGAAGCCAGATAACGGCCGTCTGGCGAATAGGCGACCGATGTTAACGCGCCAGTTCCCCCTTCAAGCGTTTTCAGAAGCGCTCCCGAAGACGCATCCCAGATTTTGATGGTCTTGTCTTTGCTGGCCGAAGCTATGAAACGTCCATCCGGTGAAAACGTGGCTGACTGTATCTCAGCCGTGTGTTCATTCATGATGGCGATAAGCTGACCTGTCCGCCAGTTCCAAAGATGTAGTTTCCCCTCGGCCCCTCCTGCTAGCGCCAAAGGGGCCGAGGGCGAAAACGCAACCGTGTTGATGCTCTCCGTTTCCGCGTCGAACATTTGGAGCAGAAGGCCGTTTGCCGTATCCCACAGGCGAAGTATATTGTCATGGCCGCCCGTAAGCGCCTGACGTCCATCGGTAGAGAGCGCCACGTTGTTAACCGCGCTCGAAAACCCCATATATGGCACCGTGTAAGGGGTGTTCGCAGGTACTTGCTGGGCAATTGCGGGGGCAGGGGCGGCGCATGCCAGCAGCGACGCTAGCAGCAATGGCGGCAGGGCAAGTTTTTTGATGTTGCTGCGCCGCGTCGGTAAATTCCGCAATTTTTGCCCTTTCTTGTAACTGCTTAAGACTCTTTAGCGATAAAATAACATAGTTAGTTTGAGAAAAGGGGGATACCGCATCAC
The DNA here is from genome assembly GCA_037387425.1 of Alphaproteobacteria bacterium. Taxonomy (GTDB): domain Bacteria; phylum Pseudomonadota; class Alphaproteobacteria; order Rhizobiales; family Rhodomicrobiaceae; genus JARRLC01. The sequence goes on from JARRLC010000030.1 coordinate 36,070, forward strand.
CTCTTTGTGGCAAAATGAATTGATATTCAGGCGTGAGTAAAGCTCAAGAATCCTTATTCCAAAGGAGACGACTTTGAAACCGAGGGTACGCCGTATTTTCATTGTGGCGGGCGAGCATTCCGGCGATCAGCTCGGCGGCAAGCTCATGGCTGCCATGAAGGAAAAGTCGGAAATTCCCATTATTTTCACAGGCGTAGGTGGTGAAGCGATGGAAGCGCAAGGCTTGCATTCCATCTTTCCGCTGGCGGATGTGGCTGTTATGGGGCCGCTGGCTATTCTGGCACGGCTGCCGAAACTGGTGCGCCGTGTGTATCGGGCCGTGGGCGCGTGCCTCAAGGCTGAGCCTGACGCGCTCGTTATTATCGACAGTCCGGAATTTACGCACCCCATCGCCAAGCGCATTCGTAAGCGTAAGCCGTTGGTTCCCATCATTAATTACGTATCGCCGACGGTGTGGGCGTGGCGTCCGGGGCGTGCGCGCAAGATGCGTCCGTATGTCGATCATCTGATGGCGCTTTTGCCGTTCGAGCCAGATGTGCATCGTCAGCTTGGCGGACCACTCTGCACTTATGTGGGGCATCCACTTATCGAACGGTTGGACTGGATCAAAGGCTTGGATGCTGGTGAACTGTCCTCGCGGCTTGGGCTGGACCCGGCGAAGCCGGTGCTTGTTGTGCTGCCCGGTTCGCGGTCTTCTGAGGTGGTGCGGCTGATGCAGCCTTTCGGCGAGGCGGTGCGACAAGCGATGGAGCGCGTCGGACCATGCGAGGTGCTTTTGCCTGTGGTCTCCTCCGTGCGGCATTTGGTGGAAGCTGGGCTGGAGAGCTGGCCAGTGCGCCCGCATCTGCTGGAAGGCGAGATTGACAAGTTCAAGGCGTTTCGGTTGGCGAAAGCGGCGGTGGCGGCCTCTGGCACGGTGACGCTGGAGCTGGCGGTTGCAGGTGTGCCGATGGCGGTGGCATACAAGGTAGACTTGCTCGCCTGGCAACTCCGGCATTTGATGAAGGCGCCGTCCATCGTGCTTGCCAATCTTGTACTGGGTGAAAACGCGTTTCCTGAGTTTATTCAGAAAGATTGCACAGGCGAGAGCTTGGCGCGAGCCATAGCACCGCTTCTGAGCGACACGCCGGAGCGCGGCGTTCAGGCAGAAGCTCTGCGGCGCATCGTGGGGAAGATGGTGTTGGAGAACGACGTTACGCCCTCAGCGCGTGCCGCCGAAACCGTGCTCGCCGCGATTGATGCGGGGATACGGCGGCGGTTAACCGTCGATGGATGATGAGAACGGCAGGTGAGGCTTACGCTCTGAGAAATCGAGCGCGAAAATAAGTAATTAGCGCGTTGAGTTTTGTTGTATTCAGTCGCTCGCGAAGAAGTACACTAAGCCTTGCCGTAAAGACTTCTTCACGTTGGACTAATTACAAGTCTGTTACGCTTGTTTCTTCGTCAGCGTTTGAGCATGAGTATTGCGTACAAGCACACCACGGTGCTGCGGATGCGGAACAAGTTTGGTATCCAACCCTATCACACTTTCCGCCGCGCCTAGGAAGATAGCTCCGTCTGGGGCGAGAGTACGCGTCATCTTGTTCAAGACTTCGGATTTCTTGGCCGCATCGAAATATATCAGCACGTTGCGGCAGAAGATAACATCGAAGTTGCCAAGCATCCCGTAATCGCCCAGCAAATTCATGTGGCGATACTTTACGCGCGAACGAACGTTCTCCTTCAACTGCCACATATCACGTATCTGGTTGAAATAGCGCAGCAATTGCGGTGTCGAAAGTCCGCGTTGCACTTCGAACTGGCTGTACAAACCTTCCTTGGCCCGCGCCAACGCGGCTTCGGATAAATCGGTGCCGATAATATCCACTCGCCAGCCTGGCATCCGCGACGCCATTTCCTCCATGATCAAGGCAATTGAATACGGCTCCTGCCCGGTGGAGGCCGCCGCGCACCAGATGCGAAGGCTTTTCTGAGCAGCCCGATTGCGTATCAACTCAGGCAAAATTTCATTACGCAACGTATCGAAAGGCAGGCGGTCACGGAAAAAGTAAGTCTCGTTGATTGTCATCGCCTGGACGACTTCCTGCGCCAAGCGGGGAGCCTGATTGAGTTCCAGAATACGCACCAAGTCGCTCAGCCCATTTATGGACTCGCGGCGAATGATGGGCGAAAGGCGACTCTCAACCAGATAGCGTTTATCGGCATCGAGGATCAACCCCGATTCGCGCCGTAAATACGCTCTCAGTGCATCGAATGATCGCACTTTCTGCGCTTCACTTTCCCCCAGAAACTCACTCATTGTCACGATCTTTCGGTAAATTGGTGTCTTTTGTCCAACATAACCAAAGTTGCTTAATCAACTGGCAGACCAATCTGCGCTAATTTTTCTCGAATTATGTGCTCGTTAAACGGTTTCATGATGTATTCATCAGCTCCCGCTTCGATCGCACACCGAATTCTTGCGATATCGTTTTCCGTTGTAACGAATATTACTTTCGGCTCTCCTCCGAAAGGCATGTTTCTCAAGTCTTTCAGGAATTCCAAGCCATTCATTTCCGGCATATTCCAATCAAGGAATATTATGTCCGGCATGTCTTCATAGCAGACACGAGAGGCTTCGACACCATCAGCTGCTTCATCAACGTGAAAACTCAAGTTTTCAAGTATCCGCCTGGTAATCTTGCGTATAACAGCGGAGTCATCGACTACGAGTGCATTCATCATTGTGGGACTCCGTACTAACGATCTTCATGTATTCACATCAGTTCTGGAAATTGAACAGTGCTTCAATATCCAAGACAGGAATAAGTAACTTGTTAACGCGATACAGACCCGTGGTTAACTTCGAACGATGCGGATCGAAATGCGACGGGATCGGGATTTGCATCGAGTTGGCCAGAGACAGCACGTCGCCAACTTCATCGACCACAAGCG
>JARRLC010000031.1:0-19563 GCA_037387425.1 Alphaproteobacteria bacterium
GTCTTGGATTTGCGTTCTGTTACTTGGTCAACCGCCAAAACACGTACGTTTTGAAGCAACACGACAACGCCAGCTTTGTTGCGTCCCCCGCGCCCTGGAAGGGCTTCGGTCTGTCTGTTGCGGTATGTCAGAAACACATCCACATGATCGCCTGGGCCGACGAAACCAGCGACACCCGCCACATCGTTAACGCGGATGGTTACGGCGTTCATGCTTTCGGAAAGCTTCGACACAAGTCCGTTCGTTCCTGCACGGGAGAGCTTGTGATCCAGAATGGGTTCGTTTTGGGCAATCGCTATCGCGACAACGCGATGCTTATCTTTGTTGAGGAGTGGCTCTTTGCTCGAAAAAGCGCCTTTTGGGACGATATTCTGTGGCCAGGAGACAACCTTGAACATATTGGGCTTAAGCTTGTCGCCAGGTTTCAGGTCGCGAGCCGCCACGACGATTTTACGCGACGCGACGGCTTGCGGCTTATCGGGAGCGCTGGATTGGTTCGACAACCAAACCTGCGACAGGAGCGCGGCAAGGGCGGCGCACGCAAATGCGATAACAAGCATTACGACATTGTTCATGCGCATAGGCATGCGATCACCCTCTGAGAATCCTCAGCCGCTTTCCTAAAATTGTAAGAAGAGTAAAAGTCTTACGAACCGCTCGTGTTGGTATCAACGGTTTCGAGGGTCGAGTTAATGTTGGTGAAGATGTCGTTAATATTGCCGCTCATCAGGCCGATGGTGGCGACGATAGCTGCGGTCACGAGACCGACGAGAATGGCATATTCGATCATGGTTGCGCCGCGTTCTTCACGAGCGAATGATTTGATAAGAGCGCCGAATTGCTTACGCATACGAGTTTACTCCAAAGGTAACTTTGTTGCACGTTCGGGTATTCGTTGGGGGGTAGGCTTTAACGGGGCTTTCTGTCCCCCCAATGTTGTTCGAAGGACTGTGTTGTCCGCGAACTGTTGGCATTAAGCTGAAATAAGTACTATCACGCAATATCCCGAAGGTTGTCAGTGCCGTTACGACTCAATCATTAGTTGTGTAAAGTTTTTATCAAATACTAAATATAATACTTAAGCCTGTTTGTTGGCAAAGAACGGATATTTTTCGCAAATTTTGTGCTTATGGAATATTTCATCATTGATATTTTATTAATAGGCATAGAAAGCAATTGTAAAACCACTTTTCAAAGGATTGTTTCTTAAAATATAAAGCTATTTCAGTAATTTGCTTGATATTATTCTGTGTAATTATTTGTAATCTAATACTATTGATTGAGCTGTTGCAAACAATGCGCTCAAGAGGCAGAGGCTCTATGACTTTATTCCCGTCTTCGAAAGATCAAAATAATAGTCCGATATCGGACGTATTGTGGTTAAATCATTGCAAACGCCATAGCGGTAATATTAAAGCGGCAAGCGCCAAATTACGATTTATGCTGACAATTTTGGGATAAAAAAATTCGCGCGGCGTAGGTGCATTCACTTTATGGTTACCACTGTTGCGGTTAATTTTGCGGGGGCGCCAGTCCAGTCAACTTTCAATCTGCGAGAAAATCATTGGAAATCCGCATTCTGTGCAAAACATCGAGTCAGCCGCAACCTCGGCGCCGCATTGCGGGCAGAGCTTGAGAGGAGGAGGCGTCTGGGGTTCTTGTGGCTGAGACGGCGATGCGGTGGGTTTCGTATCGCGGTTGGTTTGCCCAGTTGTTTTTATGCTGTTGGTCATATCTTCAACGATTATTGTCTCCAGCCCTTAGATGCTGGCCCGTTAGTGGACTATGCTCGCTACTCGGCGGAAATGGACGTTTTTACTCGGCCGCGACGGGCGCTTTTTCGCTGCTTTTACCCAGTCCCCCCTCCACAAGCGGATCTTCCGACAGCTCGCGAGCGCGGCGGCGGACCTCCTCGGCTTCTTGCTGGCGCGCCCACATGCCCGCGTAAAGCCCGCCCTGTTGCAAGAGATCGGTATGACGCCCACGCTCTACAACTTGCCCGGCTTCCAGCACCAGGATTTCATCGGCGTTAACGATTGTAGACAGCCGGTGCGCAATAACAAGCGTGGTGCGGTTCTCCGCCACGCGATCCAGCGCAGCCTGGATTTCCTTTTCGGTGTAGCTGTCGAGTGCCGAGGTCGCTTCGTCCAGCATCAGAATAGGCGGGCCTTTGAGGATGGTCCGCGCAATTGCCACGCGCTGCTTTTCGCCGCCGGAAAGCTTCAGACCGCGCTCGCCCACCATGGTGTTGTAGCCGTCGGGCAGTGTGTCTATGAAATCGTGGATTTGCGCCATGCGCGCCGCCTCGCGCACTTCTTCGGGCGTTGCGTCCGGGCGGCCATAGCGGATGTTGTATTCGACGGTGTCGTTAAATAGCACGGTATCTTGCGGCACCATGCCGAGCGCGTTGCGCAGGCTGGTCTGCGTGACCTGCCTGATTTCCTGCCCGTCGATGAGTATGCGCCCGTTCTGCGCCTCGTAGAACCGGAATAACAAACGCGAGATGGTTGATTTCCCCGCGCCTGATGGTCCGACAAGCGCCACCATTTTCCCTGCCGGCACCTCAAAATTGATGCCCTTGAGAATGGGACGCGCTGTCTCATAGGCGAAATGCACGTTTTCAAAGCGAATATTGCCATCGCTCACGGTAAGCGGCTTGGCGCCAGGCTTGTCTTGTACTTCCGGTGCGGTGCCCAGAAGATCAAACATTGCTTCAATATCCAAAAGCCCTTGGCGAAGCTCACGATAGACCATGCCAAGGAAGTTCAGCGGCAAATAAAGCTGGATCATCATGGCGTTAATCATCACGAAGTCGCCAACCGTATATATGCCTTGCGTTACGCCTCGCGCCGCAAGCAACATGGCCAGCGTAACGCCCGTGCTGAAAATGGCGGCTTGGCCTGCGTTTAGAAAAGCGAGCGTTGATGCCACCCGGTAGGTCGCTTTTTCATAGCGCTGCACTGATTGGGCGAAGCGTTTTGATTCCCATGCCTCGTTGCCGAAATACTTAACCGTCTCGTAATTCAGCAGGCTGTCGATGGTCTTGGTGCTGGCTTCGTTGTCAAACTCGTTCATCTCGTGGCGTATGCGGATGCGGCGTTCGCTCGCCCAGAAGGTGAACCAGATATAAAAGCTTAAGGTTACAAGGATAATAGCTGCGAAATGCCAGCTCAGTATGACGCTTGTCAGCACCAGCACGAACAGTAATTCCAGCACTGTGGGCACCGAGTTCAGCACCCCCATACGGATGATCAGCTCCACCGCGACGCGTCCGCGCTCGATAATGCGGCTCAGCGCGCCGGTCTTTCGTTCCAGGTGGAAGCGCAGCGACAGCCGGTGGAGATGCTCGAACGTAAGGTTAGACAGCGTGGAAACTGCATGTTGCCCAGTGCGCCAAAACAGAACATCGCGGAGCTGTGTAAACCCCACCATTAGCGCGCGGCCCATGCCGTAAGCGATCACCATGGAAATCGGCAAAAGCGTGAGCGTCATTCCGGTGGACAGGCCGCCAACTCCGTTTTCACCACCTGTCGCGCCTGCGGTAAACCAATCGACAGCCGCCTTGTAAGCCAGAGGCGTTGCCACGGTCACTAGTTTGGCCAGCACCAGCAGCACGCCTGCCCACATGAGATTGCGCTTAAGATCTGGGCGGTCAGCGGGCCATACCATGGGTAGGAGTGAACGGAAAACTTTCAAAGGATGTGTGCGGCCTTCTGGCATAGGTTCGGGGCCAGAAGTGGATGAAGTATGGCGTTTGTGTAAGGGGCGCAAGGTTACTCTCGTAGAATGCAGATATCAGGGTTTTCTCCTATATAGTCCGAGGATGCGGAGATTTTAAGGGGAGATGGCGGCGCTCACGGAAGCGTAATGTAACGCCTTGCGAATATTCGCGTAATTATGGCGGAAACATCACAGCCAGAGTTTATCGTGGAAGACGGCCCGCATCTTTCCGTGACAAACATTGAGGTTTGAGTTATATGCGAAGGCTATGATCAGCGCACACACCAGCTACTACTTTTACTTTTGGTGCTTCGGCTACACGTTGGCGGAAGAAAGGACGCGCGCGATCTAAAACCTAAGATTGATGCATATAGTCCCGTAAAGCTGCCAACCAAACTGGCGGCTTTTTTTGTGCTGCCGGTTCGGTCCCAACCACAAAGGAAACCGGCATGTTAGACACCATCGACGATTGTCGCATTTCAAACCTGAAAGAACTCAGTACGCCCGCCGAAATCATCCGCGAGTATCCGCGCACTGACGCCATCACGCAAACGGTGACGCGGTCGCGACGCGCGCAGCACGCGATCCTTCATGGGCAGGACGATCGGCTGGCGGTTATTATCGGTCCGTGCTCGATCCACGACACCAAGGCCGCCATGGATTACGCCCAGCGGCTGAACGAAATGCGCATGCGGTACAGCGACACGCTTGAAATTTTGATGCGTGTGTATTTCGAGAAGCCGCGCACAACTGTCGGCTGGAAGGGGCTAATCAACGATCCAGAGCTTGATGGAAGCTTCAATATTAACAAAGGTTTGCGTGTGGCACGCGGACTTCTGGTTGATATCAATCTACTGGGGTTGCCCACCGCTACCGAGTTCCTGGATATGACCTCGCCGCAATATATCGCTGACCTGGTGAGCTGGGCGGCTATTGGCGCGCGCACGACCGAAAGCCAGATTCACCGCGAGATGGCGTCGGGGCTATCGTGTCCGGTCGGCTTCAAGAACGGTACCGACGGCAATGTGTGCGTTGCGTTGGATGCAGTGGGTTCGGCCTCACAGCCGCATCATTTCATGGCGGTAACGAAAGATGGGCATGCGGCCATCGCGGCCACGAAAGGCAATGACGATTGTCACATCGTGCTGCGTGGCGGTAAGACGCCGAACTACGACGCTGAGCATGTGGAAGCTGCTTGCGCCGAGGCAGAGCGCCGGTCGTTGCCTCCTGCGGTGATGATCGACGCCAGCCATGCCAACAGCGGTAAGCGCCATGAACGTCAGCCGGCGGTTATCGAGGATATCGCCTGCCAGATCGAGGCGGGAGAGACGCGCATCAAGGGCTTGATGGTAGAAAGCCATTTGGTGGCGGGGCGCCAGGATCTGGGTGACGGCCAGCATCTCACCTACGGCCAGAGCGTGACGGATGCGTGTATCGGCTGGGAGACCTCTGCGGAGGTGCTTGAGCGGCTTGACAGGGCTGTGAAGGCCCGTCGAGCGCAGGCAGGCTCCCCCAAAAGGGCACAGGGGAATTGCGAAGCCAGCGTGGCATAGACGCAAAAGGGACCAGTATTCCCCCTCCTGCTCCTCCTTCTCTTGGCTTCCACTGGCTGGGGGAAGGAGGCTATTGCTTTCCTCCTTACCGTCCGCGCCCGATGAAATGGTGCAAGAAGCGTACGTGAGTGAGTACGTCCATCACGCAGGCGAAGAGCAGAATCACGAAAATCGAGGTCGCTGCGATGGGTACAAAAAACAGCTCCACGCTGCAAACCACGAGCAGGAAAATCGAGCCGTATAAATCGTACTGGCTGCCTTTGAAATCGCGATTGATCGCATAACGGGCGGTGCGTCCCATCTCCAGATACAGCGTGATGAGAATCATCAGCATAGTGATGCCGCCGTAAGTGATGATGAACACTGGGCCCGCCGCCCCTAAATATTGCCCGATATCAACCACATAAAGACTGTGGTTCAGGTAGTTTTCCAACGCGGCGGGCGTTGAAGTCTCGGTGCCAAAATAATAATACGAGACCGCTACAAAGTGATAGAAGAGCCACGCGCCCATAAGCCATGTGAACATAGTACCCCCTGGCTAAAAGTGTGCCACTTTTGTTCTGTGCTTATTGACGCAAAAGTGCAAGACAGATTTCGCGTCTTGCACAAGACCTGGGGATTACTTAGTGTTTTCCACAGGTTGAGGCGTGTTTGGGGAGAGCAGAGCGGAAGATAAGGCGCAGTTTCACCGGAGCAGCACGTCTTTCGCTTCGTTGATCTTCGAGGCGAGATAAGTGGAGCCGCCGTGATCTGGATGATGGCGCTTCATCAGATTGCGATGCGCTTGTTGAATTTCATCGCGGCTCGCGCCTGGTTTGAGGCCAAGCACATCATAAGCTTCGTGCGAAGTCATGGTGCTGCGCATACTGCGAGTGTTGCGCGGTTCGTCCGCTGTGGCGTCATCATCATCGTGCGTGTGGAAGCCGGTTGCTCCGCCACTTTGCATATGACGAATGTAGCCTTCCAAAAGTCTAGCCGTGGCAGGATGGCGCGTGTGCGCTTCAGCCAGCAACTTCCCTATTTCTACACGGGATAATTCCGATAAGCGCCGTCCGCCATACCGCCCGCTTCTAACGAGGCCGTCCATATAGCCGGTCCGGCGTTCATACACCAATTCGAGCATGGGGGTCCGGATGGTAGAGCGGCCATTTCTTGTATTAGATGTATAAGTCCACAGCCATGGGAATTGAATGCGTCCCAGTAAGTAATATCCGAACAAAAATGCGGGCATCGCCAGTAAAATATGACCAGTCGCCATTAAAAACGCACCAGCAATAATGGCAATACCCCCTCCTATTTGTGGGGTGTATTTTGAAATAGATTTTGGGTCGGTAAGTAATTTTGGTTTGTTGATCAGCATTATTGCTACCAACAACACAACGCCGACCAGGATAATCTGTCCCACGTTTTATTGCGATCCGTGCTGTTCAACCATGCATAGACCATACAGCGATTTCGTCTGGCTGCATGGTGTATATTTTGCCCTGCTTTTAGTCGGACGACCACTGACAGTGGAAGGTGCATTTTAGCGCAAGTTGCGCAGTTTGTATAACAGGCAAATGTAAATGTTCAGCCTCATATGCTTTGCTAAGAGGGGGAGGGGAGGGGCGTAAACGCTCCTCCTAATCAAGTGGCGACCAATCGCCAGATGCGCCTGCAACCGCCTTTTCCTCAATATCGGCGGACTTGTTCTTTGCATCCCGTAACACGCGGACGATACGATAGAGTACATCATCCACGCCTTTATGCGCCACAGCGGAGAGAAGCAACGGCTTCTTGCGGCACGCCTTGCGAAGCTCTGCGGCTTTTTCCTCGGCGACCTCAGGCGAAACCGTATCGCATTTCGACAACGCGACGATCTCGGTTTTCTTGACCAGTTCGCCCTCATAGGCTTTCAGCTCGCGCCGCACGGTTCGATAAGCCGCCCCTACGTCCGCCTCATTCACATCGACGAGATGCAGGATAACTCGGCACCGCTCGATATGGCCTAAGAAGCGGTCGCCAAGTCCGATACCCTCATGTGCGCCTTCAATAAGCCCCGGAATATCGGCCAGCACGAAATCAGCGTCACCAATGCGCACTACGCCCAAATTCGGATAGAGCGTGGTGAACGGATAATCCGCGATTTTTGGCTTGGCCGCGCTCACCGAGGCGAGAAACGTGGATTTGCCCGCGTTCGGCAGGCCCACCAACCCGGCATCGGCGATGAGCTTCAGCCGCAGCCAGATAGTCAGTTCCGTGCCTTCCTGTCCTGGATTGGTACGGCGCGGCGCCTGATTCGTGGACGATTTGAAATGCGCGTTGCCGAAACCGCCATTGCCGCCCGTCAAAAGCTGGACACGTTGGCCTGGCGTTGTCAGATCGGCGAGCAGCGTTTCGTTGTCTTCCATGAAAATTTGCGTGCCTGGCGGAACTTTCAGCGTGCTATCGTCGCCACTGCGCCCGGTGCGGTTTGCGCCCATGCCATTTTGTCCGCGTCCGGCCTTGTAGTGCTGCTGATAGCGGAAATCGATGAGCGTGTTGAGATTGGCGACGCATTCCGCCCATACATCGCCGCCGCGTCCACCGTCGCCGCCATCGGGGCCGCCGAATTCGATGTACTTTTCACGCCGGAACGAGAGGCAGCCGTTGCCGCCGTCGCCGGAGCTGATGTAAACTTTTGCTTGATCAAGGAATTTCATAATAACCTGTTGTATAAAGACATAATTAAGGGTGGTATAGCCCTTTTATCCTGTATTTTTGCATGAAATTGGAGGGCGGCGTTCTATGTGCTGATATGCTGTCGCTTTAGCATTGAAGCATGTGGCTTAATATATGGCTCAGCTCTCCATTCGCAACATTGAAGATGCGGTTGCTAGTCCCTGCTGCTTCTAATCTGGATTATTGCGGCGATTTGTGCTCACTCCTCCTCCGTGAAAGTATCGTGGAACGACAGGTAACTCCCATAGGATCTCGTATATGCAAAATGTCCCTGAGCTGCTGATGCCGGCGGGGTCGCTGGAAAAACTCAAAGTTGCGATCCTTTACGGAGCCGACGCGATCTATATGGGCACGCCCGATCTGTCTTTGCGGACGCGTTCGAAACTGACCCTTGACGATGTCGTTGAGGGCGTTGCCTTCGCTCATGCGCAGGGACGCCGCGTCTACTTGACCCTCAACCTGTTTTCGCACAATCGCGATGTCGAGAAACTGCCTGAATATATCGAAACGATCCGCAAGGTCAGCCCTGATGGCGTGATTGTTTCTGAACCTGGTGTTTTTCATTTCGTGAAGCAAGCTGCGCCAGAACTGAAACTCCATATCTCCACCCAGGCCAATGTGTGTTCGTGGCTCACCGCCCAATTCTGGCAGGACCAGGGGGCGGATCTGGTGGTGCTTGCTCGCGAGACGTCTTTTGAGGAGCTGAAGGAAATCCGCGCCAAATGTCCGGACCTCAAGCTTGAGGCTTTTGTCCACGGCGCGATGTGCATGACCTATTCAGGACGCTGCCTGCTCTCGAATTACCTGGCTGAACGCGGCGCGAACCAAGGCAATTGCGCAAATTCCTGCCGTTGGAAATATAAGCTCAAGGCGCGCCTGAAGGATGGCACACTGAAAGAGCTGGAACTGAATGACGAGACGAAGGAGCTTTTTGAGTTTTTCCTCGAAGAAGATTGTCGTCCGGGCGAAGAAATGCCCATAGAGGAAGACGAGCGCGGCTCCTATATCCTCAACGCCAAGGATTTGTGTCTCATGCCACGGCTGGATGATTTTCTGGCTTTGGGCATAAACTCCCTCAAAGTTGAGGGACGCACCCGCAGCGCTTATTATGTGGCGGTGACAGCGCATGCCTATCGTATGGCGATTGATGATTGGCGCGAAGATCCCGTAAATTGGCGGCCTGACACCTATATGCGCGAGCTTGCGACCGTTCCGAACCGTGGTTATTCGCTAGCCTTTCATGAGAGCCACCTTACCCACCACGCGCATAATTATGAGGATACGCAAACGCTTTCCGCCTGGGAATATGCGGGCGTGATCGTGGACGTTACCGAGGATGCGTTGTTGATGGCGGTGAAGAACCGGCTTGAGCAAGGCGATGTGCTGGAGTTCATTCCCCATACGCGGCGCGCTCCGTTGCTCCTGCGCATCTACCGGTTCGAGGACATCGCTAATAGGCGCGTAACCGCGGAAGAGGGCATCAACCCTGGGCAGAAGCCGGTCATCCGTATTCCTCTGGAGTGGTTTCACGAAGAGACCGACATTCAGCAGTTGCGAAAAGACTTTCCCGCATACACCGTGGTTCGCCGGGAAAAGGCGCTGACGGAGGATGTCTGGGCGCGCCTCGCGCTCGACCGTGCCGCCCAAGCGGTTGAACTCGGCAAGGGCGGAGAGGCGATCTATCAGCAGAAACGGCAAGAGCTGGTTGAGGCGCTCGATAGCAAAAACCAGGGCGTATCATTTCGCAAGCCGCGTTTAGGCGTCGAAGGCTGCTGCGGCCGTGGTTGTAATGGATGCCTGCATTTCTGGCATGATCCCCGCTATGCTCGCGCCCGCGAGTTGCTTAGATCCAAAAAACAGGGCGCCTTGCTTTCAAATGAGGAAGCTCAGCAAAGCAAAGATGATTAGAGCAAGGCCCAAAAGCGCGGTGTATTGGTCGGCGGGGAGATTAGACTCGCGGCGCATGTGCTGGCCATCGCCAACACACTTTCCGGCATGGACTGCCAGGCGCTGCGGGATTGGGGTATCAGTTACAACGAGTACGGACTTGAAGGTCTGCGCGACCGCTGCGGGATTGGGGCGTCCCGCCCGGCTCAATCCGGAAGAGGCCGCATTGTGAATGTCAATAGGCTCACACATTTTATGAAAAAACTCTGAGTAACGATATTTCAAAGGTTGAATATACACATAATCCGTGAGAAGATGATCCCCTTAGGGAATAGATTGCTATTACGCTTAATGGTTAAGCAATTCTGTCATGCTTGGATAGCATTCACTTGCTAGATTCCTAGTATTTGGCGTTGTAGTATAAGTTTTCTAATCAAAGCGCGAGCTGTTTAATGCTAAAGCCATCAAGTTATGGCTGGTCTCAGCGTCGTTTAGACCTGCATTGCGCGTTTATTCAAGATGGCTACCCTTTCTTCATTGCCGTTAGTTAAGGAACGAAGGATATGAATTCTGAAGTATTTAGTATTGGTGATTGGGTAGAGGTTCGTTCTTTAGAAGAAATAATTTTAACGCTGGATGATACAAATAGTCTGGCAGACCTGCCTTTCATGCCGGAGATGGTGAAATATTGCGGTAGACGATTTCGTATTATGAAATCAGCCCATAAGACTTGTGATCCCTCCGGCCGCTCGAAATTGAGGCGCATGGAGAATGCCGTTCATCTTGATACGCGCTGCGACGGTAGCGGGCATGACGGGTGCGAGGCCAGATGCCTCATCTTTTGGAAAACCGATTGGCTGAAAAAGGTTGAGGGAGACAACAACGCAGAGCCACCAGCTGCTGCGCCTCAAGACATAGAAAGATTACAGCGTACAACCAAAGTTGACGCCGAACGATATCGCTGTCAGCTCACGCATTTGCCAGATGCGACCACTAAGTTGCCTCTATGGAATGTCGGTCACTATTTTAAGGATCTGACAACACATAATATTTCGTTTAAACTGCTTTTCACGACAGTTCCGAAGACTTTTCTCAATGAATTTTATACACGAATTATTGCTCCTTTGCCTCGTGCTATCAAGCGGTCTATGGCGAAGTCTTCCGAGACGTCAAAAACAGCGGGAATCTTGAACCTTCAACCGAATGAACTCGTTCAAGTTCGTTCGAAGCAGGAAATTCTGGCTACCCTTGATAAAAAGCAAAAATATCGCGGTATGAGGTTCGAACTTGAGATGTTTCGGTATTGTGGAAAGACATTTCGAGTGTCCCACCGTATGACAAAAGCGATCAGTGAACACACTGGCAAAATGCTCCGCTTTAAAAAAGACTGCGTCGTTCTTGATGGCGTTGCGTGCAGAGGGCTGGACAGCGTGATGCGATTGTTCTGTCAAAGAGCTGCTCTTTATTATTGGCGAGAAGCATGGCTCCAAAGAGCAAGCGACGCGAGCCCTTCAGCTTGCAGCCAGACAAGTTCCGACGATCAGAAAAGCGCCCAAAGCTTAGAACATTCAGCTTAAGAGCCCCTGTGAACGCCGTGCGCCGAGCAGCAAACGTGTCTGATATCCTTGCAGAGCGGGCGAGTTGATAATGTGGAAGAAAAACATGGATGCATCGGGTATGGAACCGGCGCAGGCAACGCGTGATGGCAGCGTTAATGCAGCCAGCGCAAAGCCCGCAACATTCAGCGTTACGGTCTATCAACGGATGCAGGACGTAGAACACGTATGGCGTGAACTGGAACACCAAGCGCCTGCTACAATCTATCAACGCTTTGATTTCCTTGATGCTTGGCAGTCAACGCTTGGCGTAGCGGCAGGCGTCAAGCCGCATATCGTTGTCGTTAAGAAGGAAGGCCGCGTTGTTGCGTTGCTTCCGTTTGGCGTTGGTAAGTGCGCCAAGGTTCCAACGCTCGGCTTTCTCGGCGGCAAGCACAGCAACATAAACATCGCTCTCATCCACCCTGATTTTTATGCCAGTATGCCCCCTGCAACCGTCAAGGAAATCCTACGGGAGGCAATAAGTCACGATCCCGCAATCGCCGCTGTGGGGCTGAAAAACATGCCGACCGTTTGGGACGGCCTAGCCAATCCGCTTGCCCTCAACGGTTGCACGAGTGCGGCATCAAATCTCTGGCTCCTGCCGCTGGAGAAGGATTTCGCCACCCTGCTTGAGCGCAGGCGGAGTGGCGCCAAAACCGCCAAAGGATTTCGGCAAAAGCTGAACCGCCTCAACAACAATTTCGGAACAGTGGAAATGATCGAAGCCGAGAGCTTTGATCAATACGCCGAGCTGATTGACACGTTTTTGCAGCAAAAACTGCCCTGGCTGGAAGAGCGGGGCATCAAATCTGATATGACGACGCCAGCTTTTCGCGAGTTTCTCCTCAGTCTTGCCGAGCGGTCGCAAGGACGGACAGACGGAGTTATCAATATTATCGGCTTGAAGGTGGGCGGTAAGTGGGTTGCGACCTGTATTTGCGCCTCGTTTCAGGGGTGCTATTCGAATTATCTCACCTCGTTGGCGGCGGATCCGGTGATGAACCGCAGCTCACCTGGAGAGTTGCTGCAGCATAAGTTCCTCACGCGCGCTTGTGAAACTGGACACAAGATTTTTGAGTTCGGCATCGGTCGTACGCCGCAGAAAGAGCGATGGCTGAAAGCTGGCGAGCCGATGGTCGATTTATACCGGCCCGTCAGCGCTCGTGGGATGCTCTTGGTTTCTGGACTGAAATTAGCACAGCAGGCCAAGCGCACCCTGAAAGAAAATCCGGCATTGATGTCGGCCATCAAAACAGTTCGGGAGAAGTTGGGTGGCCGCCGTTATGTAAGCGGGAACGAGTGAGGTTGCAGGCAGCCGGAAATACGCCTCAACTTGAGAGCTAACACAGCTTTTCCGCTGGCTGAATGGGCTAGCATTTCCGGCGGGCTGTATTCGTCACAAGGCTTGACTGTAAAAACATTACCGAAATGCCGCTTTTCTTCTGCGCAGCGATGGCAAGTCCTACCGTCCAGCTGATCGTTACGATCAACACCGCAAAGGCGGCCCCCTCCAGTCCAAAGAGTCGAATGAGCGGAAAATTTGCGAGCACAAGCAGGATAAGCCCGCCAACAAAGACCGGAAGGCTCCGCCCTTCATGCCCCGTCAAGGTTAGAACCTGGGCGCCCGGTCCCGCCAACGCCCGCAGAAACTGCGCTACCATAAGGATTACCAGGCACATATATCCGTCGGTGAACTCGTGGCCGAAAAGCCCGAGAACTTTGTCGCCAAATAGGATAATAAAGCCAAGTGCGCCGCCGCTTAGCACGATCGCGATACCGTTCGCCTGGGTGATGATCCGGCGTATAGAGGCATCGTCCTTATCAGAGATCGCTTCCGCAAGATCGCGCAAAATGAGTTGGTGGCCAATCTGGATGGCGAACGCTACGAAAAGCGCGATTTTAATGGCTGCGCCGAAAAGCGCCAACTCCCGGCTCGGTAAAATTGCGCCAAGCAAGACCAAATCAAAGTCGGCGAACATATTGAGAAATAGCGTTGCTATGATCATTGGCGTGGCGTGCTGACGCCATCGTTTCCTTTGCTCCGCATTTGTCGATTTGGGAGCGCCGTAGCCGGGCGCAGCAGGCAGAATACGGGGCAACGCTTGTTCCTGATAGATGACAAGCCCCACAATGATCACCAGGTTCACAGCCACGAGTACGATGATGTTTGGCGGCAGCGAAGCGGCCCACAATATGGCGACACTGGTAAGCAGCAATAACGGACGTATGACGAGGTCCGGTAGATAAGCCATCATGAACCGCTTTTCGCCGTTGGCTATGGTGCTATTGAACCGGAGAAGGGCAAAGACAGGCGCGGTCAGCACACCGAGCACGAGGCAGATCCGCGCCTCTGTGCTGAGCGAAGGCAGCAGGGCGACAACAGCGCTGCCAATAGCGACGCTCACCAAGCTGGCGACGAAGATATCCCACCTCGCGCTGGTGATGAATCCCATCAACTCCGGCGCCTCTCCGCAGCCCTTACCATTGACCATGAAGCGGGTAACAATGAAGGGATAGCCGATACTGACTAAGATCGACAAGACTGTCGCAACGCTTATCGAAAGGAAGAATAGGCCAAGCGATTGAGCACCAAGATAACGAGCTATGACAACCTGAGAAATAAGGCCGAGTCCGCCACCGATCATTCGTGCTCCGATAACCAGAGCAGACGCTGTAAGAAGCGGCTTGATGCTTTCGACAAGTCTATGAAATGTAATGGATTGCAACTTCACATTTCTGTCCTTTTATGAATAAACTGTATTTCTGCATGAATTTATTCGACCATCTACTT
Source organism: Alphaproteobacteria bacterium (assembly GCA_037387425.1). Classification (GTDB taxonomy): domain Bacteria; phylum Pseudomonadota; class Alphaproteobacteria; order Rhizobiales; family Rhodomicrobiaceae; genus JARRLC01. The sequence continues at coordinate 14,250 of JARRLC010000031.1, forward strand.
GCTTACTATGTAAGCTGGTAGAGGTTGCGTAGAATTTTCCTGTCGATCGTTCATATTCGCCATCATCCCCCACAGCAGACCTATAAGGACATAAAGATGCCGCCAGTGATCGCTGTCGATGATGAGCCCCTCGACTACAACGCCCACGAACGAGGCATAGGTGATTAGAAAGAGTTTTTGCCATGGTGTCGGTATCAGACCGTAACGCAAGCCAACGATAAGAGTTCCGAAACTGAGATAGAGAAAAAGCGCTCCACCAAGCCATCCAGCGTTCAAGAACATGCTCAGATAGACATTGTGCACATCTTCCTTGTGAAACCCGCCGAGATTGAAAGACCGGGCGCCAATGCCAAGCGGATATTGGGTGATGAGTTCCAAAGCCTTCGCTTGTCCTTCAAAGCGCTGATTATCGTATTCCTGTACAGCGACAAGACGCTCTGTGGCAAGATTACTGATGCTGTCGAACTGAAAAGCGATGCCAACGCCGATCACGGCAGTCACAGCACCACCTATCATAAGGCCCGTAAGGCGCCTCCGGATGTTGGCCGAATGGGAAGTTACGAAACTAAGAACGAACCACACCCCAACGGCTATAAAGACATTCATCCAGGCGCCGCGCGAGAAGCTGATGAGCAAGGCAAAAAACAAGAGCGGAATTGCCAGCAACCATCCCCTTATCAAACGGAATGCTCCGGCAAAGATCACGCGATCCAAGCCGAGCAGAATAACTGGCGGCAAAAACGCGCCTAAGACGTTGGGATCCTTGAAGCCGCCCTTTGCCCGTCCGAAAAGCGTAAAAAGATCATAAGCTCCTGGTAATAAAGAGAAGTAGCCGATGACAGCGAGCACTGAAGTACCAATCGCCGCAACGGCATAACCGGAATAGATCAGTTGGGTTCGGCGTAACGTGTCTTCGCTGACGAACGCAGCCATCATGATGGCAATAATCGCGAGATACAGCGAAACAATCATGTGAATGAATGAATCTTTCGGGACCGGCGAAAAGTAAACTGACAGCATGCCGAAGGCTGATATCGTCAGCCAGATTGCTAAAAATCGGATCACAGTCGAGGAAAACCGGACTGGACCAAATACGATCAACAGACCAATCGCCCCGATCATTAAGACATCAGCCGGCGCCGGCTCACGAAACACGAAACCGAAGCTCACCATCGCCAGCCACATAAGAGCCATCAAGGTGGGGGCGACGTTCCTGTAGGAAGACGCCCCGCTAGCACAATAATCAGTAGGCTTGTTTGTCATTGAATAGCTCGAACGGCGTACGTAACAGAATGTAGAGATCAAAGTAGATCGACCAGTTTTCGATGTAGTAGAGGTCGTGCTCAACGCGGCTCTTGATCTTCGTGTAGGTATCGGTTTCACCACGCCAGCCGTTGATCTGCGCCCAGCCGGTAATTCCTGGTTTCACCTTGTGGCGGGCGAAATAGAGGTCAACCACTTTGTCATAGAGTTGGCCGTCTGCCTTGGCTTGGGTTGCATGAGGACGCGGACCAACCAGAGACAACTCTCCGCGAAGGACGTTGAATAGCTGTGGCAACTCGTCAAGGCTGGTTTTGCGGATAAAACGCCCGACAGGGGTCACGCGCGCATCGCCACGGGTCACTAGTTTTGAAGCATCCGCATCGCACTGCTTCACATACATCGAGCGGAACTTGAATATCTCAATCAGCTCATTATTGAACCCGATGCGCTTTTGCCGGAAGAACACGGGGCCGCCGTCCTGGAGTTTAACCGCAAGCGCCACGAAAATCATCACCGGCGCGAGGAGGACGATCATGGCCGAGGCCACAATCTTGTCGAGTAGCCACTTGAGCAGATAGTCCCACCCGGAAATTGGCTTGTCCGCAACATTCAGCAGTGGGATATCGCCGATGCGGGAGAGACCCTTCGGTTTAAGCGGTAATATTTCGGAATGGGCAACGATGTGCACATTGATAGGAAACAGTTTCAATTCATTAATGATGCGTTCAATGCGTGCGCGGTCATTGAGAGGCACCGCAATGAGTACCGTATCGATCTGCATCGTTTGGGCGTAGTTGAGAAGTGCGCACACAGCTCCTTTGGGATGTCCGTCACAATTCTCTCCATGATCGGCAAGCTTGTCACAGTCGAAAAACACGCCCAATAAACGAAAGTCTCTCCTGCTGCTTCGGCTCAGACGCCTTGCCACCTGTTCGGCCCTGTCGCGGGTGCCGATGATGACGATATTGCTTATATTTTCATCGGGCTGTGTGAGTGAACGCAAAGTGCTCAACAAGATTAGGCGCGTTAATATCATGATCGCACCGGCGCCGAAGTACCAGGAGACCAGCCAGACGCGCGAGAACTCGGAACTGGCTTTGGCGAAAAACACAACGCCCAGGGTAAGCCCTAGCACAATTGTCCACGCCACCGATAAGCGAACCAGATCGCGAAATCCGCCAGTTGTCGAATTGTTGGAATAGAGCTTAAACCGGGTAAAGACGACGGCTGTGAAGAACCCTGTTGCAGATACTGCGAGCCGATAGAATTGTTCCTGAACCGGCGTCGGCATTGTGACATAGAACATAAAGACAAGATAGCCGACAAGAACGACCACGATCACATCCAGAAGCCGCAAGACGCCACTTACCACAAGTGGCGTGATGCTGCTATTGCTGGCAGCTAGACGAAACTTTTCGGGATTGCTTGCATCGATTTCGGCAGCTTGTGACTCATCTGCCAATATCCTTTCGCCTTCGGAGTCGTCTGTCACCGCCTCAGGCGCAAACACTTGCTTTTCATTTCTCATGACGACGCGCTTACCTTTCGCGATATCTTAGATATCCGAGTGCCAACTCACTAAGAAATGGCAATCTCAACTCATGTGTTCCGCTTAAGATGTTGTTACTATTTATCTTTTGTGCATCAGGTCATTGGATTTAGCCTCAGCCGACATTGGTTCGGCGAAATCGGTTTAAGAGCGCAAACGGTGCGCCCGTCATATAGGTGGAGTTGTAGATCAACGACTGATAGTCACCGTTCAAAGACACACGCGGCAGCGCCATAAGGTGACTGGCGTGTTCGGGAAAAAGCATCCCTTTTCTGGTGGTGACTGCCGTCTTGAAACCATGTGAGGCGACAAGATCGAAGTCGCGAGGGCCAGCGCTGTCAACGCCACCATAGGGATAGGCGAAATGCTCGATCTGGCAGCCAACCGCTTCTTGCAGACGGTCCAATCCTTCGGCTATTTCCGCCTGCGCCCGCGCCTCATCGAGCTTCGCCAGCGCATAATGCGATTTCGTGTGCGCTCCGATGGTGACGAGCGGATCTTCCGCGATACTGCGAACTTCGTTCCAATCCATGATAAGGCCACGCGTGAGAGCGCACATATCGACGGCGTGGCGTTCGCAAAGGTTCCTTACCTGATGGCGTAGGTTGTCTTCGTCTATGCGCTGCCCTTGCCAGTAGGCGTAGATTGTGTTGAAGGCAGACCATTTCTGGTCAACGGTTGCACACGGAAATTCTGTGCTAACACCGTCAAGCTTGACACTGATCCGCTCATTCTCGGCAATGACTTTCTCCAGGGCGAGCCACCACAATTCTCCGCTGCCGTCCGGGTAATCGGAGGGCACATAAATAGTCATCGGCAGGTTGTATTTGCGGAACAACGGCAAGGCGATTTCGAGGTTATCGCGATAGCAGTCATCAAAGGTGAAGCAAACGAAGCGGCGGCTCGGCTCGTCGGAGGTCAGCCGCGCAAACATCTCGTCGGGATTTACCACATCCAGTCCCGCTTGAAGCACCTGAACGATGACAGCTTCGAGAAATTCCGGCGTGATCGAGAGAATACGGTTGGGAGAAAATGCGGGCGTTGGTTCGCGGTTGACCATATGCAGCATATAGATCATCCCGACGCCCTGCCAGTTGCGCGCCATCAGCCGATCGACGCCTGAATAGTGCAGGGCCTTGAGCCCGGCTTTCAGCAAATCGGCTTTGTTTACTTTTGGCTTTTTCAACCTGATTTTCATCATCCCCTACCTAGTGCATCGATCCAAACGAAGGCTGCAGCCGAGTTTGGAAAAATTGATGCATAAACAAAGAGCTAGTGCATTCATGCATGAATCTTCTGAATGCGTCAGTGCACTAGTGCTGCCCGTTTCCTCACTTGCTTTTGTTTCTCAAAGGCGGCGGCCACCCAACTTCTTCCGAACTGTTTTGACGGTCGTCATTAATGCCGGATTTTCTTTCAATGTGCGTTTGGCCTGCTGTGCTAATTTCAGTCCAGAAACCAGAAGCATCCCACGAGCGCTGACTGGCCGGTATAAATCGACCAGCGGCTCGCCAGCTTTCTGCCATCGCTCTTTTTGCGGGGTGCGCCCGATGCCGAACTCACAAATCGTGTGCCCGCTCTGGCAGCACTCTTCGAAAAGCTTGTGCAGCAATTGGTCTCCAGGTGAGCTTTTGGTCACAGCGGGATCCGTTGATAAGGAGCTGGAGAACATCGAATAGCAGTTCTGAAACGAGGCGCCTAAGATGGTCGCCGCGACCTCTCCGGCCACCTTCAGGACGCTTATTCGCAAGAGACGATCATCCCCCACCTTCGAGCGCTCGGCGAGACTGAGGAGAAAATTGCGAAATTCCGAGGTCGCCATGTCCGATTGAATGCCGCGTTCTTCCAGCCAATGCCGTTTCTGCTGTAGAAACGTGTCGATCAGTTCGGCGTATTGTTCGAAGCGAGCAGCATAGACCATTTCCACCGTGCCGAGCTTTTGCAGGTGATTAAGCCTACGCCGATAGGTTGCGGCGGTCTTTTTGCTGCCTCCTCTGCGCTCAAGCAGAGTGGCGAAATCCTTTTCCAGCGGCAGGAGCCAGAGATTTGATGCGGCGCTCATACAGTCGTTGAGGGCGAGCGGATTGGTGCGTCCGTCCCAAACGGTCGGCATGTTTTTCAAGGTCACAGCGCCGATGGCAGGGCCGTGACTTATTGCTTTCCGCAAGATCTCTTCGACCGTTGCAGGTGTCATATCGGCATAAAAATCGTTGTGAATCAGTGCGATATTCATGTTGCAGTGTTTGCCGCCGAGAAAGCTAAGCGTCGGGACACCGGCAATCCGCCCAACGCCAAACGGCAGCAGTGCAACGGCGCGACCTTCCCTTTTAACGACAACGATATGCGGTTTGACGCCAGCCGCTACGCCAAGCGTTGACTGCCAGGCATCGAGGAAGTCAAAGCGTTGATAGACTGTAGCAGGCGCCTGGTGTTCCAGTTCACGCCATACGTGTTCTGCGTCCTGCATCCGTTGATAGACTGTAACGTCAAACATCGCTGGCT
>JARRLC010000031.1:19595-26944 GCA_037387425.1 Alphaproteobacteria bacterium
CACTGGAGCGCAGAAGTTTTTCGTCACCGCACCAGATTGCTGGAAAGCTCTATATTCGACGGCGGGGCCGCCTTGTTGCTCGTCAGTTCTAAACCGATGGGCTTATCGCCGTTCAGGGTGCGTATGCCTCCTTGGCGCGCGCCAGCAATCAAGTTGCCGCTGATAAGGGCGCGTCCGGCAAAAATACTGCTGCTGATTCCGATGCCGACGCCGGCTTCGCGCACGATATTGTTGGTTACTGACACATCTCGTAGATGGCGGCCCCAGCCAATGCCGATGCCCAAAACCGGAGCATTTTCAATAACGTTGCCGCTGATCTGAGTGTCGGCTTCCGCGAAGATGCCCACACCGCGCCGGTCGGGATCATCCCGCACGAAGAGGTCGCGCACGAGGTTGCCCTCAACGACCGCCAATCGACCGCCTCGGTTGAAATTGGTGACGACGATGCCAGTGGCCGCACGTTCGACCAGGTTATTGGCGATGACGGCGCCCTCGAAGTCGAATTCGGCATAGATGGCGACCTCGCCGAGATCAGCGCAAGAATTAGTGGTAATCAGGATATTCGATCCGGCATTCGAGCGGACAGCCGAATAAGCGCAATGTGCAATGCGATTGCCAGTCACGATGACATCGGCCGCCCTAAACACGTTGATTCCATTGCCGTTCTGACCGCTACCGCCGTTTTTGGCCGCGATATGCTCGACACGGTTATTTGCAACGATCGTCGCGTCGCTGCCCTTTTGGGCGCGCCAAATCTGGATGCCGTTGTTGTCGCAATGGTGCACATGGTTGCTGGCGATTTCGAGCCCCGTGGCGTCGCGGCTAAAGATCCCCGTGGTTCCCGCCCCCTTCACCTCGTTATGGACGATGCGCCCTTGGCAGCCGTATAGCGCTATCCCCATGCGCCCCGCCTCAAGGATCTGGCAATTTTCGATGACCAGGTTTCGGCAATTTTGGCAGGTCACGGCTCCTTCGTGATCGTCATTTCCCGTACGGGCGCCGTCGATGGTAAGGCTGGTAACGCTGACATTGTCGGTGTCAGATGCCGTTATTACGGCTTGCTTGCTGGCTCCGCGAATGATGCTACGCCCTGGCGTCCCCTGAAGTTGCGCCCCTGAGGGAAGTCTCAATTGTTCAACACGATAAGCACCGGGGGGTAGATAGAGAACCAAACCGGCTGAAGCTGCGGTATCGATAGCCGCTTGTAATGCCTCAGTCTGGAAAGCGCTCGTATTGGCTTTGACCCCGTAGGTGGTGGCTGCAACGATGGGGCTAAGTGTTTTTGGATTTTGGACAGCCGTTTCCGCGCGGGAGCCCGCGGGAAGCATCGCCGTCCCAAAACTGATCCCGCTAGCAATAACTAGCCGTCTTTTCAAATCCATAACAACACTGTCTCGTTTAGTCTTGCAAGCTTATGTAGTAGCGCAATATAATTGCCTGGTGTGCTTATGCTTTACATTGCGATCTGTTCGTTGTGTTGCTGTTCTGCTCCAAGAGAACGACAATAGAAATTCTCGATTTCTTCCACCATGAGCTTGACGGAAAACCGCTCGCGGGTCACCTGCTGCAGCCAGTCCGCCCATTCTCTGAAAATCTCAGGCGAGTGCAAAAAGCGCTGCATTTCTTCTGCGAGCGGTGTGACGGCGTTCGGTTGGAGCAGGTGTATTTCTCCCCCCTCAACGATTTCCGGAATGCCGCCAACATCGGTAAGGATCATCGGCAAGCCAGCGGCGGCCCCCTCCAGCACGATGTACGGCAACGACTCGGCGAGCGAGGGAACAACGAGGCAGCGCCCCAGCGAGAAAGCCTGCCGCGCCGGTAGTTCGCCGTGGAAGGTCACCCGCTCGGCAAGGCCAAGATCTTTCGTAAGACGTTTGAAACGCTCCTCGTCTGGACCTCGGCCAACGATGGCGACTTTGACATTGTGTTCTTTCGACAAAACGGCCATGGCGCGCAGCAATACCTCAACGCCCTTCAGATGCCGCAGCTCTCCGATAAATACAAAGTCGGCAGCAGTGTCGCCGCGGTCGTGTTTTGCAGCAGCAAACTCTTCGGGACGTAAGCCATTGTGAATGACCGAAACCGGGCAACGAGGACTGCCGATTTTTTTGCTATAGGTCGCATGACTAAAGGTGCTCTCGAAAATGAGCCCGTCCGTTAGTCCGGTCATCTGCTTTTCGAACTTGAGAAAAAATCTTCCCACAAGGCTGCCTGCGTCGTAGTGCATGCTGCCGCCATGGGGCGTGTAGAAAATACGCAAGAGATGTCCGGCTTTTTTCTGTGCTGTTCCGGCAAGCCGCGCCAACGCTCCGCCCTTGGCGCCGTGACCGTGCACGATATCGGGTTTGATCGACGAAATAATCGCGTGGGCTCTCTTCACCGCAATCAGGTCGGAGAAACCAGGCTGGCGTCGCAGAGGTATGCGATGGATGCCAAGCGTACAATGGGGCGCCAACGCTGCGAGCTGCGCCTCGATACGTGAACTGGTGGCGCTTGCATCGCACAACACGCCAACAGCATGACCGCGTCGCGATAGTTCGATGGAGAGATCGCAGACATGGCGAAAAAGGCCGCCTACTGGTGCGCGCAAAAATTGCAAAATGCGGAGCGGTTTGCCAGTCGCTTTGGAATCGTGTTCAAGCGAGTTCGCTTCTCCGCAATTTTCGTAAAGAGGGTCGTTTTCCCTAACTTTGGCGTCGAACTGCGATGAGGAGTATTCGCTTAAATTTGTCATGAAATCAAAACCCAATACTATAAATGCACAACACGTTTCGAATGAAATTCATGCCGCGTTACGTGGTTATTACATCTGGTGTAATATCCGATGCCGACTTCTTGCGCTTTGGCGGCCCTTCCGCGGGGTTCCAGTCGCCAATGTTAAGACTTGGATCGAACCACCAGCGTTTCGCAGATTTGGGAGCAGGTTTCTGGAGATGAACGCGAAGGTCGCGGCGTGGCATGTTGTGATAGCCGAGCGCACGATAGTCATCGGTCATGTGCTTTGAATCGATGAGGACGAAGCCCCAATCGGCCAGATGTCCCGCAAGGACCGCTAAAGCAATGTTTGAAACGTGGCTTTCCGTCTGAAAGCTGCCCTCATGAACAAACACCGTGCCGACATCGTAGCCGTAAAGGCCACCGACCAGTTCGCCATCGACATCCCAGATGTCAACCGAGTGCATATGGCCAGCATCGAAGAGGTCGAGCGCAGTACGCAGCATCGTCGGCGCAATCCTGGTCTGGCGCTGATGTTTGCTGTGCAGGGCCGCACAACCGGCGAGCACACCTACCGGATCCGCGTCGAAAGTGATGCGGTAGCGTCTGCTACGCAGGAAACGCGCAGTCGTCTCCGAGATCTTCAGGTCTGAAAAGGAAAGCACGCAGCGTTCTTCCGGCGACCACCATTTCATTGGATCAACATGCCCCATGGCGTAGAGCCCCTTGCGCATGCCTTCCATCATGGTTTCAACGCTGGTATCTCCCACGACGCCACAAAGCCCGGAAGCTCCTGGCCGCTTTCGTTCCGGATCAGGCAGCTTGCGCGCCACAGCGGGCGTCAAATAGTGATGGATCATCATGCCGATGATTTTGGGGAACGCTCCGATGCGTTTTGGTTGAAGCGCCCAGGCCAGCGCCAAGATGTGGCGAACCAAGGCGACGTCCAACGGTTCATGCGGAAGGACATGTCCGTGCCGCTTCAGGGGGGACATCCTCGGCGAGGAACCGTTGCTATCTTTCGGTTCCGTTGCCCGATGCTCAGCTATCGATTTTTCCAGCATGTGGCGTTCTCCGAGTTGGCAACAAACGGCCGGTCAATGCGGAATCAAGGCTGTGACGACATTGTCTCCCCCGACCCTTCGGAGTTGCTGTACAGCTTTCGTGACATCGTCAGGCATGCTGGCGCCGCCTTGCACCACAAGCAGCTTCAGACCGGTACGAACAGCCTGCAAAAAGACGTTATCCGTCTGTTGCAGACACGGTGCGACAACGACGACAAGGTCAAAATTTCGTTCGAGATATTTGAGCATGTTGGTGAAGGCGGAGTACTGAATAATACCGTCGTTCCACCCAAATCCGCCACCGCTTTTTTGCCGCTAAGAGCAGCCGAACGAGCAAGCGCCACGGCTATTACGTCATGACGAAGTTTCTTGTTCATGCTGGTGACCATGACCGAAGTGGGCAGTCGGCGTTGCTGTAGCAGGAGATCAATTCCGTGGTAGAGTTTTTGGATGCTGCGGCTAAAAGGACTCGAGGGAAGATCGATGACCCAATCCTGATATTTCTTACGCTGTGTGCGCTTCAGCCCTGCACCTGGTATCAGGCCAATATTCCAGACGCCGCTCGCCAGTTCGAGTTCGCGCAACGACGAAACCCCGGTGAAATTCAGGTCAACGATGAGCGCGATGGCAATTGCTGCCTGTATCGCCGCGAGTACGCCTGCGATAGCGATAAGTTTGCGTTGGGGAAAGCTCGCACGATCTGGTTCAACAGCCCACGAAGCAACACGGATATGAGGCAGCACTGCATGGCGGTTCAATTCCACCAGCTTGTAGCGGGCAATATACTGGCTAGAGAAGTTACGTACTGCCGTGTCGATATTGGAGTTTGAATTTTTGTCTTGTTTGCGCAATGAGGCGACGCGGTCCTCAAGAGCTTGTTCGACTTCCTCAATAAACTTGCGCTTCGAACGCACATGTTCCGCCAAATAAACTTTGGTAAAAACTCGGCTAAGCATGGCCGCTTCTTGGGGCGTATCGGCCTTTGCCTCAACGGCAATGACTTCCGATTCACCGCGTTGGCGGATTTTGATCTTCTTCTTAAGCTCACGAATTACGTGCGACGGCACCTTGATGTTGCTGTCTACAATCGGGGAAGAACTGTCTGCCAGTAGCTTTTGCGAAGGAACGGGAAGCGGCGCTGTTTCGCTTGTTGAAGCTGTTTGCGGCGTGTCATCTGGAGGTTTGCTAGCTCCGCCAATTCTGTTCGAAATAGGCTTCGTATTGTCTGCATAGCCCAATTCGATTGCAACTTTCCAGTAAATGGCGTCTGAGCGCATAATCTCGATCTCGGTTCCCACCGAGGGGAGAACGTTGACCTTGGAGTTGGATAACTGTGCTTCGGCTTTATCGATTAAAAGAAGCGTTGAGGCCACATAGCGGTCGTTGAGGAAGTAGGCGACAAGGAGCGCCCCGGCCGTAAAAATCGCTGTGAGTGTAACAATGAGTATCCATTGGCGACGGAAGAAGCCGGTGAGTTTGCGCAATGGTTGGCGAGGCGGCTCCTCCTGTTGCGTACAGGCAGTATTCATGATGCTCCTCTCCGCAACAAGAGAATTATTGTTATATAAAGAGGATTCAATCATGTAAACCAAAGTACACCTACCTAAAACGCCAACTCAACTGGTTCTAACGATGTGTTTTTATTTCCGAGTGAACGATATGGAAAGTATTGTTGAGAAAAATCTACAAATTAGATTATGAATGCAGGATTAACGCGCTTTATATTATTTGTTTTCTGATAGTTATTGCTCGCATCCTTCATGTGTGCCCGGTATTTTTGGACGACATTTCTCATAAAGTGATTGCGTTAAGCAATAAATATATAACAACTGCTGTCCGAATATTTTCGGAAGCAGCTATTACTATTAGAAATTCATTGCACTTATTTTGGTAAGCACCTAAGCGGATTTCTTTCTGTGCTCTGATTTATCTAAATCAAGCACATTTCATTGTCAAGTGTATGAGGCGCGTTATGTTGAAAAACAATTTTGCAATTATGTAGACTAAAGGTCTAAAAAATGCGAAGCCATGACAATGACTTGCAATCTACGATATTTTTTCAATGTAGTTATACTAAGTATTACTATAATTCTTTGTTTTGACTTGACAACGTATTATATCGTTATGATGTATATTCGTCTTCATGTAATCGTGTTATGGCATTGATTGTAAAATATTTATGGTATGTTATCACTCTATAACCATTTGATTGTTTATCTTATACATCGGATCATTATGGCATTTTTTCTTTTGTAGGGCGTATCATTACTTCGCAATCATCTGATTATATATTCTTATAGAAATCCCCGGTTGCACAAGCTTCCAGATGTGCTTTTGCTGGGCAGCGAGCAGAAAATCTGTACACTGTTGCTGTCCGGCCTCAGTCCTATGGTTATAAGGTGTTTTGATACCAGCGCCATGCATCGGCACACATCTCATCAATCCCCCTCGACGCCTTCCACCCCAGCAAGCGCTCAGCCTTGTCCGGAAGCGCCCAACACTCAGCAATATCGCCGGGTCTCCGGTCCACGATCTGATAGGGGACTTTATTTCCACTGACCTTCTCGAAGACCTTTATCATTTCAAGCACCGAGTTCCCCGTTCCGGTCCCCAGATTGACCGTCAGAAGTCCCCCTTTTTGCTCAAGGTATGTCAGCGCCGCCATATGCCCCTCTGCGAGGTCCATTACGTGGATGTAGTCCCGTACGCCTGTGCCATCCCGAGTCGGATAATCAGCGCCGAAAACATTCACATGGCTCTGCTGTCCGGCGGCGACCTGAGTTATGTACGGGACAAGATTGTTCGGGATACCCCGCGGATTTTCGCCAATATTTCCGCTTTCATGCGCGCCAACAGGATTGAAGTAGCGCAGACTTGCAATGCGCCATGTGTTGTCGGAATGATGGAGATCGCCAAGCATTTCCTCAATGATCAACTTGGAACGCCCGTAAGGGTTCGTCGCCGAGAGTGGGAAATCCTCGCTGATGGGAACGCTGGCAGGATCGCCATAAACCGTAGCCGAAGACGAAAAAACAAGCGTCTTGACATTGGCGCGGCGCATCGCATTCAGCAACCGAAGTGTACCAGTGACGTTATTGTCATAGTATTCAATAGGCTGACTTACCGACTCGCCCACGGCCTTGAGACCGGCAAAATGGATGACAGCATCATAGCGCTTGGACTGAAAAATCTGATTGAGCAAGTCATCGTCACGGACATCGCCAACGATCAATTCGGGCCGGGTCGCAGAAATTCGCTCTATTCGATCGATAACGGTAGCGTCGCAATTGGAGAGATTGTCCAATATCGTTACGTCATGCCCGGAATTCAGCAGTGACGTAGTCGTATGGGAGCCAATGTAACCTGCTCCACCTGTGACGAGTATACTTGTCATGATAAATCTCTAGCGCGATGGGGGAAAACACGCTCTGTAACGTGTAAAATTACGCGAACATTTCCTCATTACATCAGCGATGTTGCCGATGTCCAGTATGCTTATCGAAGTGGCGTCAATCGCTGATAAGCGCCAGGTAAGCCCGATAGCCAAGTCTAGCTTTCACTTGCTGTAAG
>JARRLC010000032.1:0-33401 GCA_037387425.1 Alphaproteobacteria bacterium
GCCATGGATTTGCAGCAAATCCAGCAGCTCCGGGATGGCGGTGATCTCGTTCGATTTCTCGTCCACCTTTACCTGTCCGAGCACCAGATTTTGCTCCGAACACCAAGCTGAGACCATGTGGATGGCGCCCTTTTTGCTGGCCTTGTCGAACGAGCGGCGCAGCGTCTTGCCATCAATGGCGACGACACCTTTTATGGCGTAGCGCACGCACGTCACCCAGTTGATGAAGCACTGCTGAAAGCGCTTCTCGTCGATGCGGGCGAACAGGTAGCCAAGCTGATCGTGCGACGGCGTACCGTTTTCATAGGGCAGGAAACGACGTAGAAAGTTGAGCTTTTTCTCGCCGTAGAGCGCGATCGCTACCCAGTCGTCGGCGCCGGATAGAACCGCGCACAGCACCAGCAACAGCACTTCCGGCAAGGGATAAAGCGACTTGTTGATCTGTCGCGGATCTTCAAAATCCTAGAAATGATCAAGAAATCCAATGTGATGACTTGGAGCGCTAACCTAGCTCTTCGCCATGGCCGTGATCCCTCTCTTTGCGAATCAAAGATCACTTGAGCGATTCAGAATTTGCTCTCTCTTTCCTTAGCTAATACCAACATATAGTTGACTTCTTCGCGCACACGAGCATCCGGATCTTTCGCCGCTTCTTTCAAAGCAGCGTATATTTTTTCATTTTTTGGGTAGTGTAAATGATAAGATCCGAGTGCGACACCAGCTCCAGCACGTACAATTGCCGATTTGTCCCGTTTTGATAGTTGTATAAGCAAATCAACAGCCCGTAGCGGAGGCTTTGTAGTATTTGGGGTTCTTGTAAGTGGCAAGGATTCTGCTGCCGTATATCTGACAGACTCATTTTTATCTTTCAGCGAAGAAATCACCATTTCAACAACTTTACGATGTTTGATCTGTCTCATTACAAGCAAGCAGTTGCGCCTGACATAAGATTTCTCATCCTTTATTATTTTTGTTAATTTCGTGATTAGAGGCTTAAGATCAATTTCGCTTGCATTTCCAATGTAGAGCGATACGCCCATTAGGTCATCTGTAGCCCTATCGCTTTCTTTTCTGTCCGAACTTTGTAGGTGTTTTACTCCTAGCGTGAATTTGTGAAGATAGTACTCTTCATCAGAAATGGTTTGCTGTGCGTTCGCTATTAAAGGAAATGCGGTAATTAAAAGCATTATAAGTAAAGTTGTTATTTTCATACCTCATTACCTTTCACTATATTTGGCTATATTCGGTAGAATTTATCTCGTCCCGACAAGAGGTTCCTTGCCATAAATTTGTTCAGATAAATAACTGGCAACAGAACCGAGCAGTAAAACAGAGATCAAGACTAACTGTTCAGTCCCACGTTGAGGTGGAATGGATTTACGTTAAAGCGATCTGGTTCGTTCGTCCATATTTTGCAGATGTATTGACAGGGCAATCGCATGAAAAATCAGGTGACGGAGCGATAAAATTCTGAATCGCTTAAGTGATCTTTGATTCGCTCACGCAAGGATCACAGTCATGACGAAAACAGTCGATATATCCGAACATCACATTGGTTTCATTGCGCATTTTTCGAAACTCGAAGACCCTCGTCAAATCAACAAGTCGCTCTATCCCTTGCAGGAAATCCTGCTGTTGGTGCTGTGCGCTGTCCTGTCCGGCGCCGACGACTGGGTGGCGATCGCGCTTTACGGCGAGAAGAAGCTCAACTTTCTGCGGCGTTTTTTGCCTTATGCAAACGGTACGCCGTCGCACGACCAGCTCGGTTACCTGTTCGCTCGCATCGACGAAAAACGCTTCCAGCAATGTTTCATCAACTGGGTGACCTGCTTGCGCCATGCCCTCGAAGGGGTTGTCGCCATCGATGGAAAGACCTTGCGCCGCTCGTTCAACGCGGCCGGCAAAAAGGGCGCGATCCACATGGTTTCGGCCTGGTGTTCGGAGCAAAATCTGGTGCTTGGCCAGGTGAAGGTGGATGAGAAATCGAACGAGATCACCGCTATCCCGGAGCTGCTCGATCTGCTGCAAATCCATGGCGCCATCGTCACTATTGATGCGATGGGCTGTCAGCGCAATATCGCCCAGCAGATCATCGATAAAAAGGGCGATTACATTTTTTCGCTGAAAGGCAATCAGGGCACGCTGCGTGATGACGTCGAACTGTTTTTCGAAGAGCAGATGAGGGTTGATTTCGCTGATACAATAGTGAGTTGCCATCAAACCGTCGAGAAAAGCCACGGCCGCATCGAGGTTCGCAAAGTCACTGTCTGCTCCGATGTCGAATGGCTGCAACAGCGGCATGACTGGCCAGGGCTGGCAAGCATCGTCATGCTCGAATACGTCGCCGAAATGGGAAGTAAAACGAGACGCGAAACCCGTTTCTACATCTCTTCGCTTACCGTCGAGGCGGAATTGATGGCCGCCCATATCCGCGATCATTGGGGAGTGGAGAATGGTCTGCACTGGGTGATGGACATGGTGTTCCGCGATGACGAATGCCGCATCCGCAAAGACGGCGCGCCAGCCAATTTCGCCGTTATCAAACACATGGCGAGCAATATCCTGCGCTCATCGAAAAGCAAGCAAAGGCGAGCAATATCCTGCGCTCATCGAAAAGCAAGCAAAGCATGCGCCAAAAACGTCACGCCGCTGGTTGGGACGACGACTTCCTGTTCGATATGATCACCGCAAAATAAATCATGCGATTCCCCTGGTGAATCACATTAGCGAGCAGCGCGCCATCGCCAAAATTGGGGCGATTGACGCATTTGTGTAACGGTTCTCTGGCTGCTAGCGCACCGATTTTACCAAACTCCGGCGTAACCTCCGTTTGGATCGATGCACTAGGTCACGGCATCAGCTTGTAGCCGCCCGTATCTGTAATCAGCAATTCAGAGTTCGATGGGTCTTTTTCGATCTTCTGGCGCAGGCGGTAGATATGCGTTTCCAGCGTATGCGTAGTTACGCCTGCGTTGTAGCCCCACACCTCATGTAGCAGCTCTTCGCGAGAGATAACGTTTTTCCCCGCGCGATAGAGATATTTGAGGATAGCGGTTTCCTTCTCAGTCAGCCGGATTTTGCCGCCCTTCGCATCAAGCAAGATTTTCCCGGCGGGTTTGAAAGTGTACGGCCCGATGGTGAAAACGGCGTCTTCGCTTTGCTCATGCTGGCGCAGTTGCGCACGGATGCGCGCCAGTAGCACGGCGAACTTGAATGGCTTGGCGACATAGTCGTTCGCACCCGATTCCAGCCCGAGGATCGTGTCGGACTCGGAATCTTGCGCGGTCAGCATGATTACCGGGTTGTTAAAGCCGTTCTTGCGCAATTGCTTACACGCCTCGCGGCCGTCCATGTCTGGCAGCCCCACGTCCAGCAACACGAGATCGGCGGCTTCGCTTTGCGCTTGCGCCATGCCTTCGGCTGCATTCGATGCCGTGATGGCGATGAATTCGTCATGCAGCGCAATCTGGTCTTTCAGCGACTCGCGAAGGTCCTCATCATCGTCAACGATAAGAATCTTTCGTGCAGTGCTCATATGACTATTCCCTGGGTGAAATTGGCGCCATTAAGATATCTCCAATGCCGAAGATAGTCCGCAATAGCTTATCACTGCTAGCGTTTCGTAATACGAAATGTCTGCCACTTTCGTTACGCGAGCCGGAGATAATGGCGAAGCTGCTACATACGACACGAGAAATCATGAAACATGCGATTGTCAGGGGATTAACGCGCGCTGCGCCGCAAGGCAAGCTTCATCTGGGGGCTGTGCACTTCCCCTGTGCTTTGGGGCGAAGCGGGCGCGGCGTCAAACAGCGTGAGGGCGATGGGGTGACGCCAATAGGGCGCTGGCCGGTCCGGCAGGTGTTTTACCGCGCTGACAGGGGGGCGAGACCGCACACAGCTTTGCCTGTCGTGCCGATATGTCCGTGGTTCGGCTGGTGCGATGCGCCGGGCGACGCCAATTATAACCGCCTGGTGCGGCTGCCTTACCCCACCAGTTGCGAACGGCTGTGGCGCGAGGACGGCCTATACGACATCGTGGCGGTGCTGGGCTATAATGACGCTCCGCGCGTGCAAGGGCAGGGCAGCGCTATTTTCATGCATATCGCGCATAGCGATTATGCGCCAACAGAAGGATGCGTGGCGTTATCGCGGCAGCATCTGCTGATGGTGCTGGAACGGCTGGAGCCGGGCTCGGACGTTGTTATTTGTTAGGCCTGCCGCTTTGTCAAAAATGCATAGCTCAGCAGTTTATATGCGAGCCTCGCGGCCGTGACATCCCATGCGTTTTGCCCGGCGATGGGGGCCAGTTCCACGAGATCGGCGCCGACGGGCGTTCCCGCCTCGCAGGCCGCGCGCAGAATGTCGCAAGCCTCGTAGTAAAGGAGGCCGCCCGGCTCGGGCGTGCCGGTGGCGGGCATGATGCTTGTGTCCAGGCCGTCTACGTCGAAGCTGATATAGAGTGGTCGTCCCTTAAGCGGCGCGATAATGTCTTCTATCCGCCAGCGAGCTTTGTCACGCGCCATATGAATAGTGACGCGGTCGCGGTTGGCCTCATAAAACGCTACCTCTTCAACGCAGAAATTGCGGATGCCGACCGACACCACCGTTACGCCAGGATGGTCCAGCACGCGGCGCATGGCGCTGGCGTGGGAGTTGGGCGAGCCGAGATAGCTGTCGCGTAGATCGGCGTGGGCGTCGAAATGCAGCACCGCCAGATTGGGCCAGCGTTTGGCGAATGGGCGAATGGCGCCGCCTGTCAACGAATGCTCACCGCCGAGCGTTAACGGAAACTTGTCTGCCGCCAGCACGGCTTCGTTGAGTTGGGCGAGTTGGTCCAGCGCAGCGTCAATATCGGCTGGGATGGCAGGCGTTTCCAGCGTGGCGACGCCGAATTCGCGGTACGCTTCAAGCCAGAATTCTTCGTCGAAATAATCGATCTGCTCGCTGGCTTCGATGATCGCTTCCGGGCCTAAAGAGGTGCCCTTGCCGTAACAGACGGTAGCTTCCAGCCCGAACGGAATGACCACAGCGCGGGCGGCTTCGGCGGGGCAGGCTTCTTCTGGCGACAGGGCGAGGAACCCCTTTTCAGGCTGACGGTAGCGGAGTTCGGTCATTTAACGGCATGCTTTCCTGGATGGGATTGAGATAGGCATTCGCGCCGATATATACCGGTTGGCCGAAGAACGGCAAGGTTTTGACTGACAATTGCCGTTTGCTCACGCACGACAAATAGCTTGCGCTTGGTTTGTCGATGCGGCAGCAAGATTACTCAACGACCATCATGTAATGGGCGCAACTTCCCGTGTATCGCGTTCAGCTTGGCGGAGACCTGCTTTTGACTTCCAAACCTAGAATAACCAACAACCGCGCGAAAACGACTGCAACCTCTGCCGCAAACGCGCCAGAGGCAACCCGGCTTTCGCCAGATGAAATCGCCGAAATGTTTGCGCGCTGGCAAAAGGCCAACCCCAGCCCCCGCAGCGATCTGGAATATCAAAACGCTTTCACGCTTTTGGTAGCGGTGGTGCTTTCGGCGCAGGCGACGGACGCGGGCGTCAACAAAGCCACGCGGCCACTGTTTGCGAAAATTGACACTCCCGCGAAGATGGCCGCGCTCGGCGAGGACGCGCTACGCGAGGCGATCAAAACCATCGGGCTTTACCGCAATAAGGCGAAGAACGTGATCGCGTTGTCGCATCAACTTGTCGAACTGCACGGCGGCGAGGTGCCGGACGACCGCGCGGCGCTGGAAGCGCTCCCCGGCGTGGGCAGAAAAACGGCGAACGTGGTGCTGAACATCGCTTTCGGGCATCCGGTGATTGCCGTCGATACGCATATTCTGCGGCTGGCGAACCGCACCGGTCTTGCGCCGGGTGCTACGCCTGAAGCTGTCGAGGCCGGGCTGGAACGCGTGACGCCGACGGCATATCTCCTCCACGCGCATCACTGGCTCATTTTGCACGGGCGCTATGTGTGCAAGGCCAAAAAGCCGGCATGCGAACGCTGCCTTATCGCCGACATATGCCGCTATGAGGCGAAAACCACCATCTGAACCGCCACTTGAAGCCTGGAAGGAAAGGACTTGCCATGCAATTCGTTATCATTGCGCGCGACGGAACCGACGACGGAGCGCTGGAGCGCCGTATGGCCGCGCGCGACACGCATTTACAGAACATCGAAACTTACAAGGAGCACATGATTACTGCCGCTGCCACGCTGAACGATGCGGGCGAAATGAACGGCTCGGTGGTGATTGTAGACTTCCCCTCACGGGTAGAATTAGACGCGTGGCTGCAAGATGAGCCTTATGTAAAGCAGGGGGTATGGGTGGACATCAACGTTCAGCCGTGCAAAGTTGCCCCCTCATTAATGAAGTAATGGCGGATATGATTCCGTTTGAATCAGGTTTCCGCTGGGATTGGAATTAGAGAGAATCAAGGAGAATTAATGGCTCAGCCAACTCATGATATGGTCGGCATTGGAAGCGCCATCGTAGATATTATCGCGCGTTGCGATGATGACTTTATCACTGCGCAAAATCTGCAAAAAGGTTCGATGCGTCTTATTGATGCTTCCGAGGTGGAACGGCTTTACAACCTGATGGGGCCAGCCGTGGAAGTAAGCGGTGGCACCGTGCCGAACACTTGTGTGGGGCTGGCGTCGTTTGGCGGCAAGGCGGCGTTCATCGGCAAGACAGCGCAGGATCAGTTCGGGCACGTATTCTCCCACGACTTGCGCGCGATCGGCGTGACCTTCAAAACCGAACCGATGCAAGACAGCGCGCCGACTGCAAGGTGCCTTATTCTGGTGACGCCGGACGGCGAGCGCACCATGAACACCTATCTGGGGGCCGCCGCTGAGCTTAGCACCGCCGAAATCGATCCCGGCTTGATCCACGATTCCAAGGTGCTTTATCTGGAAGGCTATTCGTTCGACGGGCCGAAGGCCAAGGAATCCTTTTACGAGGCCGCCAAAATCGTCCGATCCGTTCTGCGTTGAGCGGCACCGGGCAGCGTTTCTCGATTTCATCAAAAGCAGCGTCGATCTCTTGTTCGCCAACCATCACGAGATTTTGTCGCTGTATGAAACCGACAATCTGGAAGAAGCCTGCGCGCGCGTTCGCAACGACTGCAAGCTGGCCGCTGTGACACGCAGCGCAAAAGGTTCGCTGATCGTTTCTCAGGACAATATGGTGGAAGTACCTGCCGCTCCGGTTCAAAAAGTGGTGGATACCACAGGCGCGGGCGATCTCTACGCCGCAGGGTTCGTATTCGGTTTTGCCCGCGATATGGCCCTGGAGACATGCGGACGGCTGGGTAGTTTGGCCGCAGCGGAAGTGATCTCGCATGTCGGTCCGCGCTCGGAAGTTTCGCTGGCGACCCTCGCGCGCGAAGCGAAACTGATCTGATAAGGTCGGTCAACAGCGTTTGGTACAGCTTGGCTGTACGCTTAACCCGTTCGGTAAGTTCTTGTGAGCGTTCGCTATCTAAGCGGGCCAGAACTTCCCGAGTGGGGCGTGTAGTGGTTCGCTGAATAGCTAAGCAGAACCCACACGGCACAAAATCCCCTTGAGAGTAGAGTTTCGCTAAGTTATTGAAACTAATAGATTCCCGCTTCGCTGGAATTTCTAATATGACCTATCAGGTTGTAAGAACTGCGATTCCAGCAGCCCAATAGTACAGCCTGTCGTTTGATGGTTGAGCTTGGCGCTTTGTTTAATTGCTTCCTGGGCGAGATGTGGCATTTTAGGTTGAATTATTCAGAAAGCGGAATATGAAAGGGCCTAAGCCCGATTATAAGGAAGCATTGCATGGACTATTACAGGAAGTGGCTCGTAGAAACAGAATGGCTTGCGGAGCATCTCGACGCGCCGGATGTCGTCATTCTCGACGGGACGTGCTATCTGCCGATAGAAGAGCGCGACGCGGACGAAGAATTTCACGATCAGCACATTCCAGGAGCGCAGCGCTTCGATTTCGACGATATCGCCGATACCAGCACCGGCTTGCCGCACATGCTGCCGTCGCCTGAAAAATTCTCTGCGCGCGTGCGCAAGATGGGCATCGGCGACGGTACACGCGTTGTCGTTTACGATATGCAGAATATCTTTAGCGCATCCCGCGTGTGGTGGATGTTCCGCACGATGGGGCATGAAGACGTTGCGGTGCTGAATGGTGGCTTGTGCAAATGGCGGGCCGAGCGCCGTCCAATGACGGAAGGAACGCCCGAGAAACGCGGAGAACGTCATTTCACCGCGCGGCTCAATGGCAGTTTGCTGCGCGAATTCGATGATATGAAAGGTTTGCTGACCTCTGGCGCCATGCAGATTGTGGATTGCCGCAGCGCTGGGCGTTTTTCTGGAAAAGATCCCGAGCCACGCGACGTGCCGCGTCTGGGTCGCATTCCTGGATCAAAGCATCTGCCATATCAACGCTTCCTCATGCAGAACGGCACGATGAAAGCGCCGGATGAAATCCGCAAGTTGTTTGCGGCAGCAGAGATAGACCCGGCCAAACCCATGGTGGTCACATGTGGATCAGGTAATACCGCTTGTGTGCTCGCTCTGGCTGCTGCTGCTATTGGCCACGAACATGTCGCTATTTATGACGGTTCGTGGGCGGAGTGGAGCGCCGCTGATGTTCCAGCAGAAATAGGTTAGTCTAAGTTTTCGCGGTACGCACGGGCGGATGTATCTGCCGAAAGGCATCCGCCATGGATGGTACCGCGAGAACGTAGCTTGCCACAGCCCCTGCCGCGAATAGCCCCCACACCACGGGGATGCTCAGCCCGCCGATATTGAACAGCGCGTTTGAAGGGAAATACGTGGTGAGCGCTAGCGCCATCAGTTGCGTGATCCACGTTATCCCCACAGGCCAGAGTACAACGCCGATTGCACGCCATAAGGCGCAGTGGCAAGATCGGCGCAGCCAATCTACGGCCGAAATTAGCCCCAGAAGGTAGCCTGCCCCTGCGCATACGAAAAACTCATGCAGCGGGGAAAGGTGCTGTTTGACGCCGAAAATAACGCCCGCCGCAATTCCAGCCGCCACAAACAAGACGTTGAATAGCGACGCGAACCAGATCGGGCGCTTGGATATTTGCCGTTTGGCGTAGCGCGGACGCTTGGTCACGAGGACCGGCAAAGGCGTCGCCGTGATGGGAAGGGCAGCGGCTTTATCCGCGGAAATCGCAAGTTCTTCAGGGACAGGGGGTATGTTTGCGTCTGCCGTTTTCGCCTTCGCCAAGGAAGCTGCCGGGCTTGAGTGAGGCTTAGCGCTCTCGAATATTTCCGCCGGGCCTTGCGAAGTTAAAGACACAGTAAGACCGGCGCGGGCGAGTGCCGACGGCGTTACTCTGCTGTACAAACGGCTTGCCGCCTCTTCTTCTTCTTGTTGGCGTACCAAGTCGGGGTCCATGATGGTTCCTTCCGAAACGTTCACACAACGCTGCCGCGCCAGAAAATAACCAGCGCCGCAAACGCTTAACAGTCGTCCGTGAAGAAGTACATAAAGGCTTGCTGTAAGGACTTTTTCACGAGGCGTATTTACCCCGAAAGAAAGCTCAATTTGTGGCTGTCGGCAAGCGCAATTCACACGCTCTAGTTGCGACTATATAGCATGCGTGCGCGGATTGTGCCGGGGAGTGCGCGTATTTCCTTCTGCACTTCGGGAGCTTCCGGCACCTGACCGTCAGCATCAAGCACGACATATCCGATATATCCGTCGGTCTGAAAATGCTGGCCTATGATGTTGATATCTCGCCGCGTGAACACTTCGTTGAGACGCATCAGTTCGCCGGGCTGATTTCTTTGCACCTGAATGAAGCGCGTACCTGTAGGTTTCGGCGGTAATTGCACCTGCGGGAAGTTAACAGCGCCCGTCGTTGACCCGACATCGGAATACTCGATCAGCTTGCGCGCCACTTCGCCGCCGATGCGCTCTTGCGCCTCTTGGGTAGAGCCGCCGATATGCGGCGTGAGAATAACGTTATCCACACCTTGCAAGGGGGAAACAAACCCATCGCCACGCGAGGTTGGTTCAACCGGAAAGACATCCACAGCAGCGCCCGCCAAATGCCCATCTTTTAACGCCGTCGCCAGGGCCTGATCGTCGTACACTGTGCCGCGCGCGTTGTTAATGAAATAGGCGCCCTTTTTCATGGCGTGGAATTCTTCGGCGCGGAACATGCTAATGGTTTCAGGCGTTTGCGGCACATGCAGGCTCACCACATCGCAGACGGCCAAGAGTTCGTGTAGCGTTTCCACAGATTGCGTATTGCCGCGCTGGAGCTTGTCGGTGGGATCGTAGAACAGCACGCGCATGCCCATCGCCTCGGCCAGTTCAGCGGTTTGGCTGCCGATATTGCCATAGCCCACAATGCCCAGCGTTTTGCCGCGCACTTCACTGGCCCCAACAGCGGTTTTTTCCCAGCCGCCATTATGCGCGCCTTGCGATTTCGGAAAAATCCGTCGGTAGAGCATCACGATTTCGGCAATTGTCAGCTCCGCGACGCTGCGTGTGTTGGAAAACGGCGCGTTGAAAACCGGGATACCGATATCGCGCGTGATTTCCAAATCCACCTGGTTGGTGCCAACCGAAAAACACCCAACGGCGATGAGCGAGCGTATCCCTTCAAGCACTTCAGACGTGATTTGCGAACGCGAGCGGATGCCCAGCATGCTCACGCCTTTCAAAGCTTCGTGAAGCTCCGGACCGTTCAGCGCTTTGGTTAGCAGCTCTACATTGGTGTAACCGGCAGCGTTGAGCGCTTCAACCGCTGTATCGGAGATGCCCTCCAACAACAGAATTTTAATTTTTTCTTTAGGACGGGAAAGTGTCGTGCTCATGGGAACCTTAGTAAATTGGGGAACCTTGAAATTAGCGGTGCCAGGAGAATTAATACGCTGCTTAGAGCGCGCGAAACATCGTTAAGGCTGTTTAATAACTCTATGTCATGTCACATTCACGTATTTTTCGCATAAATGAGCAAACATTTGAGGTGAGGAATATACGGTAACCCAATGATATGTACGGAAACGACGCAGCAGAACTACGCTTGACGGCTTTCTCCACAGATGCGAATAAGTTTCATGAAGCACTCTAACCGAAAAGCAATCTGTGTTTATTGTGGTGCCAGCAATGGCGTGGACAGCGTTTTTGCCCGGGCCGCCAAGGCTTTGGGGCACGTCATGGCGCAAGAAAACATCAACCTTGTCTATGGCGGCGCAAGTGTAGGGCTTATGGGTGAGGTTGCGCGCGCAGTGCTCGCAAACAGTGGGCATGTCACCAGCATCCGTCCTCCAGGATTACCGCTCAACGAAGCCCCGTTAGACGAAGTGCAGGAATACATTCCTGTGGATAGCTTGCACGAACGCAAGATGAAAATGTATGAGCGGTCTGATGCATTCGTGGCGCTCCCCGGCGGCGTGGGCACACTGGAAGAACTTGTTGAGCAAATCACCTGGAGCCAGCTTGGAATGCACTCTAAGCCGGTGATTATCGCCAACATTAACGGCTATTGGTCACCGCTGCTCGACTTGCTCGATCATATGAAGAATACAGGCTTTATTGCCGATCACCTTCAGCTCAAATATCACGCGGTAAGCGACGTAAAGGCGATCATTCCGTTGGTGCAGAGGCTGTGGATGGCTGCCGCGAATGGTCATGGAGCCGTTGCGACCGCGCCGTAGTACGGCAATTCGCACGGAAACTCGCCTAGCTTTCGCGCTGCTTTATTGACCCGTCTTCCTTTGTGTGGCAGGCAAACGGCTGATGCTCGAAGTTACCCTTCGAACGTGGACAGGCGGCGCAAAACGCTGATAGCCTGTGCAACTCTCTGATATTATAAAGTGATACCGGGATGACCCAGAACTTAAGCCTATGGGAACTAGCCAAGCTTGATGCGTCTGCTTATGCGCGTCTGCTTGAGCGCGAAGAATCCGACCTCGCCGAATATATCGCCAAGGTTCAGCCGATTATCGATGCGGTGCGCGAGCGCGGCGACGCAGCTATTGCCGAGTTTACAGAGCGCTTCGATGGCGCGAAAATCGCGCCCGGCGCTCTCAGAGTAAGCCAGGAAGAATTCGACGCGGCGGAAAAGCTCATTTCTCCCAAAGTGCGCAATGCAATCCATTTCGCGGCTGGCAATATTCTCAAATACCATCAGATGCAAATGCCTAAGCCCATGGCGATGATGGAGGTCAATCCCGGTGTGCTGGCTGGCGAGCGGTGGAACGCAATCTCTAGCGTTGCGTGTTATGTGCCGCGCGGCAAGGGCAGCTTCCCGTCCATGTGTTTGATGAGCCTGCTTCCGGCTGTGGTGGCGGGGGTGCCGCATGTGGTGTTAATCACACCGCCAGGACCGGACGGCACAATTGATGCGGCAACGCTCATTGTGGCGAAGCTGGCTGGCGTGAGCGAAGTATATAAATGCGGTGGCGCGCAAGCCGTGGCCGCTGTCGCTTATGGCACAGAGACTATCAGGAAATGCGATAAGATCGTGGGGCCGGGCAGCCCATGGGTCGGTGCTGCGGTGCATAGTCTGTCGCGCCAGATCGCGCCTGGACCGCCAGCCGGGCCGACAGAGTCTATCGTGCTCGCCGATGCCTCGGCTAATCCGTGGAAAGTGGCGCTTGATGTGGCGAACGAATCCGAACACGGGCCGGATTCCTCAGTGTTTCTGGTAACAGACGATGCCGCACTTGCTAGTGAGGTTGATCGCCTGATGCCAGCCGTCTGGGATAAGCTTTCGCAGACGCGGGCGGAATATTCGCGTGCGGTGCTGGGCGGCAAACGTGGCGGCGTTGTTTTGGCTAAGTCCATGGATCAGGCTCTAACATTTTGTAATGATTACGCGCCGGAGCATCTGCAAGTGCACAGCACGCGGCCCTTTGACTATCTTGACCGCATCACGCACGCGGCGGAAATTCTGCTGGGAGAGCATGCCGCGCTTTGCCTGGGCAACTTCGTGCTGGGGCCTAATGCGATTTTGCCGACGGGCGGAGCCGCCCGCACGGCCTCGCCTCTGTCGGTATACGATTACCTCAAGCGTACATCCGTCACCCACGTGACAGAAGCGGCGTTCACGCCCCATGCCGAGGCCGCGCACGCATTGGCTGAATATGAGGGTTTTGAGGCGCACGCGCTTTCGGTCTCGCCGTTACGCAACGAAAAGCCATGAAGAACGCCGGGAAAAGCTGAGAGAGTGCTAACACAATGAATTGGCTAGAAAATCTTATCCGCGCAGATTTGCGCGAAATGGCCTCGTACAGTTCGGCGAGCACAGAAGCGGGCGGCTTCACGCCTGCGATTGAGATCGACGCTAACGAATGTCCGTGGCCGCCATTCGGTCCGGTATCGGCGCTTTGCAAGCCGAACCGCTATATTGACGCGCAGCAGCCTGCCGAGTTGCTCGCCCGTTTGGGCAGTGAGTGGGGCGTTAGGCCAGACGAAATGATGGTCGGGCGCGGCAGCGATGAAGCCATCGACATGTTGACGCGGCTGTTCTGCGCTGCCGGGCAGGATCAAATTTTGATCTGTCCGCCCACTTTCGCCATGTACGCGTTTTCCGCCCAGCTACAGGGCGTGGAAGTTCTGAAAGCGCCGCTGACGAGCGACTGGCAGCTTGATGTGCCCGCCATTCTCAGCACATGCACGCCGAAAACCAAGCTGATCTTCATTCCATCGCCTAACGCGCCGATGGGGCACTTTATGCGGCGCGAAGATATTTTAGCGCTGTGCAAGGCGCGCGCTGAGCAAAGTCTCATCGTGGTGGACGAAGCCTATATCGCGTTTACGGATGCCCCGGCGGGTATGGTTGCTTTGCAAAAAGACCATCCCAATCTTGTTATTCTGCGCACGCTTTCGAAGAGCCATGCGCTAGCGGGCGAGCGCGTCGGCGCCGTCATCGGAGCGCCAGAATTGGTAGGACGGCTGCGCAAAATTCTCGCGCCGTATCCGCTGTCGCAAAGTACCGTACGCACCGTGCTGGATGCGCTTAGCCCGAACGGGCTCGTCCAGGCCGCAGAATATCGCCGCGTGCTGGTCGCCGAACGTGACCGCGTGGCCGCTCTCTTGATGCAATCGCCCCATGTGGTGAAGGTCTTCCCCAGTGTGGCCAACTTCCTGCTGGTGGAAATGCGCGATCCGGAAGCCGCGATGCAGCTTCTCGTGAAGCACAGTGTGTTAGCGCGTAACCGTCACAGCCTCATTCCCAACACCATCCGGCTGTCCATCAGCACGCCGGAGGAGAATGACACCGTGCTAACCATCCTGGGCGTGACGGTTCCGACGGCGGAAAAGGGCCGGATGCCGCGCATCTACAGCGCGCGCCGCGCCACCAAGGAAACCGCCATCGACGTGACGGTGAACCTGGATGAACCGCGCTTCCTGGACATCACAACCGGTATCGGCTTTTTCGACCACATGCTGAACCCGATCGCTACGCATGGCGGCTTCGGTCTGGTGCTGAAAGCAAAGGGCGATCTGGAGATCGATACGCACCACACGATTGAAGACTGTGCGCTCACGCTGGGCGAAGCGCTAAAAGGCGCCCTCGGCGATAAGCGCGGCATTGCACGTTTCGGCTTCACCGCGCCGCTGGATGAAGCGCTGGCGGCGGCCTCACATGGAGTTCGAAGGCAACTTCCCCACGCCGATGGCCGGCGAAATGCCCGCCGAGATGACCGCGCATTTCTTCCAGTCACTGGCGACCACGCTTGGCGCAACCATTCATGTATCGGTGAAAGGCGACAACACTCACCACATGATGGAGGCGAGTTTTAAAGCCATGGGGCGCGCGTTGCGGCAGGCTTTCCGGTTTGAGGGGGCAGGGGATATTCCCTCAACCAAAGGGGTGCTGTAGTACGTTGGCGTAATGCCTTAATAATCTGGAAGCTAAAGAGGGACAGCCAGAATGCTACAGGCCAAAAATGCCGCCATTGCTACTGCACGCCGCACGCTAGATCTTGAACTCGCAGGGCTTACCGCGCTGAAGGATGCCATCGACGACGGCCTGAACGAAATCTTCGCCGCCGCGATTGAAACCATCTTCGCCGCCAATGGCCGGGTGATTGTCACGGGGCTTGGTAAAAGCGGACATGTCGGCCAGAAAATCGCGGCTACGATGGCTTCCACCGGCACGCCCGCGTTTTTCGTGCATCCAAGCGAGGCCAGCCACGGCGATCTGGGCATGATCACCTCCCGCGATGTCATTCTGGCGCTGTCCTGGTCGGGCGAAACCGTGGAGCTTGGCAGCATCATCAGCTATTCCCGGCGTTTTGCGGTGCCGCTCATCGCGATCACTTCCAAGGCGGAAAGCGCGCTGGGCAAGGCCGCGGACATGGTGCTGGCTCTGCCGGTGGCGCAAGAAGCCTGCCCGCATGGCCTTGCGCCAACCACTTCCACGACCATGCAACTGGCTATGGGCGATTGCCTGGCGATTGCGCTTCTGGAGCGGCGCGGCTTCAGCGCGGCCGATTTCAAAGTTTTCCACCCCGGTGGACAGCTCGGCGCTAACCTCAAATACGCCTCCGATATCATGCACAAAGGTGACCGGCTGCCGCTGGCTGCTTCCGGCACCGCCATGAGCGAAGCGCTCTCCGTGATGACACAGAAAAGTTTCGGCTGCCTGGGCGTGGTGGATGCGGAAGGTCAGCTCACCGGTATCATCACCGATGGCGATTTGCGCCGCAATATGGGACCTGATCTCTTGAGCGCCACGGTGGACGC
Source organism: Alphaproteobacteria bacterium (assembly GCA_037387425.1). GTDB lineage: Bacteria > Pseudomonadota > Alphaproteobacteria > Rhizobiales > Rhodomicrobiaceae > JARRLC01. Next base: position 15,732 of record JARRLC010000032.1, read on the forward strand.
CGTCATGACGCGTTCCCCCCGGACAATCGCGCCAGATACGCTCGTTAGCACCGCGCTGGCGATGATCAACCGGCCAGAAAAGCTGATCACGGCGTTATTCGTGGTGGAGACTGGTAAGCCGGTGGGCATTCTTCACATCCACGATTTGCTGCGTATCGGTGTGGCGTAATTAGAGCGGGATGCCGGTTCAAATTGAACGCATCCCGCTTTAGGTGATTGTCGCAGCATATTTGAAGTGCAGAACTGATTTTCAGTTACGCAATCGCACGCAGAGCGAATACACTTCCTTCTAACTAAGAACGTTTTTCATCTTCCAGAAGATCTAACGCTTCATCTAACAGCGCATTTGCTTCGTTAAAATTATCTGACTGGCCGAGTCTTTTTACCTTTTTTAGCATAGGTACAATTCTTGAGACATCCCGGCCTTCAGACGCCCGCTGTTCAACAAGAGCGAGCGCTCTATCTGCTTTTTCGGCGATTTCTAGAAGAAATAAAACTTTATCTGCCAGTTTATCGGCTTCTTCGAATCTTTGATTTTGACCGAGAGTTTTGATTACTTTCAGAATAATTACAAAATCTGACACGTCTTTGCCATCGGCCGCACGTTGCTCGACAAGCTTAACCGCCATGTCGCCCTTTTCTTTAAGCTCGCGCAGATTGACGTCCTGTGCAAATGCGGCGCCTGAGAGTTGCGTTATACATAGAATAACTGCCGCCATATAGAAGCTGTACCGTAACAGTGCTGCTTTAACGAACGAGAATGACGCATATTCATTCAATGTCCATTTTTGAGCTTTTGCTCCGAGAGGTTGCGTTGCTTTCATATCCCACTCCAAACGTTGATGTGCCTACTACTATGCTATGCACAGTACATCTACCTCGTTATACGTGGTAGCGTCAATGAGGAAATTTGTTTGATCGCAGCACGGAGGAAAAATGACGGAGTCCTGGATTTCGCAGATGCGTAAAGGCTTTGTGGAATTCTGCATTCTCGCCGTTGTCCGGAACGGCGCCGATTACGGCTATCTGATTTACAAAAAACTCAGTGAAAACAAAATGTTGGCATTTTCAGAAAGCACGGTCTATCCTGCCATCAACAGATTGACCCGTGAAGGTTTGCTCTCTAGCTTCAAATCCGCAACGCCCTCAGAAGGCCCTCCGCGTAGATATTATCTCCTGACTGATGAGGGCCGCAGCCGACTGGCGGAAATGGAAATTTATTGGAAAGCGCTGAAACAGGAGACAGACGCTCTTATAACAATAGAGGACCAGGACAAGTTATGAGCACCACAGAAAAAGCCATATCCGCCAGGATGAAGGGATATTTACGCGATGTCCGTGTCGTTCTCGAAAGCAATGGCGTGGAAGAAGAAGAAATCGCTGACCTGTTGGATAATCTGCGCTGTCATGCAGTGGAAAAGGCGACCCTTTACCTGGAGACTATGGAGTTAGAAGAAGCGATCAATCGTACTCTTGCTTCACTAGATGCGCCGGAGACTTATGCTTCATCGCCAACGGCTGCTCTAAATATCATAAGAAAAAATTCGGACAAATCCAAAGAATGGCTGGGCAGGCTTAGCGCCCTTATTATGACACTGGCGCTTGTTATTCCTATCGTAATATCTAAAGAAAAAATATTTGATACTGATCCCGCTGGGGCAATTTTTATATTCGGACAATTATTGGCGCTCGGAACTGGCATAGCTGCTTGGCCTAATATTTGGGCCAAAGTAGGCGTGATGTGTTCGAGTTTATTACTATTGTTTCTTATTTCTGTATTTTTATGGATGAAGTTCTTTTCTGTATAAATTTCTCACTATTCACACTGCACATTGTTACTACAACGACGGGGAGAAAAAAATATGCTCAGAAAGGTAGCTGCTGTTCTGGCCGCTTTAACCGCAGCGATTCACATCATTGTTGGCGGTAGAGATGCGCTAGCGCCGGTGCTTGCAGCAGGGCTGTCCGCTCCGGCTGAGGGAGCCATGCATGCCGTTTGGCACATGGTGAGCGTTTTTCTTCTGTGGTCGGCGTTAGCATTCTGGAGGGGCGGGGCTGTCGCTGTTCATTTCGGCGTGTTGTGGCTGATCTCAGCGGCCATTTTTATTTATGTCGGCCTTTGGCAGGAGGGGTTGACTGGCCTCGCTGTTAACCCGCAATGGACCATTTTCATTGTGACAGGCGGCCTTGCACTGGTAGCAGAATACCTTTCTTGGAATAAACCGCAGTCGCAATCGTGATGTTTTGCGCAGGAGGAACGGCAGATTTAGAGCATTTTCAGCAAAAGTTGCGAGACTTCCCGCGCTCGTGGAAATGCTCTAACTTCTGTTATTCAAGCGAGCAATATCAAGAGAAGGAACAGGCCGGTCGCCATGACCATGGCGCTTAGAGCGATCACGGGAACAAGCCCATGATAGCTCGAATTGGTATCGCTGTTGATCGCCCGCCTCGTCGCTAAGAAGTGCCATACGGACAACAGAATGATAAGTATTCCAAAAAACACGAGCACAAAGCTGGCTGGCCCGATTGCCGTGATATTGGATACCTTAAGGGGAGCCGCGATTTTGCCCTTCGAAATGACATCTATGCTTGTCAGGAAAAGCTCGAATTTCTCCAGCACGAATCCGAATACTGAGATCGTAACACCGGTCCTGACCCAGGCCAAAAACGTTCGTTCGTTGGCGGCGTGGTCTTTATAGTTCTTGATCATTTTAAAAAATGTTCCTGCCTTAACCGCCGCAGCCGAGTTGCGCCGTCAGCTTGGCCAGTTCGCCCACTTTGCGGCGAATGTCGTCTTCACGCTGGTTATCGCCAGTCCGGACGAATTGCCCCAGCGCGGCGAGATATGCAGCGCGCGCTTGCCCTAACGAGGCACAGGCGGCAGGTTGATCTGTCTCGGCTTGGCGTTCGCCAAGGGCGGCTTGCGTAATGCCGAGGAAATATTGCGTTGCTGCCCAGTCAACGGGGGTGCGCTCGTCTGACTGTTCCTCTAACGCAGAATGGAAAGCGGTAACCGCCTCTGTAAACCGCTCCGTTCCGCCTTCGCGCATGCCGAGCATGGCAAGCGCTCTGCCGAGATTGTGTTGCGTCATCGCCCAATCAAGCGGCGCGCGTTCGCGTTTGTGTTCCTCAAGAGCGGCGTTGAATGCGCTAGCGGCCTCTTCAAGATGCACTGTGTTGCTTTCGTGCTCGCCAAGTGTCAAAAGCGCATTGCCGAGATTGTTCTGCGCAGCTGCCCAGTCAAGCGGTGCGCGCTCGCGGGTGTTTTCCACCAGGCTGGCGCGAAAAGCGGTGACGGCTTCTTCCAAACGCAAGGTGCTGTTTTCACGTTCGCCGAGCAGACGAAGGGCAGCGCCGAGATTATTCTGAGTAGCAGCCCACAATTGCGGTACGCGAGAGCGTGGCAACTCTTCCAGTGCGTCGCGAAAAACTTTTACGGCTTCTTCAAGACGTTTCGTGCGTGTTTCTCGCTCTCCAAGACGTAAAAGCGCGGCGCCAAGTTTCTTCTGTGCCAATGCCCATAGGAATGGCGCTTGCTCACGCGATCGTTCTTCCAGGCTGGAGCGATAGGCGGCCGCGGCTTCTTCATAACGCGCCGGATTGCCTTCAAGGCCCCCAAGCGTCATGAGCACAGCGCCGAGATTGTTTTGCGTTGCCGCCCAGTCGAGAGGTATACGCTCGCGCACGCGTTCCTTCAGCGCCTCGCGGTAGGATACAACGGCTTGGTTAAGCCGGGCAGGGTTGCCGTCGCGCTCGCCTAACGCGATCAGCGTATTGCCGAGACTGTTTTGCGTCATTGCCCAGGTGAGCGGCGCTTTATCGCGCGTCCATCCGCTGAGAGCCTTGCGGTAAGAAGTGATCGCCGTTTCCAGCCGGGACGTGTCGCCGCGTTCTTCGCCAAGCATCTGTTCGCCCAGTGCGTAGGCGTACCAGATTACCGCCTTGGTCTCGTCTGCGACCGTCGCTGGAATATTGGTCGCCAGCGACGCCAAGATCTCTACGAGCGGTTCATTAACATCCGCAAGCGTATGGTCTGTGTCTTTAAATGCCGGTTCAATGCCCGCCATCGCCAAGACCGCAATTGCCGCGCCCCAATCGGCAGGGAAATTCAGCGGTAATTCAATGACTTCGTTAAGGCGGTAACGCTTCGCGCTGACGCTACTATTCTCGCTGCTGGTTCCGGCGCGTTCGCGCGGCAAGAACCTCAGCCGCAGCACATTGTCGGCGGTTGATACGCAGCCCCACACCATCACATCGGCGTTTTGGCGCGCCAGCCCGGTTTGTCCTTTGGCCTCGGCCTTGGCAACTGCGCCGGAAACCTCGGCGCGTCCCAGTTTTAACGCCTTCGGGTAGCGTGCTACGCGCAATTGTGGCGCATCATTTTTACCGCTTTGAGAAAACAGATTTTCCAGGCTTTCTGCGATATGGCGTGTCTGAGCGCCGTCCGCATCGCCTTCAAGCTGAGCGATCAGCACTGTGAAATGCTTATTGCCCGTGCTAAGCGCGGCGTTTCCGTCCGCTGCAAAACCATCTGTTTGTAGAGACTGGTCTTTGCTAACAAGATTTTTAATAAATTTGAACATTTACCGCCCCGCGGTCGCCCGTTCATCCCTTTCCCCTTATACTTAGAAAAAAAGGAGAAGGCGACGCAATTTCCAAATTGGAACAAGCAAGAGTGCTTTCCAATGAAGATAGGGTAAACGAATGGCGGGGCGGGAACAGAAATTAACCCTCTGCTGTCTCAAACGCTTCCAATTCGTCGATCATGCGCTCGATCACGCCCAGCCCCATATCCCAGAAGGCCGGGTTGCTGGCGTCCAGCCCGAATGGTGCGAGCAGCTCCTTATGGTGTTTGGTGCCGCCTGCTTTCAGCATATCGAGATAGCGCTCCTGGAAGCCATCCGCGCTATTTTCGTACACGGCATAGAGCGAGTTCACCAAACAATCGCCAAACGCATAGGCGTAGACATAGAACGGCGAGTGAATGAAATGCGGGATGTACGACCAGAACACCTCGCAGCCTTCGCTAAGCCGGATGGATGGCCCGAGGCTCTCGGTTTGCACTTCCAGCCAGATGTCGCAGAGCCGCTCAGATGTGAGTTCGCCGTTCATCCGTTCGGTGTGCACGCGGCGTTCAAAATCGAAAAAGGTGACCTGACGCACCACGGTGTTGATCTTGTCTTCCACCTTTTGGGCCAAGAGGATGCGCCGCTCTTTTGGATCAGGCGTGTTGGCGAGAATGGCCTTGAAAGCGAGCATTTCGCCGAACACACTAGCGGTCTCGGCAAGTGTGAGCGGCGTGTAAGCCATCAGCGCGCCCTTTTCGTTAGCGAGTACCTGATGCACGCCGTGGCCGAGTTCGTGGGCCAGCGTCATGACATCGCGCGGCTTGCCCATGTAGTTCAACAAGATGTAAGGATGTGCGCTCGGTACGGTCGGATGCGCGAATGCGCCTGGCGCCTTGCCCTCGCGGACGGGGGCGTCGATCCACCCTTTGTCGAAGAATGTGCGTCCGATGTTGGCCATCTCGGGCGAGAAGCGCTCATAAGCCGCGAGCACGGTGTTGCGCGCTTCGTTCCAAGGGGTTTGGCGCTCGGCCTCGGTGGTGATGGGGGCATTGCGGTCCCAATATTCCAGCGATTCCTTGCCCATCCACTTGGCTTTCATGGCGTAGTAGCGGTGCGAAATGGACGCATAACGTGCGCGCACCGCTGAGATCATGGCGTCCACCACTTCCGGCTCGACGTTGTTGGACAGATGCCGCGAGGCGGCTACGTCCTTGAAGCCGCGCCAGCGGTCGGAGATTTCCTTGTCCTTGGCCAGAATGTTGGTAATCAGCGTGAACAGGCGCAAATTGCTTTTGAAGACTTGTGCGAGCGCTTCCCCTGCTTGTTGGCGCGCAGTTGCATCAGGGCTCATGAGCAGGTTGAGCGTGGGTTCCAGCGTGAGTGTTTCGCCCGCCACCTCGAACCGCAAATCTGTCATGGTTTCGCTGAACAGGCGGCTCCACCCAGCACGGCCGGTCATGCCTTTTTCGTGGAAGAGGCGTTCGAGATCATCAGAAAGCTGATAGGGCTTTTCTTTGCGCACTTCTTCCAGCCAAGGCCGGAAATGATCGAGTGGAGGCGTGGCCATGGCTTCGGTGAGCTTGGCGTCGTCCAGCCGGTTGATTTCCAGCGTGAAAAACAAGAGCTTGGAGCCGATATTGGTGAGTTTCTCTTGCATATCGCCGAAGAACTTGGCGCATGTTGGATCGCTGGTCTTGGTGACGTAATTCAGAAAAGCATACGAGCCCAGCCGTCCCATGACGTCTTGCAGCGCCTCGAAGTCTTTCAGCGCGCGGAAAAGCGCCGCGCCGCCTTCGGCCTCCATCTGAGTAGCGAGCTTGCCCTGATAGCGCGCGGCGAAGGCGTCGGCATCTTGTGCGGCGCGTTGAAGGTCACTGGAGACTTCACTGGCATCGAGCGCAGGATAGAGATCGGTGAGGTTCCATCCGGGCATCTCGCCAAGAGCGGACGATGCCGAGGCCGCCCCTTCTGACGCCGGAGCGTTTGCGCCCTCATGAGTATCCCTGTCCGCTAAGGTCGATACATGCTTCATCTGGAAATGCTCCTCGTCAATTTACGGCGCCTCGCTATCCACGCAATCACAGAGCGAGTACAAAACAAGCGGCAACCATAACCGCGATGTTCGCTTCGGCCAAGAGCGATTGCAGGTATCGTCCAACATTATCTTGTTACCACATGGTGAAAAGAAAAGAGCGCCGTTTCCATAATGGCAAAACAGCGAATATGTGACGAATTCAAATAACGCTTTGAAACTAAGTAAACAATGTCACATCTTCCACGCCACAATATTGACTGAAATAGGAGGTCTGCTGCGCATCTTCTTGCAATCATTGAAAGTAGTGAAATGAGCACAGATAGTCAGTCCTCAACGCAAACTACGTGGGACAAGCGCTTTGCGTTTTTCGATGCCCACGGCGCGCCCAAAAACCCCGCCTTCAGAGAAGCCCTCAAAAAATTAGAATTTTTTGACCGGGCTAAAATCATGATGAGTTTTTGGGCAGTTATGTTTGGCCCGTTTTATCTCTTGTATTTGGGGCTATGGAAAAAAGCAATTTCGTATTATGCAGCCTTTTTTCTATTAGTATTTGTCTTAAGTGTACTAGGGATACCCGAAGTAATTTTCAAAGGAATGGGAACTGTATCTGCTATGTTTGCCGGAATGTTCACGAATTATGCGTATTACTTGAAGAAGGTGAAAAACCAGGACGGCTGGAACCCTTTCGAAGGGCTGTTCTAGAGGTTTAGTGGTTCAAATCTAACGCTTCGAACCACTAGATTTTATGTCGCTGGATCAAATTGACCTGACATTTGAATGCGTAGGCTAATCGTTAGGTGCCTTGGGCTTGGTCTCAAATGTCAGGTTTGATCCACTAGTGCACTGACGCATTCAGAAGATTCATGCATGAGTGCACTAGCTCTTTGTTTATGCATCAATTTTTCCAAACTTGGCTGCAGCCTTCGTTTGGATCGATGCACTAGCTTTAGGGCGGAGCGCAATTACATATACCTCACTATGCTGACACCGCGCTCACATGCTTGGCCTCCAGATTAAAGGCGGCGGCGATCAGGGCGCGCGTGTACTCGGTCTTGGGGGCGGTGAAGATTTCATCGGCGGAGCCTTCTTCCACCACTTTGCCCCCCCGCATCACGATAAGGTCGCTAGCCATTGCGCGTACCACACGTAAATCGTGGCTGATAAACAGATAGGCGAGCTTGCGCCTCTGTTGCAGATCGAGAAGCAGCTCCACAATCTGCGCCTGCACCGAGACATCAAGCGCGCTGGTCGGCTCGTCCAGCATCACAAATTTCGGCTCCAGCACCATGGCGCGGGCGATGGCGATGCGCTGGCGCTGCCCTCCGGAAAACTCGTGCGGATAGCGGTCTTGCGTGGCCGGATCGAGCCCTACTTCGTGCATGGCCTTTGTGACGCGTTCGCGGCGTTCGCTCACGGTCATTTGCGGGTTTTGGATGACCAGCCCTTCTTCGATGATCTGGCTAACCGACAGGCGCGGACTGAGCGAGCCGAAAGGGTCTTGGAAAACGATTTGCATATGGCGGCGCAATGGACGCATGGCGTTGGATGTCATCCCATCGAGACGCTGGCCAATATAAGAGATCGGGCCTTTGCTTGAGATGAGCCGCAACAGCGCAAGGCCGAGCGTTGTCTTACCCGAACCGGATTCGCCCACCACCCCCAGCGTAGAGCCTTCGCGCAGCTTCAGCGACAAACCATCAACCGCCTTCACATGGCCGACCGTCTTGCGTAAGAGCCCGCGCTTGATGGGATACCACACGCGCAAGTCTTCGGTTTCCAGAATAACCCGCTCTGAGTCGTTCGTTTCAGGGGGCGTTCCCTTCGGCTCGGAGGCCAGGAGGTGCTGCGTATAGGGATGCTGCGGTGCGTTGAAAATGTCGTCCACCGTGCCGCGCTCGACGATTTCGCCTTGGCGCATCACACAGACGCGGTCCGCCATTTTGCGCACGATGCCGAGGTCGTGCGTTATCAGCAGCACGGCCATGTGCATTTCCGACTGGAGTTGTTTCAAAAGCGCCAGAATTTGCGCCTGGATGGTGACATCAAGCGCAGTGGTCGGTTCGTCCGCGATCAGCAGATCGGGATTATTGGCGAGCGCCAGGGCTATCATGATGCGCTGACGTTGTCCGCCGGAAAGCTGGTGCGGATAGCTGTGAATGCGCTCTTCCGGGTCGGGAATGCCCACTTTGGTAAACAGTTCGATAGTGCGTGCCCGCGCCTCGCCGTTGGTCATGCCCTGGTGCAGCTTGAGCACTTCGCTTACCTGCCGTCCCACGGTATGCAGCGGATTGAGCGAGGTTAGCGGCTCCTGGAAGATCATGCCGATGTCGCGCCCGCGTACGTTGCACATCTCTTTTTCGGGCTTTGCCAGCAAGTTGCTGCCCTGGAACCGGATTTCGCCGCTGGGGTGCGAGGCGGCGGACGACAAAAGCCGCATCGTAGAGAGCGCGGTGACGCTTTTGCCCGAGCCGGATTCGCCGACCAGCGCGACGATCTCGCCTTTCTTGATGTCGAACGAGATGTTTTTCACGGCGTGGCTCACCGTGTCGGCGCTGGCGAAGTCTACCGACAGATTTTTTACGTCAACAAGAGGTTCAGACGTTTGCATGGCGGTGTTCCAAGCGGTCCCTATTTGAAAACTTTGCGCGGGTCCAGCGCGTCACGGACGCCTTCGCCGATGAAAATGAGCAGGCTGAGCATGATCGCCAGCGTGAAGAAGGCTGTAAGCCCTAGCCATGGGGCGTGAAGGTTCGCCTTGCCTTGCGCCAGCAGCTCGCCTAGCGAAGGCGATCCGGGGGGCAGACCCAGCCCGAGAAAGTCGAGTGACGTGAGCGAGGTAATGCCGCCTACCAAAATGAATGGCGTGAAGGTGAGCGTCGCCACCATGGCGTTGGGCAGCAGATGCTTGAATATGATCTTGCGGTCGGGAAGTCCTAGTGCGCGCGCGGCCTGCACATATTCAAAATTGCGCGCTCGTAAGAATTCGGCGCGCACCACGCCTACCAGCCGCACCCAGCTAAAGAGCAAAAGGATACCTAGGAGGATCATGAAGGTGGGGCTGATAACCGACGCAATAAACATCAGCAGGTAAAGCTCTGGAATTGCAGTCCATATTTCGATGAAGCGTTGGAAAATAAGGTCTGTCCATCCGCCAAAATAGCCTTGAATGGCGCCCGCTGCGACGCCGATCACCGATGATATGGAGGTTAAGATCAGTCCAAACAGAATAGAGAGGCGGAAGCCGTATATCACGCGGGCCATCACGTCGCGGCCGTGGTCGTCGGTGCCAAGAAGGTTGGTGAACGTTGGGGCGGACGGTACGCCGCCTGGCGGCAAGTTGCGGTTGATGGTGTCGTAGCTGAACGGAATGGGCGCCCAGAGTATCCAGCCGTTTTTCTTCCTTATGAGGTCTTGCACGAATGGGTCACGGTAGTCGGCGAAGGTCTTGAATTCGCCGCCAAAGGTGGTTTCCGGGTAGGAAACGAACACTGGAGAATAATACCCGCCGTCGTACTGCACCAGCAGCGGTTGGTCGTTGGCGATGAATTCGGCGAATAGCGACACGGTGAACAGCACCAGGAAAATCCAGAGGCTGTAATATCCGCGTTTGTTAGCCTTGAAATTGTTCCAGCGTCGTTGATTGATCGGCGATAGCTGGAAACGGCGCAATGTGGACGCGGGTTGGGCGGCGTCCATTGCGGCGTTGGTAGTGGGTGGTGTCTCGGTGCTGATAGGTTTGTCCATCACGGCTACACCTCACGCGTTTCGAAGTCGATGCGCGGATCGACCAGCATATAAGTGATGTCGGACAACAAATTGACGACCATCCCCAGAAGCGCCATGATGTAAATATTCGCGAATACGACCGGGTAATCCCGGTTCATGATGGATTCGAAGGTGAGGCGTCCCAGGCCATCAAGCGAGAAAATCGTTTCGATCAGCAGCGAACCAGCGAAGAACGAAGTGATAAACGCGCCAGGAAATCCGGCAATGACCAGCAGCATAGCATTGCGGAAGACATGTCCGTAAAGCACTCGCTTTTCGCTGAGACCTTTGGCGCGCGCGGTGATGACATATTGCTTCTTGATCTCGTCCAGGAAGGAATTCTTGGTAAGGAACGTGGTGGTCGTAAAAGCCGCCAGCGACATTGCTATGAGCGGCAGAAGCAAATGCCAGAAATAGTCCACAATTTTCATGGGCCAGGAAAGTTCGCTCCAATAGTCCGATGTGAGACCGCGCGTGGGGAACCAATCGAAATACGATCCGCCTGCGAATATGACCATCAGGAACACTGCGACCATAAAGCTGGGTAGCGAATATCCGACCACGATCACGCTGCTGCTCCAGGTGTCGAAGTGGGAGCCGTCATTCACTGCCTTGCGGATGCCTAGCGGGATGGAGATAGCGTAACTGAGCAGCGTCATCCATATCCCCAGCGAGATGGAGACGGGAAGTTTTTCGCCGATGAGCTTCAGTACGCGCACGTCGCGGAAATAGCTTTCGCCGAAATCGAACCGCGAGAAGTTCCACAGCATGAGGGCGTAACGCTCATAGAACGGTTTGTCGAAGCCGAACTGCTTTTCTAAACTTTTGATATATTCCGGGTCGAGCCCTTGCGCGCCGCGATAGACCGATGAGCCGCCGCCCGAACCTCCGCCCATTTGTCCGCCACCGCCGAAATCGCCGCTGCCCGAGCCGCTGATACGGGCCGTCGCGCCGACGCTGGTGTTGGTGAGTTTGGCGATTATGTGCTCCACAGGGCCGCCAGGCGCGAGTTGCACAACGATGAAGCTGAGCGTCATGACGCCGAGCAGCGTCGGGATCATCAGAAGTATGCGGCGAAGGATGTATGTACCCATGATCCAAACTCTGTGTAACGTTTTTCCTACTTCAGCTTTGCCGCTTTTTCAGCGTCGTACCACCAAGTGTCTATGACGCCGCGGGCGTAGGCCGGTTTTATCGCGGGCCTTGAGAACTTATCCCAAAAGGCCAGCCAGTGTTCGGCTTTGTACCACTGTGGCACACAGTAATAACCGGCACGAAGCACGCGGTCGAGTGCATGCGCGGCTATACGCATTTCCTCGCGGGATTTCGCGCGGAGCATATGATCGAGAAGCGCATCGACCACGGGGGAAGAAATGCCAGCCCGGTTATAGCTGCCTTTTGCCTTTGCCGCATGCGAACTGAAGTAATTGCGGATGGATGGTCCGGGCGTCAAGCTCATGGAGAAGCGCGCCATATCCATATCGAAATCGAATGTTTTCACCCGGCGTTGATACTGCGCTTTGTCGATGTTGCGAAGGATCATATTGATGCCGAGCCGGGCCAGCGACTTTTTATAGGTGTCGAAGATTTTCGCCAGGCTGGGTTCATCCATTAGAATTTCGATGGTGAACGGCTCGCCTTTGGCGTTTACGCGTTTGCCTGCGTCGTTGACAGTCCAGCCAGCATCGTTCAGCAGCTTGGAGGCTTGGCGAAGCAGCTTACGGTCTTTGCCTGAACCGTCGCTCACTGGCGGCGTGTAGGGTGCATCCGTGAAAACCTCCGGCGGGAGTTTGTCGCGAAACGGTTCCAGAAGCGCGATTTCAGCGGGGGAGGGCAGGCCCTTGGCTTCCAGGTCAGAGTTTACAAAGAAGCTCGTCGTGCGCTTGTAGGAATTGTAGAACAAATTGGCGTTGGTCCACTCGAAATCGAAGGCGTAATCGAGCGCCTTGCGCACGCGCGGATCGGCGAATTTTGCGCGCCGTGTGTTGATAAAGAAGAACTGCGCGCCAGACGGGCTTTTATCTGGCAGCACAAGCCGCTTGACTTTGCCGCTGGTGATAGCCGGGAACTTATACTCTCTGGCCCAGACGGCAGAGGTAAATTCTTCGCGCAAGTCGTAATCGCCTGCCGTAAAAGCCGCAAGTCCGGCTGTACGGTCTTGGAAATATTCGTAGCGGATTTCATCGAAGTTGTAGCGCCCGGCATTGACCGGCAAATCCTTGCCCCAATAATCCGGACGCCGCTTATACACGACGTGATTGCCCTGCTTGTAAGACGCGATCTCGTATGGCCCTGATCCGACAGGAAATTTCAGCGTCGTTTTCTCGAATGGCACTTTCTGATGATACGCCTTGGAAAGAATCGGTAGCGTTGCCACCGCTAAAGGCAGATGGCGCAGATTGTCGCCTTTGAAGGTGTAACGCACGGTGTGAGCGTCGAGCGCTTCGGCTTTGGTGACATCGCGCAGCATTGTCGAATATTGCGGGAGTGTCGCGGTGCTGCGAAGTTTCTCGAATGAAAACACCACGTCTTCTGCCGTGAGTGGCGTGCCATCGCGGAATTTGGCTTCCGGGCGCATGGTGAAGGTGACGGAGTGTTTGTCGTCAGCGACTTCGGCGGATTGCGCCACCAGTCCGTAGACGGCGTCGGGTTCGTCGTAGGCGCGTGTCATCAGGCTGTCGTAGAGTAGCTCTAGCCCCTCTGCCGGGTCGCCTTTGATGATGAACATGTTGAAGCTGTCAAAGGTGGTGATGCCGCTGAAGCCCATTGTGCGCAGCTTGCCGCCTTTGGGCGCTTTGGGGTTCACATAGTCGAAGTGCTTGAAATCGGCCGGATATTTCAAGACGCCGTAAACCGAGAGCCCGTGCTTTTTCTCTCCTGCGTATCCGCTGGCTGAGAAAACCGCCAGGCCGAGCAATGCGCTCAGAATGTATCCAAAAACGTATCCGTTGAGTTTTAAGATGCGTGCCAAGGGGTAAATCCTATCCGGTTGCGGGGCGTCTTGCTGGCGTTAATGGCCGAGTTTTGCGGCTTTGGCTTTGTCGTACCACCATACAGTGGGAAAGCCGATGGTGCGCGTTGGCAGCTTTTCTGGAGCTGAATAGCGGTTCCAGTATGAAAAGCGTTCATGGGGCGCATACCAATGCGGCACGACGTAATAATTCCACAGCAACACACGGTCGAGCGCACGGCACGCGGCGGTAAGATCTTCGCGATTTTTGGCGAAAACGATGTGGTCAATCAGTTTGTCTACCGCCGGGTTCTTGATACCGATTTTGTTGCGGGTGCCGGGAATATCGGCGGCGGCGCTTCCCCAGAAATCGCGTTGCTCGTTGCCGGGCGATTCTGACTGCGAAAAGGAGTGTACGATAATCTCATAGTCGAATTTGTTGATGCGGGCGTTGTACTGCGAGGTGTCAACCGTTCTCACCTTAACGGCGATGCCCAGCAGTTCGAGCCATTGCTGATAGCTTTGCACCACCTTTTCAAATGTAGGCTGGACAAGCAGAAATTCGACCTGGAACGGCTCGCCGGTCTTAACGTTGATCAGCCGTCCGTCTTTGACTTCCCAGCCGGCTTCTTTCAAGAGTTTCGTGGCTTCGCGGCGGTAGCGGCGGCGGTTAGTTGGGTCGGTATAATCCGCGTTCTGATAGGGGGTCGTGAAGACTTCTGGCGGCACCTGATCGCGTACTTCGTTCAGAAATTCGAGTTCCCGCCCTTTTGGCAGCCCTTGAGCGGATAATTCGCTGGGCTTGGTCAGTTCGCTTTTCTGGAAGTAACTGGAAGTGCGTTTATACTGTCCAAAAAACAAGTCTTTGTTTAATGCAGTGAAGTTAAACATTAGGTTGAATGCTTTTCTGACGCGAGCGTCTGAAAATTTCTTTAGCCGCGTGTTGAAGATAAAACCTTGCATCGGCTCTAGATTATCAAGAACGACATCATTCCGTTTTTTGATGCGCCCATCCTTGACTGCGGGGAAATTATACGCGGTTGCCCAAGACTTTGAGGAAAATTCTGGATAGTAGTCTATTTCGCCTTTCTTGAAGGTCTCAAACGCCGCTTGTAAATCTAGGAAATAATTGATGCGGATTTCATCGAGATTATGTTTGCCGACATTCACGGGCAAGTCTTTACCCCAATAATCCTTTACGCGCTCATAGACAATGAACCGCCCCGCTTCAAATTTTTTGATGCGATAAGGGCCACTCCCCAGAGGAGTTTTCAGCCATGTTTTGCCAGGATCGTGTTCTTGCTTGTTTCCCTCATAGAAATGCTTAGGGTATACTGTAAGCTGGCCAACGATTTGCGGTAGCTCGCGATTGCCTTTCTTGTCGAAGTAAAACGTGACCTCGCGTTCCCCGGTTTTTTCTGAGCGCACAACGTTGGCGTAGTATTTGCCATATTCCGGATCGTGCTTTTTCACCATGTTCATGCTGAAAATCACATCTTCCACGGTGACGGGCTTGCCATCGTGCCATTTAGCGCCCTCGCGCAACTTATATGTGACGCTGGAATAATCAGCCGGATAAGACATCCACTCCGCCAGTAGGCCGTAATCCGTGGAGGGCTCATCCATGCCTGTGGTCATCAGCCTGTCGTAAATAAAATCGAGACCGGCAGCCTTTCTGCCCCTGTAGAGAATGTTGTTGAGCGTTTCAAATGTGCCGAACCCGACCATACGCACTTTCCCGCCCTTGGGCGCATTGGGGTTCACATAGTCGAAGTGTTTGAAATCTGCTCCATATTTCGGCTTGCCGATGAGCGAGGCGGCGTGGCGCTTTTCGTCAGCCACCGCGCCAGTTGCCATTACGGTGGCGAGCAGAATTACAGCAAGGGCCTGTAGTCCAGGAAATAGCCGGAAATATTTGCTCATCAGTTCAAACCTCTTTGTATGCGTCGTGCGCCCGGTAATATCGGCGGTAAGCGGAAAGTCCCTTTGGCGTTAGCATGATACGCTGGCAAGATAAGGCCAAATTAAATATACGTCATGGTTGCAAATGCATAGCAGGGCATTTCTGCTTCCTTAACGAGGCCAGACCACTTTCCCCAATTTTTGCAGCCACAATCACGCATAAAGCCTGTTCTGGCGAGCGTTTTTTAAATTCCGCCTTGCCAATACGGCATCATCTGGCGCACAAACAGCGCCCATAGGGGCAAAAACACTCTGACCAGCTTTTCCAACGCGAACTGGTCACGATGCACCGGCCTCCAATAAAGGAAAGAGCTGGCTTATGACAAGAGCCTTGATCTTGATACCATCCCGGCTGGGGGCGACCCGGCTGCCGCGCAAGCCGCTCGCCGACATTAACGGTGAGCCGATGATCGTGCATGTCTGGCGTCGGGCGATGGAAGCCGATGTTGGCGAAGCGATCGTCGCTACCGATACGCCGGAAATCGCTGAAGCTGTCGAGGCCGCTGGCGGCAAGGCGATTATGACCAGGGCCGACCATCAAAGCGGGTCTGATCGCATTTTCGAGGCGGTGGAAAAGCTCGGGGCCAACGCGCAGGCGGATATCGTCGTGAACGTGCAAGGAGACCAGCCGGTTTTAGACCCGGCCTTGATCCGCGAGAGCATCAGCCTGCTTGATGACCCGTCTGTGGATATCGGCACGCTGGCCGCTCCCATCCATGAGCCGAGCGATGTGATGGAGCCGAGCTTCGTGAAGGTTGTCGGCACGCCGCTTAGCACGCCCAACACCTTGCGCGCGCTCTATTTCACGCGTAGCGCCGCGCCTTACGGCCCCGGACCGCTCTACCACCACATCGGCCTTTACGCTTACCGCCGGGCAGCTCTGACGCGTTTTGTGGCCCTTCCGCCCGCCCCATTGGAAATTCGTGAGAAACTCGAACAACTTCGCGCGCTCGAAGCGGGTATGCGGATCGATGTAAAAATCGTCGATAGCGCGCCGATGAGCGTCGATACCCCTGCTGATCTGGAGCGCGTGCGCGCCCATCTCGCCACAAAGGGCGATCACTAATGGCGCGCCGTCCTTCTGCCAAGACCTCGGAGACGAAGACCAAAATGTCCACCGCAGCACACAGAACGAAAAAGCCTGCCAAGTCTGCCGCAGCTTCCAAGTCTTCCAAGGCGGGTGCTGAGGTGAAGGCGGAGGAGGCAGTCAAACCGCTTATCCTCTACCAAGGCGAACCGGGGGCGAATTCGCATCTGGCTTGTGTAAACGCCTATCCCAATATGAAGCCCGGACCGAGTTCCACGTTCGAAGATGCATTCGCCGATCTGGAGCAAGGCAAGGCAGATTTCGCCATGATCGCCATTGAGAACACGCTGGCGGGCCGCGTCGCTGATGTGCATCATTTGTTGCCGATTTCGAATCTCTACATCGTTGGCGAGCATTTTGAGCCGATCCACCATCAGCTTATGGTGCTGCCGGGCACGAAGCTTGAAAACGTGAAGACCGTGCACAGCCACGTCCACGCGCTCGGGCAATGCCGCAAGGTCATTCGCGAATTGGGGCTGAAGCCGGTCGTGGCGTCCGATACCGCCGGAGCCGCTCGCATTTTGTGCGAAGAAGGCGATAAGACGAAGGCCGTAATCGCGTCAACGCTGGCCGCAAATCTTTACGAACTGGAGATTGTCCGCAAGAACATCGAAGACGCGGCACACAACACGACGCGTTTCATTGTGCTGTCCAAGGAAGCCAACCACGTGCCTTTCGGCGATGGCCTGGTGGTAACAACCTTCACTTTCCGCGTGAAGAATATCCCGGCAGCGCTGTTCTGGGCGCTGAGCGGTTTTGCGGCGAACGGCGTTAATATGACGAAACTCGAATCCTACCTGATCGAGGGCAATTTCACCGCGACCATGTTTTACGCCGACATTGAGGGGCACCCGGAAGACGAAGCCGTTGAGCGCGCATTAGAAGTGTGCAAGCTCTATTCGTCCGAATTCCATGTGCTCGGCACCTACCCCGCCAGCCCATTCCGCGAAGAATTCCGCGCGAAAAACGGGCATTCGATTTGATGGTGCAGCGCTGTGAGCTTGTGCGGCTATTCCCCGCCGCTTCCGGCCAGCGCCAGCCACTCGTCCTCGCTCAGCACGGCGACGCTCAGCTCTTGCGCCTTTTTCAGCTTTGAGCCAGCGTCGGCGCCCGCCACCACATAATCCGTCTTTTTCGACACCGATCCGGCGACCTTCGCACCCAGACGTTCTGCCATCGCCTTGGCTTCGGCGAGGGTCATCTTCGTGAGCGTACCGGTGAAGACCACCGTTTTGCCGGCCACGGAAGAACCGCTGGTGTCGGGCGCTTCGACCGCCTCCACGGTCACTTCGTCCAGAAGTGC
>JARRLC010000033.1:0-24612 GCA_037387425.1 Alphaproteobacteria bacterium
AGTGCACGCCATCACCAGCGCGGTCAATATGAGACGGCTATATATAGAATTTAATCTCATCCGACTTTTCCCTAGGTTTTGCCCTATCTGCTGGCTGCCACCACATTGAGGAACTGGACTTGCGTCGTTGGATCGCTGGTATATCGCCCTTAATCGCAAATGCGAATTATTTGCATTATACATTGATGAAACAGGCGATGTCAATATCTCCTAGCAAAACGGTAGGGATGCTGGGGAGAGGGGGGCTATGGCGTGTTAAAATGGGAAAGGGGGAGATGAGGGGCCACTTAGGCCGCCCCTCTCACCAGGAACAGTAATTCCAGCGCCCTGGCTTTGCCGGACAGCGTAATTCCGTCTTCTCACTTGGGGAAGGAAAACGGCCCTAAATATCCAAATCCTCGGCGAATTCGGCGCGCTCCTGGATGAAGCGGAAACGGCCTTCCGGCTTGTTGCCCATGAGCTGCTCAACGATATTGGCGGTGCGGCCTTCATCGTCGGCGATGCCAACGCGCAATAAAATGCGCCGCGCCGGGTCCATGGTGGTTTCCTTAAGCTGGGAGGGGTTCATTTCGCCCAGACCTTTAAAGCGGGAGATTTCCACCTTGCCGCGCCCGGTGAATGTGGTGCGGAGCAGTTCGTCCTTATGCGCATCGTCGCGGGCGTAGGCCGATTTGGTGCCTTGCGAGATCTTGTATAGTGGCGGCACGGCCAGATAGAGGTGTCCTTCTTCGATCAGCTGACGCATCTGCGTATAGAAAAACGTGATCAGCAGCGAAGCGATATGCGCGCCGTCCACGTCAGCGTCAGTCATGACAATGACTTTGTCATAGCGCAGATCGTCCTCGCGATACGCTTTGCCAGTGCCGCAACCGAGCGCCTGCACCAGATCGCCAATGAGTTGATTTTGCGCCAGTTTCGCCGATGATGCGTTGGCCACGTTGAGGATTTTGCCGCGTAACGGCAGAATCGCTTGCAGGGCACGGTCACGCGCCTGCTTGGCTGAGCCACCGGCGCTGTCGCCCTCGACGATGAAAATTTCAGTGCCGTCGGCGGCGTCCTTGCTGCAATCGGCCAGCTTGCCCGGCAGCCGTAGTTTACGCGTGGCGGCTTTGCGGCTCACTTCCTTTTCGCGCTTGCGGCGCAGGCGTTCTTCGGCGCGGTCTATGACCCATTCGAGGAGGCGCGTGGCTTGCTGGGGAGCGGCGGTTAACCAGTGGTCGAATGCGTCGCGCACGGCGGCTTCCACAATACGGGCGGCTTCCTGAGTGGAAAGACGGTCTTTGGTCTGGCCTTGGAATTCCGGTTCGCGGATGAACACCGACAACATGATCGCGCCAAAGGCGATCACATCGTCAGCGGTAATCTGCGCGGCTTTCTTGTTGTTGACCAACTCGCCATAGCTGCGCAAGCCCTTGGTGAGGGCCGCGCGCAAGCCGTTTTCGTGCGTGCCGCCTTCCGGTGTGGGAACGGTGTTACAATATGAGCTACAAAAGCCGTCATCGCGCGCGAGCCACGCTACCGCCCATTCGACCGTGCCATGACCGCCTTCGCGCTCGATCTTGCCGGCGAATACTTCCCTGGCGACTGTCTCAGAGCCGTTGATGCGATTGGCGAGAAAGTCTTTCAAGCCGCCGGGAAAGTGGAACACGGCCTTTTCCGGGGTCTCATCGTTGCCGCGGATCAATTCCGGCGAGCAAGACCAGCGGATTTCCACGCCGCCGAACAGATATGCTTTGGCGCGCGCCATGCGGAACAGCCGCGCCGGACGGAAAGCCGCGCCTTCGCCGAAAATCTGCGCGTCCGGAAGAAAGCGGATTTTAGTACCTCGCCGGTTCATGACCGGGCCGACCGCCTGCAATTTGCCGTCTGAATGCCCACGCGAGAATGTCTGCCGGTAGAGCTTCTGTCCGCGCGCGACTTCCACCTCCAGCGTTTCCGACAGGGCGTTCACCACCGACACGCCCACGCCATGCAGGCCGCCGGACGTTGAGTAAACCTTGGTGTTGAATTTGCCGCCCGAATGCAGCGTCGTCATGATGACTTCAAGCGCGGATTTGTTCTTGAACTTCGGGTGCGGATCGATAGGAATGCCGCGGCCATTATCTATCACGGTGAGGAAGCCGTCGGTATCAAGCGAGACATCGATCCACGAGGCATGACCGGCGACAGCCTCGTCCATGGCGTTGTCGATGACCTCGGCGAACAGATGGTGCAGCGCTTTTTCGTCGGTGCCGCCGATATACATGCCGGGACGGCGGCGCACGGGCTCTAGCCCCTCAAGCACCTCAATGTTGGCTGCTGTGTAGCTGGCCTCGGCCTGAGCGGCGCGACGTGACGCGCTTCCGTCATCAGACCGTGCAAACATATCCCGTGCCGACATGTCGACTCCCTGTTCAACTAGCGCCTTTTTGCGTGGCGCACCCCAACAACCGTTTTCGTATAGCCGATTCGGTAGCGAGATAAGTTGCCCACAACGCCACACCCTTGCAAGAAGTTAGTTCTACGCAGGACGCCCGGCTGAGCCATGCCGCACCGTTTTCGCTTAAGGAATGACGGTTTTTTATCTGCGACGCTACGTATTATCCCTTAGTGGCATTCCCTATTCATGTGTTACATTTAGTCTGTGTTACAAAATGGCACGCAACCTAAAATCATTAAAAACTGCCTCTTATTTGAGTAGCTATACGGATGCTAACTTTGCTGATATAATACATACTTGCGCCATTTTGGAACTCTGAACGCGTCGATACTTTTCCTGGCACGGAAAATGTCGCGCAAATGTGCGTGTATCTTCTTCTTGTTCTTGATTCTAGTAGCCTGCCTCCCATAGACTGCTTGATTAACGAGATGAAAACAAAAAAGATTGGTGAATAACAACAACGTGAGGCGTTAAGCGTGACTGAACAGAGTAGGCGTTTTCCCGAGTTTTACGTGACAGCCCCGCAGCCTTGCCCCTATCTCCAGGGACGGCAGGAACGGAAGATTTTTACCCATCTGACAGTCGATAAATCGCCAGCGATGATCGACAACCTGCTGAAAAATGGGTTTCGCCGTAGCCAGAATATCGCCTATATGCCTTATTGCGACGGCTGCCAGGCCTGCGTCTCGGTACGCCTCGTGGTGAACGAATTCGAACGTAGCCGCTCGTTCCGGCGCATTTGGCGGCGCAATGCCGATCTGTATGTGAGCCGGGTGGAGGCCATGGCCACGTCCGAACAATACGCACTGTTCCGCGAATATATTTCCACGCGTCACTCCGATGGCGGCATGGCCGATATGTCGGTGTTCGATTATTCGATGATGGTGGAAGACAGCGCCGTTGAAACGTTCATCACCGAATATCGCTTGCGTTCGCCTTCGCATCTGCTTTCAAGCGCTGTTTCAACTGAAATGCCGCTTGTGGGCGCCGTGCTATGCGACCGTCTGAGCGACGGTTTGTCGTTGGTCTACAGTTTCTATACCCCGAACATGCCTGAACGCAGCATTGGCAATTACATCATCCTCGAACACCTCGCCTATGCCAAGGCGCTTGGGTTACCTTATGTCTATCTGGGCTACTGGATCGAAGGGTCGCGGAAGATGGCCTATAAATCGCGCTTTATGCCTCAGGAGCGGTTGACCCGCCAGGGCTGGGTAAGCGTTGCGCCACAGTCAGAGTGAGAGCAATTGAGTTTTGCGTTATCCCCGAAGGATGGGGCGAGTGAAGCGAAACTCATCGGTCTTTTAGTGTTTCATTGATGTGTTTTGCGCTGTTCAACCCATCCTACGGCGCTGATCGATCTGGTTGAGCGCGTCTTCCACTGCATCGAACACAAGAAGCGTCGAACCATGGCGCGCGCGATATCCGCGCACAGACTCCAACAACGCCAAATCCGCCCATTTGCCCGATGGCGGTTCGCCGTTTTCCTTAAGCATCTGTCGCATTTGCCGGGCGACTGCGCGGAATTCTCCTGCGGTTGAGCCAACGATATTGGCGGCCACCACAGCGGCGGCTGTTTGCCCCAGCAAGCAGGCTTTTACATCGTGGCCATACGCCGTGATAACCTCGCCCTCCATGCACAGATCTGCGGTAATGCGAGAGCCGCACAGCTTGGAATAGGCTTCCGCAGTGGCGTGAGGTTGTGCTAAGCGCTCATGGGCTTGGCTGTTCGCCGCCAGTTCCAGGATGCGCCCCTGGTAAAGCTCGTCGATTTCTGTCATGGATAACTGCCGTTCTTGCTGCTGCAACTTTAAGCATTCCTTGAAATATTGTGAAGCCGCCGTATATCAATTGAGAGATATTCGCAACAAAGCGAACCCCACGGCATTCCATGCATGAGTTATCAGCGCAAACGGCTTTGTAAAATCCGGCAGATGTAAAACATGCGTTAACAGGCGGTGGGAACGTACGGAATATTAGATTTTTTCTGCGTTGAATGACCAGACCGGCAAACAAACAGCGAAGGACGTCTGGTGATCTAAGGAGCGGCAATGACTCAGAAAACGCATGGCGGGCAATCTTCATCCGTCTTGGAATGCACAGCAGATTCCTCTCTCTCTCAAGAAGAACCGGCTGTGGACGCAAACAACAAACGGACACTGTCAGAGGTCGCGTCTTCCGACGCCGCGCTAGCAGAGCTTCCGACTCGCGAAGAAGCCGAAGCCGCCGTGCGAACGCTCATCCGCTATGCGGGCGACGATCCCACTCGCGAGGGCTTGCGCGACACGCCGCGGCGCGTGGTGGACGCTTATGCCGAATTTTTCTCGGGCTATCATCAAGACCCGGTGGAAATTCTCTCGCGCACCTTCGATGAAGTGCACGGCTATGACGACTTGGTTATGGTGCGCGACATCCGCCTGGAATCGCACTGCGAGCATCACATGGTGCCGATTATCGGAGTAGTGCACGTCGCCTATTTGCCGCGAGACCGCGTGGTTGGCATTTCCAAGTTGGCGCGCGTGGTGGAAATTTTCGGCAAGCGTCTTGTGACGCAGGAAACCATGACCGCGCAAATCGCCGAAGCCATCGAAAACGCGCTGAAGCCGCGAGGTGTGGCTATTCTTATCGACGCGCTGCATCAATGCATGACGACACGCGGCGTGCACAAACCTGATGCTTCCACCGTCACCACGCGCTTCACGGGCGTTTTCGCCGACGATGCCGACTATCGGGACCGCTTTTTGCGAATGATCCACAGTCCGCGCATTATGAAAGCTTAACAAAAAACATGTGGTTCAAAGCGTGGAAATTCAATCCACGCGTGAGCCAGAACAATAAGTGGGGGGAACAAATGACGGATAACGCGTCCGAGCCGAAACTTTCAAAGGCCGAGTTGGAAGGCGGCAGCGTCTTTGCGCCTCGCTTCGATGCAAACGGTCTGATGCCTGCAATCGTCACCGACGCCAAAACCGGCGATGTGCTGATGGTCGCCTATATGAACGCCGAGGCGCTTAATCTGACGCTCAAGACCGGCCAGGCGCATTTCTGGAGCCGTTCGCGCAAGTCATTGTGGCTGAAGGGAGAAACCAGCGGCAATGTTTTGCATGTCGTTGAGCTTCTGACCGATTGCGATCAGGATACGCTTGTGGTGAAAGTTAACATGGGCGGCGACGCGGTTGCCTGTCACACAGGGCGGAAATCGTGCTTTTACCGGCGTGTAAAGCTGAGTGAGCCAAGCGACGACATGAACGGCGGCGAAGTGAGTCTTGCATTCATTCCGGATTAGGGGCTGCATGTCTGCCGGGTAACATCCCGTTTTTGTTTTCGTGTTTGTGTTAAACTTTAACGTTATCTGCGTTATACAATCCGTAACAACACTCAAACGCGAAACAAAAATTCATGGCGCCCAAACGGTACAATTTCAATCAAAGCTGCTTGCGGCTGCAAACGATTATCTGGCTCAGATGGGTTGCCGTCATTGGCCAGACGGTTACCGTTCTGACGGTCTATTACGGCTTTGGGTATCCACTGCCGTGTTTTTTCATGTCGGCCGCGCTGAACGTCGCCTTGCATTTGAATTTCCCGCGCACGCAACGTGTCCCCTCATTTTATGCGACGATGCTGTTGGGCTATGATCTTATGCAGCTCTCGGCGCTTCTGGGGGCAACCGGGGGCTTGCAAAATCCTTTCGCGCTTCTGATCGTTGTGCCTGTGGCGGTATCGGCTTCAACTCAGCCGACCCGTAATACGGCGCTGCTTAGCGGGCTAGCCTTGGCCCTGATTTCGGTGCTGGCGTTTTTTCACTGGCCGCTGCCGTGGCCGCCGGGCGGGCTGGATCTGCCGCCGCTATATATGCTCGGCATATGGAGTGCGCTGGTGGCCTGCATTGCCTTCGCGGCCGTTTATGCGTGGCGCACAGCCCTGGAAAACCGTCAGATGTCGCATGCGCTGGCGGCCACAGAAATGCTTCTGGCGCGCGAGCAGCAATTAACGGCGCTCAACAGTCTAGCTGCTGCTGCTGCTCACGAACTTGGCACGCCGCTTTCGACTATTGTTGTGATCGCCAAGGAGATGGAGCGTGCGGTAGAGCCGGATCATCCGTTGTACGATGATATTTTGCTCTTGCGCGGCCAGGCCGGGCGTTGCCGCGATATACTCGGCACGCTGACGCGGAATTCCGACAAGCCGGACGCCATGTATTCACAAATGACGCTCGGTCATGTGATTGAGGAGGTCGCAGAGCCGCTTCGCGCCTTTGGTAAGATGATAAAGGTCAATCTTCCCCCTTCGCCGCTAAGCGCTCACGATCAAGAGCCTATTTTTCAGCGGAATCCCGGCGTTCTTTACGCTACAAGCAATTTATTGAAAAATGCCGTAGACTATGCGGTGTCAATAGTGGAAATTACTGCCAATTGGAATGAAAATGAGATCTGGCTAACCATCACTGACGATGGACCGGGTATCGCACAAAATGTTCTAGGGAGGTTGGGGGAACCTTATGTCACCACGCGCGCACGTCGGCAGAATTCTGCTGATGATGAAAGCACCGGTATGGGGCTGGGCGTTTTCATAGCCAAAACGCTGCTTGAACGCGATGGTGCCGAGCTTTCGTTCGCCAACCGGCAAGCGCCAGATAAGGGGGCTATCGTCACAATTCGGTGGCCGCGTGGCGAAAAACATCGTTAACTAAGGGAATACCCCTACGAAAGCAGGGATGGGGCTGGCCTGCAACTTGGCGAATACTTTAGAGGTAGCTGCTATATTGCTGGCTAAATTCGCCATATCGGTCGTTGTAAAATAATGGAATTATAGAGTGAAACAAATCCGTCCTGTTTTGATAACAAAACGGATAGACAAGAAAAACTCTAATATTCCAAGGGTGCTAGAAACGTGTGCGCTACACGAAATGTCACACTCTCTTGAACAAAAACAGGGCAATTTGCCACAAGACAGTTTGCGCCCTTGACATGGCCGATTATAATAACGGCGGTATTTTAGGGAGATGAAACGTGCTAGTGCAGGGGAAAGCTATAGTCTCGCAAAAAGAGAACACCCTTTTAATCGTTGATGACGACAGAGCCTTCGCGATGCGCCTTAGTAGAGCCATGGAAAATCGCGGCTTCCAGGTCAACGTCGCTTCAAGCGTGGAAGATGGCCTTGCCGCATTGCGAAATGAACCTCCCGCTTACGCGGTGGTCGATTTGCGGCTCGATGATGGGACCGGGCTGGATGTCGTGGCCCAGTTGAAGGAGCTTAAACCTGAAGCGCGCGTCGTTATGCTCACCGGCTATGGTAACATCGCTACGGCGGTTACGGCTGTGAAGATGGGCGCGCTTGATTATCTGTCCAAGCCTGCCGATGCTGACGACATTCTGGCGGCCTTGCTTGCGCAGGATGAGCAGAAAGCGATGCCGCCTGAAAATCCCATGTCGGCGGATCGTGTCAGCTGGGAGCATATTCAGCGCATCTATGAGCTTTGCGACCGTAATGTTTCAGAAACCGCACGACGGCTGAATATGCATCGCCGTACGTTGCAACGCATTCTTGCCAAGCGCGCGCCGAAATAAGCCAGGACAGCAGGCGAACGTCATTTGCATGGGCGGGGGAGCAGTGCCCCGCTTTTCTTACCCTTTATCGCGCATGAGCCGCGCTTTCTGGCGGTTCCAGTCGCGTGTCTTTTCAGCTTGGCGCTTATCGTGCAGCTTGCGACCGCGAGCCAGCGCCAGTTCTAGCTTGGCGCGTCCGCGATCGTTGAAATAGATTTTCAGTGGCACCAGCGTCATGCCATCGCGGCGCACGGCTCCTATAAGCTTGGCGATCTGGCGTTTGTGCATCAAGAGCTTGCGGGGGCGGCGTTCTTCGTGGTTGAAGCGGTTCGCCTCTGTATAGCCGGGAATATAGGCGTTGATGACGTAAAGCTCGCCATTATCGTCTGTCGCGTAAGACTCGGCGATATTCGATCTGCCCAGGCGCAGCGATTTCACTTCGGAGCCGGTCAGCACCATGCCGGCTTCGAACACCTCATGAATCTCATAGGAATGACGGGCCTTGCGGTTCTCCGCCACGATCTTACGTGGCGGACCGCTTTTTTGTGGGGATGCCATGGGAAATCTTTACGCCTCACTCAGGGGAAATTTTGTCGAGCGCTTCGTCCACCACCTGGCAGCTTGCTTCCGAGATGGGCGCCAGAGGCAACCGCAATTCTCTGGAGCACAGGCCGAGCCGTTCTGCGGCATATTTCACAGGGCCAGGGTTGCTCTCGACGAAGAGCGCCTGATGTAGCGGGAACAAGCGGTCATGCAAGCCACGAGCCTTGTTGAAATCGCCATCCAGGCACGCCGTCTGAAATTCGAAGCACATCTTAGGCGCGATGTTCGCCGTTACCGAGATGCAGCCATGTCCACCATGGGCCATTAAGCCCAGCGCGGTGGCGTCTTCGCCGGAGAGCTGCACGAATTTCTCGCCCATGGCCGCGCGCTGCGCGCTCACGCGCGCCATGCTGGTGGTGGCGTCCTTCACGCCGACGATGTTCGGCAGCTCAAACAGCCGCGCCATGGTGGCGACCGACATATCAATGACGCTGCGGCCAGGAATGTTGTAAATCAGGATTGGTATATCAGCGGCGTCGTTCACCGCCTTATAGTGCTGATAAAGCCCTTCCTGCGTAGGCTTATTGTAATACGGCGTGACGACCAGTGCGCCGCTCGCGCCCGCTGACTTGGCATGCTTGACCAGTTCCACCGCTTCGGATGTGCTGTTCGATCCAGCCCCGGCAATCACCGGAATGCGGCCCGCGGTTTGTTCAAGACATACTTCCACCACGCGCATGTGTTCGTCATGCGAGAGGGTAGGAGATTCCCCGGTCGTGCCGACCGGGACCAGTCCGTGCGTGCCTGCCTCGATCTGCCGGTTCACAAGTTTGCGAAAGGCGTCTTCATCGAAAGCGTTGTTACTAAACGGTGTGATGAGAGCGGTAAATGATCCCTTGAACATCGGATAATGCCTTTCGCAAATGTTATGGGGCTGTCAGTTATTTGCCTCGGAAAAAGCCCAGATGAACGATAGTGATTTCCTCAACCAGGGGCAAGAGGGGGGCGTACAGAAAGGTACAAACCAGTAAAGGCGGTGGATAGCGGAACGCCCGTAACGTTTCATTAACCATCTCGCGTTTCGTTAACGGTGTGGCGTGTTCGCTAATGACTGGCCACCCCATAAACATAATTTCGGGAAACGGGGTGCCAGATGGGGCAGAAAACGTTATGATGGCGCAAAAGTGGCGCATTGAGGCATTCAGTTCAGGTCTGAAAGCTCATTTCACTATCCCTGTAGTATAATATGGTGATCCTGCTTATGGCGGATAAACGAGTTAATAAACGTTTAGTAGCTCAGGCGTTAACAGTATTTGTTACTGTAAGTATTTGCACTGCTGTTCTGCTAATATTGCAACCTTGGCAGCAAGGAAATATGGGGGCGACAAACACTTCCGTCGTTGCTACCCCAAAACCCAACGCCGCCCCTGCGCGGATAACCAGGGCATCGCCTTCTCCTAAGCCGACATCTAAGCCAGCTGCAGTCCCACAGGCGTTTAAAACGCCGTCTTTTCCTGCAACGGCGCAGAAATCGGCTCCTGTTAAAGCGCAGAAACCTGTTGTCGAAGCCTCCGCGGGCTCTATGGCTTCAATGGAAGTAAAGCCCGACCCTATCGCGGACAAGCTGAACAATTTAGCCTCTGAGAACAAAACGTCAGCTCCGCCGCCGCCCAGTCAACGCCCCCCTGAATTTACTTCTGCGGTGCCTGCTTCCGCCAGCGGTGAGCGGCCTAAGAAGATGACCAAGAAGGAGGGTGACGACGCGTTGAAGCCGTTGTTGTCGTACTCTGTTCCCAAAGACGATCTTGAAGCCTTGAAAAAGCTGTACAGATATGTCCGCAAAGACGATTTCAGCTCAGCGCGGACCTATCTGAAGCGCATCAGCGATCCGATGGCTAAGAAGCTGGCGATCTGGCTCTATTACCGTGCTGGCGCAACCGATACTGAAGCGAAAGACATCGCTGCATTCCGTGCGGACAATCCGTTATGGCCATCCCGCCATACGCTTGCCATACGGGCTGAAGGCGCGCTGTTCTGGCGGGAGGAAAGCCCCAAGCGGGTCTTGGCCTATTTCGCTGAAAGAAAGCCGGTTTCAGGCGCTGGATGGGCTGCACTGGGCGGCGCGCTTATCGATTTGAAGCGCGTTAAAGAAGGCCGCCCGCATTTGCGCAAGGCTTGGGGGCAATATAAGCTGACGCCGTCCATGCAAGCGCGGATCAAGAAGAAATACGCCTCGCATCTGCGCCCTGAGGATCACAAAGCCCGCGTTGATTATCTGCTTGCACAGCACAGTAAGAAGTATCTGTCATCCGTGAAGCGTTTGCAGTCGCTGGTGCCTAAGAAGTGGAAAGCCTCTGTTGAGGCGCGTATTGCAGCGGTGAAACGCAACAAGAGCGCTTGGAATCGCCTCTCCAAACTGCCGGCAAAGGTTAAGTCCGATCCAGGCGTGATGCTCGCCCGTATCCATGTGGCGCGTCGGAAGGGCAAGGATAAGGAAGCCTGGAGCTTGCTGAGTTCATCTCCCACAGAGGTGGAAAAGCTTATCGATCCGGACGAATGGTGGAAAGAGCGTGAATCTGAAGTCCGCGCCGCGTTGAACGCAGGGCATCCGAAAACCGCATACGCCATCGCTAAGGCGCACGGTGGCGAAACCGACCCGGACGACCTGAATGACGCTGAGTTTCTGGCCGGGTGGATTGCGTTGCGCTTCCTGAAGCACCCGAAAACTGCGCGCAAACATTTTGAGGCAGCGGCAGCGGCTGGCGGTTTGCCAGCAAGGCGCGCGCGCGCCAGTTACTGGCTGGGACGCACCGAATTGGTGCTTGGCCGCAAAAAAGCTGCCACGGCGCATTTCGCCAAAGGCGCCCAGCATAATTATACATTCTACGGACAACTGGCGCATCAGATGCTCGAAGCCAAGGATGCCAAACATAGGTTGCGTACCTATGTTCGTCCGACAGAGCATGAAATTAAGGCGTTCAACAAGCAGGACGCCATGCATGCCGCCGTGATCGCCAGCAAGGCAGAACTGCACAGCGTTGTCGCGACTTTCATGTTCGAATTCGCGCGCCACATCGAAAGCGCGCCGGACATGGTGCTAACCGCCGAACTTGCCTCGCGCATTGCTCTTCCGCATATCGCGGTGCGTATGGCGAAAGTCGCGATGAACCGTAATTTCCCGATGGAATATTACGCCTATCCAGATGCGCTGCCCGACTTCAAGGCGCTCACCAAGGATCAGGACCTGGAAGTCGCCTTGCTTTGCGCGTTGACGCGGCAGGAAAGCGAATTCAATCCGAAAACGGAAAGTCATGCCGGGGCTGTTGGGCTGATGCAGCTTTTGCCGTCCACCGCCCGGGAAGTTGCCCGCAAGCTTTCGGTGAAATTCAGCAAATCCAAGCTGAAGACTGACCCGGGCTATAACATCTCGCTTGGCAGCGCGTTTTTGCAACGGCTGGTGCGCAGCTATGACGGCTCGTACATGATGGCGCTTGCCGCATATAACGCCGGTCCCGGACGCGTACGGCAATGGAGCAAGCAATTCGGCGATCCGCGGGATAAGTCGGTCGATCCCATCGACTGGATCGAGCGCATTCCGTTTACCGAAACCCGCCGTTATGTGCACAAAATCATGGAGAGCATTCCGGTTTACCGTTCACGCTTGAAGAAAAAGCGCACCAAATTGCGGCTGGCGCAAGATCTGCACAGAGGACGTTCGGATAAACCACGCTTCATGCGGCGGAGTAGCGTGCAATAATCTTTTGCAAAGGGAAGCCGATTTCGTTTTCGCCCGCATGCGAAACACTTTAAACACAGAGCATACTGCAACGGAATTTTACAGCGGCAAAGCGGGGGCGGCTTCCATCCATGCTAGACGCAAGCCAATTGTTCGAGACACAAAACCAAGCGCAGCCTTGGCAAGATATCCGCTATAGCTCGCATGATGGGCTCACGCTTTACGCCCGCCAATACGGCAAGCGGGGAGGGCGGGGGCGTCCGGTCATCTGCCTGCCGGGCCTCACACGGAATTCGCGCGATTTCCATGACATCGCGATGTTTCTCGCCAACCATCCTACGCGCCCGCGCCAGGTGATCTGCCCGGATTACCGCGGACGCGGAAATTCTGACTGCGACCCGGATTGGCGCAACTACTCTCCGTTCATAGAGATGATAGACGTGCTCGATCTCATGGCGATCCTCGGGCTAGAGAAGGTGGCGCTTATCGGAACATCACGCGGCGGCATCATCACGATGCTGATGGCCGCCATCCGTCCGAACGCGGTGGCCTCGGTGGTGCTGAACGATATCGGCCCCATTATCGAGACAACCGGTCTTGCGCGCATCATGGGTTATGCAGGAAAAGTACCGCTCCCCGCCAGTTGGGATGAAGCGACGCAATTGGTGAAAGCCATGAACAAGCGGTTTTTCACCGCGCTCACCGATGCCGATTGGGCCGCAATTGCGCGGCAATGGTTTAATGAAGAAAACGGCCGTCCAGCGCCGGGCTACGATCCCAACCTGTCGCGGGCGCTTTCTGAAATCGATATCGGGCGCAAAATTCCGGAGATGTGGCCGCAATTCGAGGCGATGAAAAGCGCGCCCGTGCTCGTGTTCAGGGGCGAGAACTCGGACTTGCTGAGCCCCAAAACCGTGGCTGAGATGACGCGGCGGCATCCCCGGCTTTCGGCGGTGACGGTGCGCGCGCAAGGCCATGCGCCGCTTCTGAAAGACCGTTTCACCACGGGACTGATCTTTGATTTTCTGCGCGAAACTGACACAGGTTCGCAATATGTTCCTGGTGGATTCGAACGTCCGCAGCTTCCCCGCATCTTTGGAGGAGAGCCGCTTTGAGCCGCAACCACGAGTGCTGAATGTCAACAGCCCCTAAATACTTAAAGCGTTGTCCAAAAGTTTTCGCAGACTGTATTGGCTTCTAAAGAAAATCCACTTAGGAATTGATGTTGATATCGTGTTTGATAGGTGAGCCTGTCAGCACGAATGGGGGAGCAACGGAGGCAAACATGAGCGATGAGTTTGACGCCAGTCTTGTGTGGGACGAGCCAGTCAGCGCAGAGGTACAAGCAGAGCATACCCGGCAAGTAGACCGCTTGCTGCAAATGCCTAACGCGTTCGACAACGCCCGGCTACATGCGCAGAACGAAATGCGGCGTCTCATCAGTGTGTGCAACCGTCTTGCTTGGCGGTCGGTGCCTAAAGATTTGCGTGCGCCAAGCGCTGAAGAAAAGGCCGCGCTTCTGGAGCGCCTCAGCCCTGAAGACCGCGAAAAGCTTATGAATGACGCCCGCCTTGCAGCTCAGCAGCGCCTTCTGGTCGTGCGGTTGGAAGAGGCGCATGAGCAATATCTCGCGCAAATGCAGGCCGAGCCGGAAGAGCGCAACGACTTCGACGCCAGCCTCGTTTACGATGAGCCCGTCGGCGCCGAAATCGTAGATGAACAGGTGAATATGATGGGCTTGCTGGTGGAGATGCCCTCCGCCTTCGAAAACGCCCAACGTCATGCTGAGAGCGATCTTCAACGTCTCGTCCAGACCTGCAATGATTTGGTCTGGCGCGGTATGCCCGCAGATATGCGCGCGCCCACCGCAGAAGAAAAGGCGGCTTTGTTGGAACGGCTGAGCCCGGATGATCAGGAACGCCTGATGCGCAACTCCCAGCTTGTAGCTCAGCAACGCAGCCTGCTCAATGTCATGAAAGAGTTGTCGCAACAACATACTGCCCGTTTGATGGCGGAACAGGCAGCAGCAGCCGAACGTGAAGCGCACGCTCTTCTACGTGCCGAGTTCGAGGAATATGACGCCGCCGGAAAAGAACAACGCTTTGAGGAGTGGCTTGCTTCCCGGACAGGGTGAGGGGGGAAGCTGGTAGAGGCTTGTTGAGTATCCTCACGAGGGGGTGCTTGCAAGCCAATGTCTCGGCGGGCTGTACGGGCGTGATGTCTGTATAGCGACCGTCTGTCGCCGCACTAATATGTCAGCAAAGAAATCTTAGACGACGTGAGCATTTTGTTTTCACAAGGCTACCAGCTGGTCATGTTAGGTTATCAACAACATATTGTTTTCGATATACTTATTAATGCCTTAGGGCAAATACGTGTGAATAAGTCCTCTTTGCGTAAAGCTGCGAAATATAGCGTATTCACATGTCATTCAGTTCAAAATACAAATAGTAATGATGCCGCGCCTGATTATGACCCCATCTTCTGATCAGGATAGCAGCGTTCATTGTCAAAGAAAAAAGAGAGCGAATTTAAGGAGCACTCTATGAAGAAAATCCTTTTGGCCGTGGTTGCGGCTTTTGCATTGTTTGCATTTGCAAACAGCCCCGTATCGGCTGCGCCGATCACGGCTGAAAAGAGCGTTTCCACCGTTGATAGCCATGTCAGCAAGGTTCAATGGTTTGGTTTCCGTTGCGTGAAATGGCGTCATCGTTGTCATCGCCGTTTTGGTTATGGCCATCGGTATCGCCGTTGCATGCGTCGCCACGATTGCAGACCGCACCGTTGGTAAAATAACTGCAAAACACGACTTCCCCCGGTTTTACCGGGGGATTTTTTTATGGGATGATCCGCGCGAGGCGTAGCAAGGGGGGTGTTCGCTGATGGCTATTCGCTCTCGTAGAAGCCTTTTTCAACGAGTGTGGTGAGAGCGTCCATGGCCTGATCGGCGTCCGGTCCTTCGGTTTCGATGAGGATAATGCTTCCCGGAGATGCGGCCAGCATCATCAGCCCCATGATCGACGAACCGTTGACGCTCTGCCCGTCTTTAGTGACCGTTACCTCGGCGTCGAATTTCTCAACGCACTTCACAAAGGCAGCCGAAGCCCGCGCATGCAAGCCTCGCTTGTTGACCACAGTGACCTCGGTGAGGCACTGATATACGCCCGTATCGGCTCTACTCGACATTTAAGCTCTATCGAAAATGAGTTCGTGAATAGGATATGACATAAATATGCCCTGCGATGACCTTGCGGGGAAGCAGGAATGCATCTCTCGTCGCATAGCAATTAGTTCCAAATTGTGGCGGAGGATAATCGTAATTATCCATAATGCTACCATGGGCGGCGTTGATCTGGAAGTCTCAACTGTTCTTAACCGATCAAGACTTGGCTCGCCACATGAATGTATTTTCGGCCTGCGTCTTGAGCCTGTTTAACGGTTTCATCAAGCGGGCACTCTTCGCGGACGCGAGCCAGCTTTACAAGCATCGGCAAATTCACCCCGGCTATCACTTCCACATTCGGCTCTTCCATTACCGATATGGCGAGATTGGATGGCGTACCCCCGAACATATCGGAGAGTAACACGACGCCATCGCCAGTGTTGACATGGGTGATCGCTCGCAAAATGGCGTTGCGGCGTTCTTCCATATCGTGATCTGTGCGGATGCAGATCGTTTCAATCTGCTCTTGCGGTCCCACGACATGCTCTAAAGCCGCCCGGAATTCCTTGGCCAAATTACCGTGTGTAACGATTACGACACCGATCATGTCGAATCTCTCCTGCGAGTGCGCCGAGACTGGAACAGTCTAACTATGATGCGTGACATCTATCGAACATTCTTATTATCGCGATAGCAAATGATTTGCACCGTTTTGAGGTCTTTTTATATTTTTTCAACGAGCGATGCATTGAAGCGCCAGTTTTAACTTTAACGGCGCAGAAGCTTCGAACGGCGTTAACGTTAGAACCGGCACTTGAAGGCCTACAAATTCCATCATAGCAGGCGGAACTGACGGTAAACGCGGTACATCATACGCTGAAGCTAGGTGGATGGCCAGCTTTAGCACAGCTTCGGCGCGAAATGGAACATCGACGATGCCAACGCCGCGCACTTCGATTTTCCCCGCGATGGTTCCCGGAGGCCGCGCAACGATACGCTTTCCGACAGCTTGCAAACGCACCTGATCATCGGCGACAAGCGCTGTTTTTTCGCCCGTGCTATCGGGCGTGAGCATGATGAAGCGTAACGCCAGGTCAGATTTGCCACTGCCAGGAGGGCCCAAAAGAAGCGCGGCGCCTGCACCGAGAGCTACACAAGTTCCGTATGTGAGCGATGGGCCAGAAGCAGCGGATGGGGTCATGGCGCGCTCATGTGGCAAGCGGTAAACGGATGATGAAGCGTGCGCCAAGAATAGGCGCTTGCGCTTGCTGCGAAACAGCGGCGTCTTTCGATTTCGATTTTGCTTTCGACTTTGATTTCGGTTTCAAACGTCCCGCGTGCCCGGTTTCCGCACGGCGGTTCTCCGCCCATATGCGTCCGCCATGCGCTTCGATGATTTGGCGGCAGATGCTTAAGCCAAGGCCAGAGTTTTTACCAAACTCTTCAGCGTTTGGCCGGAACGTATAAAACCGGCTAAAGATTTTATCGAGGCTCTCTTCTGGGATGCCTGGTCCTTCATCGTCGATTGTAATTTCAATCTCACGCGCTCTTTTATCGCGATTGCATGTCACGATAATTTCTCCCGTTGGCGGAGAAAACGAACGCGCATTATCGACAATGTTATTGATCACTTGCCCTAAGCGGCTCTCATGGCCGTTGATTGTAAACAGTTTTTTGCTAATGACGGCGGCCTGACGCGGAATAACTCCAAAATGCAGCTTTACCTGCGGGGTGCCTTCTTGGTGGATGTCGTTCATCACGGTACACATGGCGTCAAGCAAAGCGGCAATATTGACCGGCTCGCGGCCTTCCAGGCCAAGTTCGACATCTAGGCGCGAAATATCGGAGATATCGGTAATGAGGCGGTCAAGGCGGCGCACGTCGTGGCTGATGACATCTATCAGCCGCTTACGATCATCCTCATTCTTAACGATGGCCAGCGTTTCGGTCGCGCTACGCAGCGATGTGAGCGGATTTTTGATTTCATGCGAGACTTCCGCGGCAAAGCTGCCGATTGCTTCCAGCCGTGAATAGAGCGCATTCGTCATATCACGCAAAGCACGTGACAAATAGCCGATTTCGTCCGATCGGTGGGTTAGATCAAAGATATCCTCGCGGACCTCAATGTTGTTGCGAACGCTTTCGGCTGCACGCGCCAGCCGGTGCATTGGCTCGGCGATGGTTCCCGCCAAAAACATTGAAAACACCGTCGACACCACCAGCACGAGCAGCACAAATTTCATTAGCGTCAGGCGGTCCGCCATCAGCTGTTCTTCCATTTCGCCGGGCGCTGTGGTGAGAAGCAAGGCGCCAAGCACTGGGTTCTCCTTGGAGCTTCCCCGGCGTATTGGCGCCGCCACGCTCAAAATTGTTTCGCCAATCTTGTTGACGCGCACCATTGGAGTTGTGCTGCCTTGCTCCAGAGCGCTTTTCACCTCGGCGTAGACTTTTCCATCAAGCCCACCATCTTTGAAAAGAGGCAGGCTTTCCTGGCGAAAAAAGGCCTCCATACGCAGCCAGAGACGGTAGAGCAGCGCTTCATCATCGCTCCGGTGCACCGACTGGTTAAAACGGACAAGCTGGCCGTGCGTCAAGATCTTGCTGCTGTCAGCCAACCAAGCGCCATCACCGTTATAAATATATCCGGGAGTACGTGTTGGCTGTATCAGCTCCCGCAAAACTTCCGCCGATCGTTCAGGAACGATCTTGTAAGGTTTCGCAGTAGGATACTCATCGCTGTTCTCAGCCATTTGCATTGCAAGTAGAGGATCAGTTCGCGCGTTAACGTTCTTCTGTGTCTGGACGCTAGAGTTCTGCGCAATAGACCGGGCAATGATTTCAGCCTGTACTTCCAGGCTTCCGATGCGCGCTACGATAAGATCATCGCGGAAATCGTTCAGATAGAGGACGCCGCCCACCAGCACGAGCACGCTGATGAAATTCAGAGCAAGAATGCGGCCGGAAATAGTGGTGAAGCGATAATACACGCCGTATTGCGCCAGCCACATCATAAGCTTGCGCCACAAACGCCTACCTCGCCACAAAAAACGCGATGAATGGCGCGTTATTAGTGGGACAGGGGCAATCTCTCTACTTTCGGCGGTCATTCCTTAAAGCGATAGCCAACCCCGTAAAGAGTTTCGATTACATCGAAATTATTATCGACGAGTTTAAACTTTTTGCGCAACCTTTTTATGTGGCTGTCAATTGTGCGGTCATCCACATATACCTGATCGTCATAGGCGGCATCCATAAGCGCATCGCGGCTTTTGACTACGCCGGGACGGGCGGCAAGCGCCTGAAGGATGAGGAACTCTGTCACGGTGAGCGTTACCGGCCTGTTGTCCCACATGCAGATGTGACGCTCCGGATCGAGCTTCAGCTTACCGCGCTCCAAAACTTTTGCGGTGTCCTCCAGCATGGCGGACGCCTCGCGCGGGGCGGAGCGGCGGAGTATAGCCTTTACCCTCTCAACGATAAGGCGCTGCGAGAACGGTTTGCGGATAAAATCGTCCGCTCCCATTTTCAAACCGAATAATTCGTCGATTTCATCTTCCTTCGAGGTGAGGAAGATGACCGGCATTTCGGTTTTTTGGCGCAAGCGCCGTAGCAGCTCCATGCCATCCATGCGCGGCATCTTAATGTCGAGTATCGCCAGATCCGGCGGATCCATCGTCAACCCATCAAGCGCAGTGGCGCCGTCGGTATAAGCTTGAATCTTATACCCTTCGGCCTCAAGCACCATGCGCAGCGAGGTTACGATATTTCGGTCGTCATCGACGAGTGCGATAGTCGGCATTGCATTCACTGCTTTCGCTGCGGCGGATTGCGACGCGCTATTACTAAGGTCTCTGGTTCGGTTTGTGGCTGAGCGGCCACTGTCATCATTGCTGGTCATCGTAGTTGACTGTCATCACTTCGCAACAGTTTAAATCACAGCTAATAACTCCACAATTGAATCCGGCGTATTTGTGACGTTCCGTTCTTTAATGCAGAATGAACGGGATGGCTACACACAACTGTACACCGTACGTCCTATTTTGAGACACGTGTCGCATTTTGGTGCGTGTGCACATTTATGCATGGGGGCTATGTCGTTTCATCATCATGCTTTTTTTAGATTGATCCATTAAAATGCTGCCGGTCGTTGTATCTCGCTGGTATCCTCAAAATGTGATGATTTGTTTTGCAGCAAGTGGATAGCTAAGCTAACTCGTACCCCGCTGATAAGGACATCTCTTGAACCAAGTTCAGGATATCCCAGCAAAATTCCATCTTTACCCCCATAAAGGGCAAGGAGTGATTCTGTGTCGAAGTTTTCGTTTCTAACTGAACGTCTGCAAAGTTTGCGTACCAACCTCCAAGAACCAGAACTATACGAATTGAGCATCCGCCAGGGAGAGGGAAGGGTTGTTGCAACCGGCGCCCTCGCGATGGAAACCGGTGCTCATACGGGCCGGTCTGCCGCCGATAAATTTATCATCCGCGATGCTGAAACTGAAAATTCCATCTGGTGGGATAACAACAAATCCCTGTCGCCAGAGAAATATGAAGTTTTACTGGAAGATTTCCTTGCTCATGCGGCAGCAAAAAATCTGTTTCGCCAAGATTTATACGCTGGTTCTGATGCAAAATATCGGGTCAACGCCCAAGTCTTTACCGAATTGGCGTGGCAATCTCTCTTTATTCGCCATCTTCTCATCGTTCCTCCAACAGATGAACTTCCCGGCTACGAGCCAGAATTCGTGGTGATAGCGCTGCCTAGCTTCCGCGCCGATCCCGACCGTCACGGCGTGCGTTCAGACACAGTGATTGCTTGCGACTTTACCCGCAAACTGGTGCTCATCGGCGGTTCGTCCTATGCCGGCGAGATCAAGAAGTCGGTCTTCACCTACCTCAACTATGTGCTTCCGCCCAAAGACGTTCTTCCTATGCACTGCTCTGCCAGCGAGGAAAGCGACGGCGGCAACACTGCTGTTTTCTTTGGCCTTTCAGGCACTGGCAAAACGACGCTCTCGGCGGACCCGACCCGCACGCTCATCGGCGATGACGAGCACGGATGGTCTGATCGCGGCATCTATAATTTCGAAGGCGGTTGTTACGCCAAAACCGTTAGGCTGTCGAAGGAGTACGAACCCGACATTTTCGCCGCTTCAAACCGATGGGGCGCTGTGCTGGAAAACGTGATCCTGCACCCTGAAACACGCCAACCCGACTTTGACGATACAACATTAACCGAGAACACGCGGGCCGCCTATCCGTTGCATTACGTGCCGAACGCCAGCGATACCGGGGCTTCCGGCCATCCGAAGAATATCGTGATGCTCACGGCCGATGCTTTCGGCGTGCTCCCCCCCATCGCAAGACTCACGCCTTCGCAAGCGATGTATCATTTCCTGTCTGGCTATACGGCGAAAGTGGCGGGTACCGAAAAAGGCATCACAGAACCGCAGGCCACCTTTTCGACCTGCTTTGGCGCGCCGTTCATGCCGCGTCATCCAAGCGTTTACGGCAATCTGCTTCGGGAACTCATCAAGAAGCATAACGTCAATTGCTGGCTGATGAATACCGGCTGGACCGGCGGGAAATACGGCGTCGGGCATCGCATGCCGCTGAAGCATACCCGCGCGCTGCTTTCCGCCGCGCTCTCGGGCGAGTTGAACAACGCTGAGTTCCGCCGTGATTCTGTTGTTGGCCTCGAAGTGCCCATCGCGGTGGAGGGCGTCCCTTCCGAGCTGCTTGATCCGCGCAGCACTTGGGCCGACAAAGCTGCCTTTGATGTGCAGGCGCGTCAACTTAGCGAAATGTTTGCCGAAAACTTCCGCACCTTTGAGAGGACTGTTGATGAAGATGTCTTGCGCGCCGGACCAGTTGTAATCGTACCAGCCGCCTAGATTCTGCTTGGCGCAGGACATCCATTCAACGCGATTGTTCACTTAGCAGTAACTTACATCTGAATTTTAGGGGCGTGGGGAGCAATCCTTGCGCCTCTATTCGTTTCTATAACGTTTGCAGTGCGCGTACTTTCCGCTACAACACGGCGAAACAACAGGACAAAGAGCCATGCCGCAAGCACTGCGCCAGATACCGCAATGGATTAACGGTCTCGACATATGGACACGCGAACATCTGGCCTGGCTGGCAGAACAACCGCGCTTAGCCGCGGCTTTTCTGGTTTTGTTGTGCCTAGCGCTTTACCTGCCCGGCATCGCCACGCTTCCTGTCACCGACCGCGACGAAGCCCGCTTCGCTCAGGCCAGCAAGCAAATGCTGGAAACCGGCAATTACGTTGATATCCGCTTCCAGGAAAATCCGCGCTACAAAAAGCCTATCGGCATCTACTGGCTGCAATCGGCAAGCGTGAAGACGTTGTCGCCGGGCGATTTTACCCAGATCTGGGCCTATCGTGTGCCTTCGCTGCTTGGCATAATCGTGGGCGTGCTGCTGACTTGGTGGGCGGCGCTACCGATCTTCGGTCGCAAGAACGCTCTACTGGCAGCGGCGTTGCTAGCAAGCGCCCTCACCCTCACCATGGAAGCGCGCATCGCTAAATCTGACGCCGTGTTGTTTGCATGCATCGTGGCCATGCAAGGCGCGTTGGCGCGGCTCTATCTGCTGCCTAGCGTTGGCGCACGCTCGGCTGCGCTGTTCTGGGGAGCGCTTGGCGCTGGCGTGCTCATCAAAGGGCCGGTTGCGCCTGCTATCGCTGCACTGACGATCGCGACGCTTCTTATCTTCGACCGCGATCGCTCATGGTTGAAGAATATGCGTAGCCGTTGGGGCGTACCTATGATGCTCGCCATCACGCTGCCGTGGTTCATTGCCATCGGCATTGCCTCTAAAGGCGCGTTTTTCCAACAGGCGATTGGCGAAGACTTCTTGGCCAAGCTGGCGAGCGGCAAGGAAAAACACTGGGGACCGCCGGGCTTCTATTTCGTGCTGTTCTGGTGGAGTTTTTGGCCCGCCGCGCTGGTTGTGCCGGGAGGCGTAGCGATCTGGCTGTGGCGCAATGCCAAAGTGCATCGCAAGGCGCTGTTTCTGCTGGCGTGGATCATCCCGTTCTGGATCGTGCTGGAAGCTGTGCCAACCAAGCTTCCACATTACGCCATGCCGCTTTATCCGGCCATCGCCATGGGCGCCGCCTGGGTGCTGAACATCATGCTCGAAGGTCAGATCAGCCGCTTGCGCAGCTATACCCATGCGGCCGCTTTGTGGCTGTTCGTAGCGCTGGCGCAAGCCGGATTTCTGGCGTTCCTGCTGGTGTATTTCCAGATCGTGCCATCTGTGTGGGAGGTGCTGATCGCGCTCATATTCATAGCAGGCGCGCTGGCGACCGCCTGGGCTGCGTGGCATGGGCGCTTCTATGCGGCGTTAGCAACCGGAGCCATTTGCGCGGTGCTGCTTTACACAGCGGCTTTCCGGATGGTCGTGCCAAGCGTGGATCAGGTTTGGATCAGTCGCCAGATCGCCGAGGTTGTCACCGCGCTGCGTCCATGCGCGAGAGCGCCGGTGGTATCGAGCTTCCGAGAGCCAAGCACGGTGTTTCTGCTGGGGACGCACACAGCGCTGACGAGCCGCAAAAACGTTCTCCCTCTTGCGAAGAAAAACGCGCTAGCTTTGCCTAAGCTGCCGGGGGAAATGTCGCCATCTGACCAGCTTGTCGTGACCGATGCCGAAACGCTGAAAAAGGATCAATCCACCAAGCTGCCAGTTCTGGCATGCATCAAAGGCTTCAATATCAATGGCGGCAAGCCAGTGCATTTGAGGGTGCTGGGAATGGGGTCGCGCAAGGTGTATGCGTCCTGTCCGGTGCCGGAGCAATACGCTTGCGACGGTGATGATGCTGGCCACTAGTACAGCCCGCTAGGCAAGTTCGGACGCAGTTTGCCGCACACGCTCATGTGAACTTGGCTAGCGGAAAAGCTGTGCTATAGCAATGACTTGCTAGCATACATTATCCGCCGGAAATGCTGATGAGCGTCCGCAGCATATGGGGCAGGACTTGCCTAGCGGGGCGTACTAGTCAATTCCCGCTACGCTAACGCATTTGCTACGTCTCTCGTCCTTGCCTAATATGCGCTCGATTCTCGCCGCTGATTTTTGAGTCGTCAGCTACAAGAGCAGAGTCTTTAGGCATTCAAGAGAGGGTAACGTGGGCATCACGGTAAAATCCATTGAGTTGCGCATCGCGGAAGAGCTGGGCGTGCGCGAGGCGCAGGTGCAGGCAGCGGTTGAATTGTTGGATGGCGGGTCCACGGTTCCGTTCATCGCGCGCTACCGCAAAGAAATGACGGGCATGCTCGACGACGCGCAGCTCCGCACCCTGGAAGAACGCCTGCGTTACCTGCGCGAGATGGAAGAGCGTCGCACCGCCATTCTCGATAGCATCCGCAGCCAAGACAAGCTCACCGACGAACTTGAAGCTCAGATCATGGCCGCCGAAACCAAGGCGCGTCTGGAAGACATCTACCTGCCGTATAAGCCGAAGCGTCGCACCAAGGCGCAAATCGCCCGTGAGGCTGGCTTGGAACCGCTTGCCGATCAAATTTTGGG
The DNA here is from genome assembly GCA_037387425.1 of Alphaproteobacteria bacterium. Taxonomy (GTDB): domain Bacteria; phylum Pseudomonadota; class Alphaproteobacteria; order Rhizobiales; family Rhodomicrobiaceae; genus JARRLC01. Next base: position 23,961 of record JARRLC010000033.1, read on the forward strand.
CGATCCGAACCTCACGCCGGAGGACATCGCCGCCCAGTTCATCGATACGGAAAAAGGCGTTGCCGACGCGTCCGCCGCGCTGGAAGGCGCACGCTCCATCCTGGTGGAGCGCTTCTCGGAAAATGCCGACCTCATCGGCAATTTGCGCGAGGAAATGTGGTCGCGCGGCGCGCTCGGCTCCAAGGTCCGCAAAGGCAAGGAGGCCGAAGGCGCGAAGTTTGCCGACTATTTCGATTTTGATGAACCGTTTACGAAAATGCCGTCCCACCGCATCCTGGCGATGTTCCGCGGCGAGAAGGAAGAAATCCTCGATCTCAACTTCGATCCTGATCCGGTGCCGCCGGGCGCCACGCCGCCTACCGGACCGAGCCTTTACGAGCAACGCATCGCGCGGGCCTTCAACATCGCTGACCGGGGGCGTCCCGCCGATAAATGGCTGAACGACACGGTGCGCTTTGCTTGGCGAACCCGCGTTCAGACGCATCTGGGCGTGGATATGCGCATGAAGCTGTGGCAAGCCGCCGAGGAAGAAGCCGTGCGGGTGTTCGCCTCCAATTTGCGCGACTTGCTGCTGGCGGCTCCTGCTGGCACACGCGCCACCATGGGGCTTGACCCCGGATATCGCACTGGCGTGAAGGTCGCGGTGGTGGAC